>CAYYKV010000038.1:0-20381 GCA_964468605.1 uncultured Occallatibacter sp. | reverse complement strand
TGGCCTCGGCCGCCTCTTCCACCGGATAAGGCGTATAGCAGTCCATGCGCCGCCATCCGTCCTGGCGCGCCTGCTGCGCGGCCCTAACCAGGTCACTCGGCGTATCAAATTCGGCCAGCAGGCCGTAGGTTCCTTCGCGTGCGGGCATCAGTCAGCGGCCTCCGCCGCCTTGGGCTTGACTTTTGCCGCCGGCAGCAACATGCGAATTTCGTTCATCGGAATCATGGGCAGAAAGCGGACAAACAACAGGAACAGGAACGTAAAGAATCCCAGCGTGCCCACGAACGTCATGTAGTCCCACTTGGTGGCGCGATACGTACCCCACGACGAGGGCAGAAAGTCGCGGTACAGGCTGGTGACGACGATGACAAAGCGCTCAAACCACATGCCCGTATTCACAACGATCGAAATAAAGAACATGAACGGAATCGACGAGCGCAGCTTGCGCGACCAGAGTGTGGTGAGCGGGATTGCCAGATTGCAGGTAATCAGAACCCAGTACGACCAGCCCATCGGGCCGAACACGCGGTTCCAGAACATGAAGGCTTCCCAGTGCGACGCCGAGTACCAAGCCATGAAAGCTTCCATGCCATAGCCGTAAGCCACGATGAAGCCCGTCGCGAGCATCACCTTGCCCATGTTGTCGATGTGGCGCTCAGTGACCAGACTCTCAAGGTGATAGAACTTGCGCAGCGGAATGGCCAAGGTGAGCACCATGGCGAAGCCCGAGTAGATGGCGCCGGCAACGAAATAGGGCGGAAAGATCGTTGTGTGCCAGCCAGGCAGCACGGCGACCGCGAAATCGAAGCTGATGACCGTGTGGACTGAGAGCACCAGAGGTGTAGCCAAGCCGGCCAACAGAAGCGAGGCAGTTTCGTAGCGCATCCAGTGGCGCACTGAACCGCGCCAGCCCACGCTGAGCATCCCGTAAAAGTATTGACCGATCCTCGAGTGCGCGCGATCGCGCAGAGTGGCCAGGTCGGGAACCATGCCGATGTACCAGAAGACCACCGAGATCGTGGCGTAGGTCGAAACCGCAAAAACGTCCCACATCAGCGGCGACCGGAACTGCGGCCACACCGTCATCGTAAACGGCAGCGGGAAGAGCCAGTAACCCAACCAAGGACGGCCGACGTGAATCAGCGGGAAGAGGCCGGCGCAGCACACAGCGAAGATGGTCATGGCCTCGGCGAATCGACTGATCGCGTTACGCCAGCCCTGCTTAAACAAAAGCAGAATGGCGGAGATGAGCGTGCCGGCGTGGCCGATGCCGATCCACCAGACGAAGTTGATGATGGCGAATCCCCATGCAACCGGCTGCGTGATCGCCCAGATACCGACGCCTTTCAGGAAGAGCCAGGTCAGGGCAACCAAAAGCATGGTAGCGCCGCCGCCGGCCACGGTGAAGAGGCCAAACCAGCCCATCGGCGTGTGCGGCGTGAGCACAATGCGCGCGATCTTCTCGGTGATCGACAGGAAAGTCTGACCCTGCCCAATAACCCGGAATTCTCCGGTTGCCGGATCGATCATCGGATCGTTGGGTTTTACTTCCTTAGTTGCCATGGCCGCTTCAACCCTTCGCCGGCGCAAATTCCGCCGGCGTCGCTTCGAGTTCCTGGTTCACGTTCAACACTTCGGCCAGATATTGCGTCCGCGGACGAGCATTCTGGTCGGCAATCACCTGGTAGCTGCGCTGCTGGGCCCTGAGTTTCGAAACACGGCTATTCGGATCGTTCATATTGCCGAAAACGATCGCCTCGGCTGGGCATGCCTGCTGGCAAGCGGTCACGATCTCGCCGTCGCGAATTGTGCGGTTCTCCTTGTCGGCGTGAATCTTCGCTTCCTGGATGCGCTGCACGCAGTAAGTGCACTTCTCCATCACTCCGCGCGAGCGCACGCTGACGTCGGGATTGCGCATGAGCTTCAAGCTCTCGGTCTCGTAGTCGGAGTAGAGGAGGAAGTTGAACCTCCGCACCTTGTAGGGGCAGTTGTTCGAGCAGTAGCGCGTGCCCACGCAGCGGTTGTAGATCATCATGTTCAGGCCTTCTGGCGAGTGAACAGTGGCCCCCACCGGGCAGACCTGCTCGCACGGCGCATTCTCGCAGTGCTGGCAGTTCATGGGCTGGAAGTGCGCGCGCGGAGCGGAAAGGTCGCCTTCGAAGTAGGTGTCAATGCGCAGCCACTGCATGTTGCGGCCGATGCGCACCTGCTGCTTGCCTACCACAGCGATGTTGTTTTCGGCATAACAGCTCACGATACACGCATTGCAGCCTGTGCAACTGTTCATGTCGATGGACATCGCCCAGGCGTTGGCCTCGTTGTATTCCCAGTTGGGAAAGAGCGAGGTATCTCGCGTCGGCGTTTCGTGATTCCCACCCTCGTGTGCGAAATTCGGATTGGCCTTGAACTCGTCGAGGGTGGCGTAGCGGATGATGCCGCGCTCGCCCAGCGCCTCGTCGGCCTCGAGCGAGTTGTCGCCATGACCCTGCTGGCCGAAAGTTGCACCCCGCTGATCCTGGAAGTGGCTCTTGGTGATCGCGATGCCCCACTTGCCGTCGAGCTTGCGAATCGATCCGATTGCGTAGAGTGGGGCCCAGGTATTGCGAATGAGAAAGGCGTTGAAACCCTGGCCCGATCCCACTCGTCCAGAGGCCTCGCGACCGTAGCCGAAATAGACGGTGACCGAGTTGTCGGGATGGCCTGGAGCCACGATCACCGGCGCCTTGACCTTGCCATTGCCCACGCAAAGCTCGACGATGTCGTCTTCTTCCAGGCCCAACCTGGTCAACGTGGGGCCGGAAACGATCGCTGCATTGTCCCAGCTCAGATTCGTAACTGGCTTGGGCAGCTCCTGCAGCCAGCCCACATTATTCCAGCGGCCGTCGTAGATGTTCGGGTCGGGCCGGAAAATGATCTCGATCGAATCCTTCGGCGTGGGAGCGGGAACATTGATCCCGCTTTTAGCACCACCAGCTCCCGCACCCATTGCGTACGCCGTGTCCGCGATCCAGCCATCGTGCAGCGCCTTGCGCCAGCCAGTCTCGAAGTCGCCCTTGATCGTCGTCTTCCACGTCTCACGCACTGCATCATAGGGGCTCACCATCGGATCGTTGAGCAGCGCCTGAAAGACGTGGTGCGCTGTGTGCCCGCCATACAGAGGATCAATCATCGGCTGAACAATGGAAACCGTACCATCGTAAGCTCGCGCGTCGGACCAGGATTCAAGATAGTGCGCAGAGGGGATATGCCAATGCGAAATCTGCCCCGTCTCGTTGTAGTGCGAGCCAAGATGCGCCACTATGTTGGCTTTGTTGAATGCATCGGCGAAGTTGAGATCGGCGGGAGCGTCGTAGACGGGATTGGCGTTCAGAATCACCAGCCAATCCACTTTGCCCTCGTTCAGGTCAGCGACGAGAGCCTTGAGGTCGCCAAGTTGATCGCTGGGCATCGGAATTGCCGGCTCGGAAGAAACAGAAACGGTCTTGCCGATATTGCCCAGCGTCATGTTGATGGCCAGCGCCAGCGCAGCAACTGATTGATCCTGGTACAGCCCGGGAAGCACAGCGCTTTTGCCGGCGTTGGCCTTCAGGTCACTCGCTAATGCGGCAAGAAACTTCTGCTGCTCGTCGGTCCAGGCGTAGCTGGGAGCGCTAAAACCGGCGACGCCGACCGCTTGCGCCAATGCCGCGGCGAACGCCGGAACCTCGCTGGCGCGCAGGCCCAGCCTGTGCTCGGCCTTCATGCCGGTGGTAGTGGTCGTGCTCTCCACCGCGTAGAGCCGATTCATTCCGTTCTCGGGCTGCTTGCGGCGTGCGGCGTAGTCGCGCACCAGCCTGTGGAAGCCCGGATAGCTCGCGCCCGAAAGAAAATCCGCGTCCAGGGAAACAATCACATTGGCGCCGCTCAGGTCGTACTGAACGTTGATCCCGCTCGCGAGAAACGTTCCAGCTAACGCGGAATCGTACTGAACCAGCTTTACTTTGGGCCACGCAGCTTGGACTTCCTTCCACTGCCGCGTCAGCGTGGGCGAGGTAATGGCCGCGCTCAGAAAGTAGATGCCGGTTCCGTCTTTGGTCGAAGTCACTTTGTCTCGCAGCGCCTCGGCAAACTCCGCCCACTCGCGGCCCTCGCCGCGATATGTAACGTGCTGCGAGCGGTCGGGATCGTAGAGATCGAGAAGCGTGCCCTGCGAATACGGATCGGAGCCGCCCTGGTTGTATGCGTGCTCGGGGTTGCCATCGATCTTGATCGGCCTGAATTCATCACTCTTGACCAGCAGCGGCACCGCGCCAGTCGAAAACGGGTGCGCCGTTGCAAAGTACATCGGCTTGCCGAGAATCAAATCCTCAGGCGCTTTGATGTAGGGATAAATCGGCTCGTCGGGCTGCTTGGTGCAACCGGCGAGTCCGGCCAACGCCAAAGACGCACCCATCAATTTAAGGAAGCCGCGCCTGGAAACCGGATCGACCCACTCCTGCGCCGCCGAAGGAAACTCGCGCTCCACCGCGGCCTGAAACTCGGCCGTGTTGGCCAGCTCGTCCAGCGAACGCCAATACTTCTTGCCCTTCGCCCCCTTCAGCTCGCGGCGAACCGCTTCAAGCGTCATCGGCACGGCATTCACGGGCTGCTTCGCCTCACTCACGGCTTTGCCCGTCAGCTTCTCCACCGCCGGCGAGTTCTTCCTCTTTGCGCTCATCGGTGGCACACCTCGCAACTGGTCAGGTCTTTCGGCGTGCGAATTTTGTAGTGATCGGCCAGGAAGAGGCCCAGATCTTCCTGGCTGGTGAACTTCCGATAGGTTGGCGACGCCACCGGTATCGACGCAACGGCGACATCTCCCGCCAGGCTCTTCTCACTCAGCGTCGGCAACCGCAAAGAGGCCACTTCCGGCCCGGCGCTGCTCGGATCGCTCCTTGTACAGCTCACGCTCTGCGCCGTGGGCACTCCCGGCTTGTTGTCGGCCGCCGCGCACCAAACCGGGTGGTCGTCGGCCGGCGCTTGCCAGTCCATGTTGTAGATCGCGCTTGTCGGCCGCAGGTTCTTGGCCGGGTTGCGATGGCAGTCCAGGCACCACTCCATCTGCAGCGTGTTCTGCGCGTACATCAGCGGCATTTCGTCCACGCGGCCGTGACAGCTCTCGCAGCCAATACCTTTGTTCACATGAATCTCATGGCTGAAGTAAACGAAGTCGGGAAGGTCGTGAATCTTGATCCAGGGAATCGACTGGCCTGTGTACCAGCTTTGCCGAACCGGCTCAAGCAATTGCGCGTTGGTCCAGATCTGCGCGTGGCAGTTCATGCAGGTGCGCGTGGGAGGAATGCCGGCGTAGCTCGATTTCTCAACCGTGGTGTGACAGTACTGGCACTGCAATCCGAGCCCCTGGACGTGATGCTTGTGGCTGAAGGGGACCGGCTGATCCGCGCGCTGGCCCTGCCGCGTGACCCACGGCGAGCGCTGCAACTGATCCAGCGTGACTCCCAGGGCGATGACAATCAACCCCGTCAGCACCAGGCTCATCCGAGCCAGTGCGTTGGAGCTGCGGTCGAAGATTTGCGCCATGAACGAATCCCGATTTGACTTACGTTGTCATGCGCCGCATGTGCTGGCGGTCACATAGGTTATGTACAAGAATTGCTCAACGATAAAACTTCAGGGAGCGGGTGGGACACCCGAAATTTCAATATAGCAGCCTGCAGCGAAAATCCACCACACCCGGCGCGCAAAAATTGCAAAAAACTTTGTGGGAAACCGATTTGCAATCTCTTGAAAAGAAAATCGTTTGTGACAAGCGCGCTTGCAGGGAAACTACCATCCTTCTCCTGGCGCCTTGCGTACCAGAAGTTGGGATTGCCAACGCAAAAATATCACGCCAGAACCGATTCCTGGCAAGTTCGCTTAATTCGCGCGCCCCGCGCAACATTCCTCTTCTCTGCACGGCGCCGCGGAACATTGGGCACACGACCCTGAACAGGTTTCGCCGAAGGCGCTATCCGGCGATGCCTTTGGCCAGCCGATAATCACGAGAAACACGTCGAGGACAAACAGAGCAATCGCAATGTCGTTGAAGAGTGTCGCCTTGGGAAGGCCCGGCCAAAACTGATTGGCCGCCCAGAAAAGAAAGGCAACCGCCAGCATGATTGCCTTCAGAAGATCCATTGCCGCCGGCCGATGCGCAATCTGGTACACGAGGTATGCAAGCGCGATCGTGGCCAGTGAAAAAGCCGCGAGCGCCTCATGGCTTCCCGCTGGGAAGAAATTCGGGAAAGCGTCCCAGGACAATAAGGCAGCTACGCCAGCCAGAGTGATGGCACCGAGGATGGCGGGAATCAGTCTTTTGCTTCGGCCAAGACGCGTGAACATAAGTGGTGATCGCCCGCCTTCCAAAGCGAGACAGTGAAGGCGTCTCGCGGCGGCCCACGTGACCGCGTGAGCCGATGCTAACAATTGGATCGTTTAGAATTCATAAGGACGTAACAACCGCTCTCAACAAGATCTCAACACGCGGGACTCATCGGCCCGGCTCCGTGGAGACAGTTCCATCGGTTGCTGCCGGATGACCACCCGCACACGGCCCGTCAACGAACGCAAAGGAAAGTGCATATGAAGTACGCCGGATTGCTGGTGATGCCCGCTGGATTCTTTCTCGCCCTCGCCGCGCTGGCCCTGTTTCCCGACCCGGGACGGCGTGCAGCGTTTGTGCTGTGCGGTTTGGCAGTCGAGGGCATGGGCCTGGTCGTCGCGGTTCGCGGCCACATGCTGCCACGCGGGGCGAGCCACCCATGAACTCGATCCCTCTGGTGATTCCAGCGACGGCTCCTGCAATGAGCGACGCTGCGTTCGTGCTTACGCTCGGACTTTTGTTGCTTGCGCCGATGGCGATTGCCGGGGTAGCGCTTATCAATACCGGTCTGGGCCGGTCGCGCTCGGCGGCACAGGCGATGCTCGGCAATTTGGCCCTGATTGCAGTTGCCGTCATTGTGTTCGCCTTCATCGGGGCGTCTTTTGCGGGGTCTCTGGGATCGAAAGAAGTCGTTCTGCATGCCGCCGGCAAGCCCTGGAGCGTGCTCGGGCTTGGACCGTTTCTTCTCCACGGCCTTGGCGGGGCTGCGCCGCAGGCCCAGCTCGCGGTCTTGTTTGAATTCTTGGCTGTCGCCATGACTGTGCTGCTTCCCTGGGGCTCGGGGGCGGATCGCTGGAGGCTGTCGGCTGGTTGCGCAACCGCGGCGGTTCTGGCGGCGATTATTTTTCCTCTTACGGCGCATTGGATCTGGGCCGGTGGATGGCTGGCGTCGCTGGGCGTGAATTTCTCGCTGGGCGCTGGCTTCGTTGACGGCGGTGGCGCGGCCACAGTGCACGTGATCGGCGGCCTGACCGCACTGTGTGTCGTCTGGATTGCCGGTCCACGCCGCGGGAAATTCCCTAAAGAGGGCCTCTCCACCGCCATGCCGGGCCATGACGCCACCTATGTGCTCTTCGGGTGCCTGCTCGCGCTGGTGGGCTGGCTGGCTTGGAACGCAGCCGGCGCGATCCTTTGGTTGCACGCTCCGCTCAGCGCGATACCGGGCACGGCGATCAACACGCTGCTCTCTGCCTCGGCCGCGTTGGCCGCGACTTTTTCCGTCACGCGATTCCGCTTTGGCAAACCCGATGCCAGCCTCTGCGCCAATGGATGGCTCGCCGGTCTTGTCGCCTCCAGCGCATGCGCGGCCTTCGCTTATCCGGTGGAATCCCTTTTTGTCGGAGCCGTGGCCGGCATCATCACCCCGCTGTTGGTAGAGGTGCTCGAACTCGCGCTCTCGATCGACGATCCCACCGGCGCTATTACCGTCCATGGTGTGGCGGGGCTGTGGGGATTAATCGCAGCGGGCGTTTTTGCCCCGCAATCGGGCCAGTTGCTTGCCCAACTCGTCGGCATCGCCGCGCTGCTCGGCTTCGTTTTCCCGCTCATCTATCTGCTTCTTTCACTGCTCAACCGTCTCGTCCCTTTCCGCGTGGACCCGGACGGCGAGCGCATGGGGATGGATTTGCACGAGCTCGGCGGCGGAGCTTATCCCGAGTTTGTCATTCATCGCGACGAGTCATACCGCTGAGCTCGAATTCACTCGCGGCTCCGTAAACTCGCATTAGGATGGAATGCGCATGGGGTTCTTTGGTTCGCTGTTTTACCCGTGGGGCCTGCTGCTTCAGGCGGCGGCCATCGTCCACTTCATCCGCCGCCGGCCCGATACCTATTGGATCTTCATCATCCTGTTCCTAGGCCCACCGGGCGCGCTGATCTATCTGTGTGTTGAGGCGCTGCCCGATCTGGGCCTTTTGCGGCAATCCTTCAAGACCTTCCCTCGTCGTAAGCGCATCTCCCAACTTCTCGTTGAGATTCACGACAATCCATCCCCGGGAAACTGGGAAGAGCTGGGCGATCTTTACATGGATGAGGGTAAGCTGCAGTTGGCCCGGGACGCATTCAACAAAGCGATTGCCGCCCGTTCCGATACGCCGGATTGCTTTTACCACCGCGGCGTGTGCGCGGTTCTGCTGGGCGAAGCATCAACCGCGTTGCCCGACCTGGAATTGGCCGTGCGGCACGATCCCGGCCACGATTTCTATCGCGCGGTAGGATTGCTTGCGCATGCCTACGCGCAGACGGGAGAAAAGGAAAAAGCGGAAGCGTGCTTTCGCCTGGCAGTGGAGCGGTCGACATTGTCGGAGACATATCTGAACTACGCCGATTTTCTGGCGTCGCAGAGACGCAATGTCGAGGCGCGAGAGTGGGCGCAAAAAGTCCTGGATAAGCGACCGACAATGCCCGGCTACCTGCGCCGACGCGAACGCCCCTGGTTTCGCCGCGCGAATGCGCTGCTCAAGCAACTGCCTGCGTGAGACACAGAACTAGCGCCGAGACAGCAGCAACATCACAACGAACAATGCCAACGGCACAACAGCCAGAGCCGCGTAAAGCGCCAACTTACGGCGGTTGATCACAAATCGCCCCAACATGACGGGCCGACTGAAGCCGCTCTCGACTCCCACAAGCTCCTGGTGCTCCAGCTCCCAGGCCATCTCAGCAGCCGTGGAATAGCGGCGGCGGGGATCACGCGCTAGCGCGCGGAAAAGAATCTCTTCGACTTCAGGCGGGATCTCCGGGTTCAACTCGCGCACTGGCGCAGGATCGGCGACAAGTCGCTCGTTCATCACCGCCAAAGGGCTCGGTCCCGTGAACGGCGGTTGGCCAGTTAGCATTTCGTAGAGCATAGCGCCCAGCGCGTAAACGTCGCTTCGCTGATCGCCGTGGTGGCCCTTTACCTGCTCGGGAGAAATGTAGTCGGGCGTACCCAGCGCCGGGGTAAGCCCGACTTGCGTAATGCGGCGAGCATCTTCCTTCAGGGCGATGCCGAAATCGATGATCTTGATGCGGTCGCCCTCGCACACCATGATGTTCTCCGGTTTCAGATCGCGATGCACCACGCCGTGCTTGTGCAGGTTGTCGAGAGCGTCGCACATGGCCACCGTGAGGGCCACGGCGCGGTCGACGGGCAGCTTCCCTTCCTCGTTCAGAATCGCCCGCAACAGGCGGCCTTCCACCCACTCGATAACCATGTAACGGCGGCTTCGCGCTTCGCCGTCGAAAGTCTTTACAACGCCAGGATGGTCAATTTCCTGGCCGATCTCCTCCTCGCGCCGGAATCGTTCGAGCAGAACAGGGTCGGCTTCCATCTCCGGATGCGGAACCTTGACAGCGACCTGCCGGCCGGTGCGCAGATCGGTGGCCCGGTAAAGGGTGGACATTCCGCTACGCGCAACCTCTGCGTCCAGACGGTAGTGGTCCAGTGTCTCTCCGGCTTCCAGTTTCGTCATGACTTCAGTCAGCATCGCAGGTTCGATTGTTGCACGCAATTTGTAAGAGAAACGCAAGGATCGGTGAACTTTGCACCAGAGGCGAAAGAGGGCGTGCCGGAACGCTTTTGACGATCGAACCAGCCCTCAAACGGCTGAATTTTCGCGGTTTGTGGGTGCAATCAAAAACTTCCAACGATCCGGCTGGGAATCACTATGATGAATGTCACGATGTCCCGTCTATCTTGCATCTTCGCGGCCTGCCTGGCGCTGGCATGCGGAACCTGGCCTGCAGTTGCCGCTGCAACAGCAGTCGAGTCCAATTCACCCAGCCCGCAACGTCCGCAGGATACGGGGTTCCTGAACCGGCGCATCGTACAGAACGGGACAACGTATCGCTTTCAGGTTTACCTGCCTGAAGAGTGGCGGCGCGACGACGGCAAGCACTGGCCCATCATCCTTTTCCTCCATGGCCGGGGCGAACGCGGCTCCGAAGGCATGTGGCAGACACAGATCGGAGTTGCCGAGGCGGTGCGCAACCACCCCGACCGCTGGCCATTCGTGATCGTGATGCCACAGTGCCCCGAGTCCGCGCATTGGACCGATCCAGCCATGCTCGACCTGGCAATGGGCGCGCTCGATCAGGAGACCAAAGAATTTCACGGCGATCCTTCGCGAACCTATCTCACCGGGCTTTCCATGGGCGGGTACGGCGCCTGGGAACTGGCGCGCCTTCATCCCCATCGTTGGGCCGCGATCGCAATTGCTGCGGGAGGAGTGTTCTGGAGCTACGAACCGGACCGCTGGCAGGAAGCCTCGACCCTTCCGGCTGAGTACGCTCGAGCCGTGGGCCACACACCGGTCTGGCTCTTCCACGGCAGCCTCGACACCACTGTGGCGCCGCGACAAAGCGAACTGATGTACGACGCCTTTCGATCCGCCGGCGGCGACATTCGCCTTTGGATCTACCAGGGGCTCAAGCATGATTGCTGGACCCGCGCTTACGATGAGCCGGATCTGCCGCGATGGCTGCTGGCCCACCACCTTCCCCAGGACCCTGAGGTCCTGGCCGAGCTTCTTGTGATTCCACTGCGTCCGCCCACCGTCATGCTTTCCGTGGCGCAGCTCGACAGCCTGGCCGGCGAATACCGCGAATCCGACGGGCATGAAATCGTCACTATCTTTCGCGAGGGCGACCAGCTGTTTGAAAAAAGCACCAGCGGCGATGTCGTGGGGCTGGAGGCGGTATCGGCGGACACCTTCTTCCGCCCAGTTGATCCCACCGGTGCGCACAACGTCCAATTGACCTTTGAATTCGATATGAATGGGCACGTCAGCGGCTATCTCCTCCAGGACAATCGTCATGAGGAGCATTGGGTGAAGCTGGGTGCAAGCGGTAAGTAACACAACTCGCCGATGACCGTTGAAAGAGCTTCAACCGGCTGGAACATTCCAGGTCGGGGTTGCGTATTCATCCTTCGAGAGCCGGGGAGGCAACATGTTTTGCAGTGGTTGTGGCGGTTCGTTGGAGCAGGGGCAGCTTGTTTGCCCGCAATGCAACCGGTCGGTCGCGCCAGCATTGCCTCCGGTGCCCGGCTTCGAGTTTGTCTTGGCCGCTTATGCCAGCAAGATCAGAGTGCTCGGAATCCTGTGGCTGGTTTACGCCGGAATCACACTGATCTTCGGCGCCGTCGGAATGGCTTTTGCGCATGCGTTCCTGTCGGGCTTCGGTCCGTTTGCGCATGGCAACATGCCGCCGACGTGGTTCTTCCCGGGGCTCTTGCGCTTTGCCTGGGTGTTCCTGCTTGGCCGGAGCGCCTTGGCAGCCGTGGCAGGTTGGGGTCTGTTGGAGCGCACACAGTGGGGGCGGATTGTCGCCATCATCGCGGCTATCCTGTGCCTCATTCGGATTCCTTTTGGCACTGCTTTGGGCATCGCCACCCTGATCATCCTGATCGGGGCACGGAACTGGATGATCTACGACGAGCTGTGACCACAAGCGATTGATCAACCGGAGGCTCCGATCTCCGGTTTCCGATGATCGACTTCAATTCACTGTCCACTGTGCCCTCATCACTGTTAGCTGTCTTACAATCACCTCATGGCCTTCCCAGTCAACCGGATGAGGCGGATGCGCCGCAGCGAGCCGTTGCGCGCGTTGGTCCGCGAGACCACCGTCGGCGCAGGCGACCTGATCTATCCGCTGTTCATTTGTCCCGGCAAAGGAGTGCGCTCGCCCGTAGGCTCCATGCCCGGCGTCTTCAATCTGTCGGTGGACGAAGCGGTCCTCGAGGCTGAGGAGGCCGCTCGCCTCGGACTGGGCGGTTTGCTCCTTTTTGGCTTGCCTGAGACGAAGGACGAGCAGGGCACCGGCGCCTGGGACGACAACGGCATCGTGCAGCAGGCACTGCGCGCGTTAAAGCGCTCAGAAGCGGCAAAAAAGCTGGTGTTGATCGCCGACGTTTGCCTCTGCGAGTACACCAGCCATGGCCACTGCGGCGTGGTGGTCAAATCGCGCGACGACTTCGAAGTCGACAACGATCCCACGCTGGAGCTGCTGGCGCGCACGGCGGTGAGCCAGGCCAAGGCAGGCGCCGACGTTGTGGCTCCCAGCGACATGATGGATGGCCGCGTAGCCGCCATCCGCAGCGCGCTTGACGCCGAGGGCTACGCTCAAACGCCGATCCTCAGTTACGCATCGAAGTTCGCTTCTGCGTTCTACGGGCCTTTCCGCGAGGCTGCGGATTCCGCGCCGCAGTTCGGCGACCGCCGGACTTACCAGATGGACGGCGCCAACCTGCGCGAGGCCTTGCGCGAAATCGATCTCGACATCGAAGAGGGCGCTGACATGATCCTGATGAAGCCCGCGATGCCCTACCTCGACGTAGTGAGAGCGGCGCGCGAACGCGTGGGAGTGCCCATCGGCGCTTACCAGGTTTCAGGCGAGTACTCGATGCTTCAAGCTGCATTTGAGAATGGCTGGCTGGATCGGGATCGCGCGATCATCGAGTCTCTGGTTGGCATGCGCCGTGCCGGAGCCGACTTCATTGTCACCTACTTCGCGAAGGATGCCGCCAGGCTTCTCTCATGAATCTGGCTCCGTTCCGCAACCGTTGGGAAAGGATTGTCTCCGCCATGAAAATCCACTATGCAACCCTCGCAATTGCCATGCTGCGCGCGACCGCGAGCGCTCAATCGGCTCCGCAAGTGATTCATCTCTGGGAAAACGGCGCGCCGGGTTTCGAGAGCCGCAAAGACATTCCGGAACAAGCGCAGGACTACTGGGTGCGAAACGTAAACAATCCGTCGATCACTGTTTTCCTGCCGCCTAAAGACAAAGCCAATGGCACGGCAGTGGTCATCGCGCCAGGAGGCGGCTTTCGCGAGCTGGTCTTCAACGCTGAAGGAGTGCAGGCCGCGCAATTCCTCAACAGCATTGGCGTGACCGCGTTTGCACTGAAATATCGTTTGCCCGGCGAGCCGAATTCGCCTTACACCAAGGAGAATGTGCGCCAGGACGCGTATCGTGCCATACGGTTGGTGCGCAGCCGCGCAAAGGAATTGAATATCGACCCGCACCGCGTGGGTATGCTTGGTTTTTCCGCCGGAGGCGAAGTCGTCTCAATGATTGCCTATGCGCCCGGAGACGGGGACCCCACGGCGCCGGATCCCATCGATCGGCTGAACGGCAGGCCCGACTTTCAGATGCTGGTTTATCCCGGCGGCGGTGTGCCCGACACTGTTCCGCCGAATGCCCCGCCGGCTTTTCTGCTGGTGGCCAACGACGACCAATATGGCTGCGACAAAGTCACCCTCGAACTTTACGAGAAACTTCATGCGGCGGGAGTTCCCGTTGAGGCGATCTTTCTGGCGCAGGGGAAGCACGCGTTCAATATGGGCGACCGCTCCAAACTGGTGACTGTCAACACCTGGCCGCAACGAATGGCGGATTGGATGAACGACAGCGGCTACCTGAAACCAGCCGCGGCAACACCAACTTCGCCATTGCCGTAAAGCACGTTGCAGAATCCGCGCGTCAGCGCCCCTTTGCGCCTCAGGGATTCGGTTCGCCAGCGCGCGGCAGGCAGGCCTTCCCGCATAATTCGCTTTGTATCCACGCCGCACTGTGTTTTTCTAGCTAGAACCCGCGTATGCGCAAGCGACTCGAAACTTATTTCGAATTTGCCCGTCTGGGGACAAACTGGCGCACGGAGGTTCTGGCCGGCGTCACGACGTTTCTGACCATGGCCTACATCGTGCTGGTGAACCCGGCAGTGCTGGCCGATGCCGGCGTGCCATTGCCGGCGGTCACCGCAGCCACCTGTTTGTCGGCCGCCTTCGGCTCCATTTTGATGGGAATCGTCGCGCGCTATCCCATTGCGCTGGCGCCCGGCATGGGCCTGAACGCCTACTTCACCTACACGGTTTGCCTCAAGATGCACATCCCCTGGCAGACTGCGCTCGGCGCGGTGTTTCTTTCCGGTGTCATTTTTCTGGCTCTCACCACCGTTGGCATCCGGCAGATGATTCTGCGCGCCATTCCTCACCAGCTTTACGCAGCGGTGGCAGGCGGCATCGGCCTCTTTATCGCCTTCATCGGATTCCAGCACGCGGGCCTCGTGGTTCGCGACCCCAACACATTGGTCAGCATGGGCAACATCCGCAATCCCACAGCGTATCTTACGCTTCTTGGCCTCATTCTCATGGTCGCCCTCGAAATCCGGAAGGTGAAGGGATCCATCCTCATCGGCGTGCTTACCGTGACCGGCATAGCATGGGCTTTTCACATGGTCCACTGGGCGCCTTCGACGGGCGGCATTGGCGCCCTCACTCAAACGGCGTTCAAGCTCAACATCATGGGCGCGGTCAACAAGGGGCTGCTCGAAATCATCTTCGTCTTCTTCTTCGTCGATTTATTTGACAACCTGGGCACGCTGGTTGCGGTTACCAAGCGCGCTGGCCTCATCGCACCCGACCACTCCATTCCCCGGCTTAATCGGATCCTATTTGCTGACGCCACCGCGACCGTCTTCGGCTCGCTGGTTGGAACCTCCACTGTTACCAGCTACGTGGAGTCCACCGCAGGCGTGGCTGCGGGAGGCCGCTCGGGAGTCACAGCCATTGTCACCGGCGTGCTTTTCCTCGGAGCCATCTCGGCGGCGCCGTTTATCGGCGTCGTCCCTCCAGCGGCTACGGCGCCAGCGCTCATTCTGGTGGGCTCACTCATGCTGGCCTCCATCACAGAGATTCACTGGCACGAACCCCTTGTCGCCGTTCCCGCGTTTCTCACTCTCATCCTTATCCCATTCACCTACTCCATCGCCAATGGTCTCGGCTTCGGCATCATTGCATGGGCCGTCCTGCATCTGTTCGCAGGAAAGGCTCGGCGTCAGGATTGGCTCCTTTACCTCCTCGCGGCTCTCTTTCTGGCCCGCTTTATCTACCTCGGCGCGAGCTAGGATTTGTTACCCTGTTGGCGTTCATTTGGAAGGCGGCAACCATGCACTGGTATCACTACTTGAGCTATTTCTTTGGTGGCGCGTTTCTCTCCAACTCCCTGCCCCATCTCATCAATGGAGTTTCGGGCCGCTCGTTTCAGAGTCCCTTCGCAAAGCCGCCGGGCAAAGGCCTGTCGTCCTCGACGGTGAACGTTCTCTGGGGATTCTTCAATCTTGCCGTCGCCTATTTGCTTGTGCTTCGCGTGGGGGCATTCAGTCTTTACGACATTTCACAGTTGCTCATGCTGGGCGCAGGCTTCCTGCTCATGTCGGTGATGCATGCTCGCCACTTCGGGCGCTACCACGGTGGATTGTTAGGCTGACCGCTCCACCCGCTGCCCCGGCTCGCGACCTGCGCGCATTCAGTCTGAAGTTGCGTAGCCAAAAAGTCGTAAACTCAACTCATTCGATCCCTGTAGTATGAGTGGGAGGTTCGTGACCCACGCGAAGATGCGCGCCATGAGGACCAACGGAAACCGAGGGCTGACGAACTCGCGGCGGTTCAACCTGCCGCGTTTAGCCGTTGCAGTTGCAGCCTCTTCAGCGCTGGCGTTCGGCATCTCGGCCTGCGAGAAAGTGGCCACCTACACACAGCCAAGCCTGGTCCGCTTCATCGACGCCTCTTACATCGCTCCGGCCGCCAACGTGCTCGTCGAAGGCCAGCTTCTGGCTGCCGACGCCGGCGCTGGAACGATCACACCATACGGCACTGTACCCGCCAACAATGCCGCGCTGATTCAGGTCACCGCTGCTACCGGCGGCGCGGCGCTGGTCACCACCAACGGCACTCTTCTGCCTGGTCATCAGCATTCGGTCTTTCTCACCGACAATGGCGCGGCGCCCAACAGCTACACAGTTACCATCCTCGAGGATCAGCAGGTGCAGGCGGCGAGCAGCCTCTCAGCTTTTCGCTTCCTCAATCAGGCGCCCAAGACCGGCGCAGTCGACATCTATATGGTCCCGGCGGGAGTTGCGCTGGCTGACGCCATTCCGCTGGTCACCGATCTTCCAGTGGGAGGCACCGCCGGATACATCAGCTTCACTTCGCAGGCCGTCACGATGGTGATTACGCCGACCGGCCTAACGAAGCCGCAGTACACTTCCATGCCAATCACCCTCATCGGCGGCGAGGTACGCACGGTGCTCATCATGGACACGCAATTGACCAGCAACCCACCCGTCCAGGTGAGTATGGCCGACGACGCGGGGCCGGCAAATTAAGCGCGTCTTTCTCTCTATGCGTATCTCCGCCTTTTATCGCACCTTCGCAGCAGCCACTCTCGCTGTCGCTGCATCGCTTGCCTTCGCGGCAGACGGCTACCGCGTCGTCCACACATACCCGCACGATCCGCAGGCCTACACGCAGGGTCTTCTTTACGAGGATGGGTTTCTGTATGAGAGCACCGGCCTCAATGGGCGTTCCTCGCTGCGCATGGTGGATCTTGAAACCGGACAGGTCCTGCAACGGGCTGACGTACCGGAGAAGTACTTCGCCGAAGGGCTTGCGCCGTGGGGCAGCACGCTCATTCAGCTGACGTGGCAGTCACATGTTGCCTTTGTCTACGACCGCTTCAGCTTCCGCCTCCTGCACACTTTTAGCTACGAGGGAGAGGGTTGGGGTCTCACGCAGGACGGAAGAAACCTGATCATGAGCGACGGCACCGCGACCCTTCGCTTCTTCGATCCGCGCACTTTCCACGAGGTCCGCCGCATCGTGGTCAATGACCACGGCTCCCAGGTCACACAACTGAACGAATTGGAGTACGTTCGCGGCGAGATCTACGCCAACGTATGGCACACCGACCGCATTGCCCGCATCTCGCCCTCCAGTGGCCGCGTGCTTGGCTGGATCGACCTCGCCGGGCTGCTGCCGGATGATCAGCGCTCGGATCCGGAAGCGGTACTCAATGGCATTGCCTACGATGCCGCGCACGACCGGCTTTTCGTGACCGGCAAGCTCTGGCCAATGCTGTTTGAAATCAAGGTTGTCTCCGAGGCGGCGAAGCTCGTTCCCGCCCGGCGCACAAAGTAACAAATTGGCACTCCCCGCTGGGACGAGCCCGCCATCACCGTCTCGCCACCTGCCGCGCGCGTATACTTTCCGGCGAGGTGGGACAAAACCGCCATGGATCCGTCCTCGATCTTGATGCCTTCCAGCCTGCAAAACGCCGCCGTGTTTACCATCATCCTGGCCTTCGCAGGCTATTTCGTCACCTTCCTGAGCAACCGTATGATGGCGCGTCGCGCCGACCGGCTGCGACTCGTGAACCAGCGCCTCAATGAGTTCTATGGTCCGCTCTACGTGGCCACAGTGGCGGGCAACATTGCCTACAACTCGCTGCTCGCGAAACAGGGCAAGACGCAGTGCCATCCCATCCGCGACGAGGACTTGAAGGAGTGGACACTTTGGATGACCACCATCTTCATGCCCCTCAATAACATTCGCGAGAAGATCATCATCGACAACGCCCATCTGATTGTGGAGGAGCAGATGCCGCAGTGCCTGCTCGACTTTGTCACTCACGTGGTGGGCTACAAGGCGCTCCTGTCGAAGTGGGCCGAGGGTGATTACACGGAGCGGCGCTCGATGATTGGCTGGCCGGCCGATTTCGATGGATACGTCGAGTGCTCTTACAAGGCCCTCAAGGCCGAGCAGACGCGCCTCCTGCACAACTTTCTCTGGCGACTCTGGCATCGTCTTGTCGGCCGCAAGAATCGCTCCGCCTCAGCGAACCCGCCAATCATGCCGTTATCGCCGGGTTGAGTGACGTCACGCGCGCCACGGCCTTGGTCAGTCGCGCCTCATGCGGCCGCGCGCCCTTCCTCTCAGACGGCGTATAGATATGTTCGATTGACTCGACCAGGTAGGCTCCGGGCAAAAAGACCGCAGCAGCTCCCGTGCCGTCGCCCGGCAACAGAAGCACATCGCCCTCGCGGGGTAACGAGTGTAGCGTCTCCAGCGGCACCAGGTTGATGCATGTGCCATCCCCGGCGATGAACTCCAGGCAGTTGGCGCTGTGCAGAGTTCCCTCGCTCGCGCGGCGCATTTCACGGCGCGCCCTGAACGACTCGTAATAGGCTCCAATCATGAAGGGAAGCGCGATCAGGAAGCCAATGACGCTGCTGTACTGCGAAATCAAGTTCATCAAATGGTGGGGCATCCGGACTATCGTCTCCTACGCAGAGGTTAAACCGAATCGCAGGGCGCCGTACCTATGCATCCCTTGGCGGCCGTACCGTGGCCATCAACCGCGTGCAGGCAGCCGCAGATTTTCCCAAAGCCGCAGCGTCGGTCCGGCTTGATTGATGGTGTAGAAGTGCAGTCCCGGGGCGCCGCCTCGGAGCAGAGTCTCGCACAGCCGGGTCACCACGCTCAAGCCGAATTCCTGCAGGGCGAGCTTGTCGTCCTGAAGTTCTTCCAGGCGCAACCGCACCCACCGCGGCAGATCCGCGCCGCAGCCCGAGCAAAAACGCATGGTATTGGCATGGCCCGTGATGGGCATGATGCCGGGAACGACGGGGATCTTGATGCCGGCTTTGCCGCATCGTTCCATGAAATCAAAGTACGCGTCGGCGTTGTAGAAGAGCTGGGTCAGCGCGGCGTCCGCGCCGGCCTCCACCTTGCGGCGGAAATGCTCGAAGTCCTCACTTGGCTTGTCGGCTTGCGGGTGCATCTCTGGATAAGCGGCCACCTCAATCTTGAATCCGTCGCCGTGCTCCTCGCGGATGAAGCTCACCAGCTCATTGGCGTAGTGAAACTCGCCCGGCGCCGAGGCGCTCATCGCTGTCGCGGGTAGATCGCCTCGCAACGCCACAACGCGCTTTACGCCCGCCTCGCGGTAGCGCCGGAGTTGTACCGCCACATGGGCGCGTGTTGAGCCGACACAAGTGAGATGCGGTGCCGCGTCAATGCCGGTCAACCGAATCACCGACATGATGGTCTCGTAGGTCCCCTCCTGCGTAGAACCTCCAGCCCCATAGGTGACTGAGAAATAGTCCGGCTTGACTTCGGCGAGTCGCGCAATCACCGCGGGCAACTTATCGGCAGCCTCAGGCGTGCGCGGTGGACCTAACTCGAACGAAAAACTGAGCGGTGAATTCATAAGTAGATTACCTGCTCATTGCAGGCCTGAAAGTGAAGCCCCATCCTCTATCACAACGTGCGCGAAAAAGGATGGGGCGGTGAGATCGTTCCGACCACTGACTGACCACTAGTACCTGTAGTTCTCCGCCTTGTACGGCCCTTCCACCGGCACGCCGATGTAGTCGGCCTGCTTCTTGGAGAGCTTGGTCAGCTTCACGCCGATCTTCTCCAGGTGCAGCCGCGCCACTTCCTCGTCCAGTTTCTTGGGCAGCACGTACACGTTCACCTTGTAGCTGTCGCGGTTCTTCCACAAGTCGATCTGCGCCAGCGTCTGGTTGGCGAAGCTGTTCGACATCACAAAGCTGGGATGGCCCGTCGCGCAGCCCAGGTTCACCAGGCGCCCTTCGGCCAGGATGAAGATCGAATGCCCATCGGGGAACGTGTACTTGTCCACCTGCGGCTTGATGTTGATCCTCGTCACGCCCTTCGCCTCGTTCAACCGGTCGATCTGAATTTCGTTGTCGAAGTGGCCGATGTTGCAGACGATCGCCTGGTCCTTCATCTTCTCCATGTGCTCGAGCGTGATGATGTCGGTGTTGCCCGTGCAGGAAACATAGATGTCGCCGCGGCCCAGCGTATCTTCAACCGGCGCGACCTCGAAACCCTCCATCGCCGCCTGTAGCGCATTGATCGGGTCGATTTCCGTGACAACAACCCGCGCGCCCATGCCGCGCAGCGAGTGTGACGAGCCCTTCCCCACGTCGCCATAGCCGCAGATAACCGCGACCTTGCCTGCCACCATCACGTCCGTCGCGCGCTTGATGCCGTCGGCCAGCGACTCGCGGCAGCCGTAGAGATTGTCGAACTTCGATTTCGTCACCGAGTCGTTCACGTTGATGGCCGGCACCAGCAGCTTGCCCTGCTCCATCATCTTGTAGAGCCGATGCACGCCGGTCGTTGTCTCTTCG
>CAYYKV010000037.1:0-20529 GCA_964468605.1 uncultured Occallatibacter sp. | reverse complement strand
AGAGGTCTGCAAAACCTTTATGCGCCGGTTCGATCCCGGCCCGCGCCTCCAATTTCTCTCTTGCGGAAAGCACATTTCACCAATCGATCCCCACTCCCATCTTTCCTCCTCAATCGGCATGAAAAGGGCAAGAAGGAGTTGCCTTGCCCAAGATGAAGGACAATTAACCTTCCGCGGATGGCTCACTGATCGCCCCTACGTCACCACGTTAGAGTTGGTATAGTGCGATCATGTTCGACGTCTTGATCCAAAGTGCTCCAAAGTCTAAGAGCCATGGCGTAACTTCGATGTTCTTCCACCTGGGAGCACTCGGCCTTTTCTTTGTCGCCATCATTGATAGTTCTCCTCTGCCGACATTTGGCGGGCCTGACATTTTGACGGCAATTCTCGCCGGCCAGCAACGCAATCCGTGGTACGAATATGCGGCTTTCGCCACGGCAGGGTCAGTGATTGGAGCCTACCTGACGTTCAGAATTGCCCGCACAGCCGGTTCAGCCTACCTGCACAGCAAGTTTGGCAGCCGGAAGGTGGATTCCATGCTCCAATTGTTCAAGAAATGGGGTACTGGCGCTCTTGTCGCCTCAACGGCGATACCGTTTCCATTTCCTACAAGCTTGTTTTTTGCCTCGGCAGGCGCCTCGAATTATCGCGTTGGAAAGTTTCTGACGGTGGTGACCATCTGCCGGGGTGCACGTTACACACTCATTGCCATCATCGCCGATCACTATGGTCGTCATTTCATCCGTGTTCTGCGCCATCCCGTCCAATACTGGGGCTGGCTGCTTGTCTTCGCGGCCGTCATCCTCGCCGTGATTATGGCTGGAATTGTGATGAATAGACGACTCGCGGCTGCAACAGTTGCTTGAAACAAGAGACGTAGTCTGTCCCAGTGAGCGAGAATTGTGCCATGGCCGAAATGGAAATCGATGAATTACGGCAGCAGTTTGCCAGCGACAACTACGCGGGAATCTGCCCCGAAGCGTGGATGGCCACGGAGGCCGCCAATCGCGGGCATGTGACTTCGTACGGTGACGATCCATGGACGGCCAAAGCATCCGACGCGTTCCGAAACCTGTTTGAGACGGCATGCGAGGTCTATTTTGTCTTCAACGGCACCGCCGCTAATTCGCTGGCGCTGGCGTCGCTCTGCCAGTCCTATCACAGCGTAATCTGCTCTGACCAGGCGCACGTGGAGACAGACGAGTGCGGCGCGCCGGAGTTCTTCTCGAACGGTTCGAAATTGCTTGTGGCGGCGAGTGTGGAAGGAAAGCTCACGCCGGACGCGATTCGCGAACTGGCGACGAAGCGCAGCGACATTCACTATCCCAAGCCGCGCGTCGTGTCGATCACGCAATCCACTGAAACCGGGCGCGTCTACTCGCTTGCCGAATTGCGCGCGATCTCGGAGGAATGCCGCAAGCGCGGCCTCTCATTGCACATGGACGGAGCACGCTTTGCCAACGCCTGCGCCAGCCTGGGCTGCTCGCCGGCGGAAATGAGCTGGAAGAGCGGCGTCGATGTGCTGTGCTTTGGCGGAGCCAAGAACGGCATGGCGATGGGAGAAGCTGTCTTGTTTTTTGATCCCGTATTGGCAACGGACTTCGACTACCGCTGCAAGCAGGCTGGACAACTGGCGGCCAAGATGCGGTTTCTTTCGGCCCCTTGGGTCGGCATGCTGGAGGGCGGCGCATGGCTGCGAAACGCCGAGCACGCCAATCGATGCGCACAGCAGTTCGCTTCGCAGGTTGCGGACATTCCCGGCGTGCGGCTGGCACAGCCCGTTGAAGCCAACGCGGTGTTTGTTGAGGCGCCGGAGAAAGTGCTCAACCAGCTCCGCGCACGCGGATGGAGCTTTTACACCTTCATTGGCGGCGCGGCACGCTTTATGTTTTCGTGGGACAGCGATCCCAGGCGCGTGGATGCTCTGAGCGCTGATCTGCGGGAGTGCGCGGCTGCCGAGTAGCGGGCACCGCCATGCTGAAGCCAGCCCGCGGCCCGTTCGGCGAACGGAATCTCCTATTGCACCGGTTGTTCCCACTGGCCCGATTTGCCGGACCGGAAGATGGCTTCAATGACGGCCATGTTGGCGATTGAGTCTTCCAGCGGCACGGGAACCTCGGTGTTTTCAAATACGGCTCTGGCAAAGGCGTCACCCTGCAGCGTGTACTGATCGGATGTGGGGAAAGATTCCATCGTAATTCCACTGAAGCTGAGGTCGCCGGACGCGTCGATATAGATCCGCGTTGGGCGGTCGATGGGCGCGTTAAAGGGAATCTCGAGCTCGATGCGGCCGCGCGTGCCCAGAATCTGGACGCGCTGATATGGGATCTGCTGTGTGCTGCATGTAAAGACAGCATGGCCGGAGCCGAAATCGAGCATCGCCGAGGTCAGCCGGTCGGTGCCCATCTGCTCATCGCGATCGACAAGCGCGACCACACGGCGCGGCTCCTGGCCGAAAGCAAAGCGCGACGCTTGAATGCAGTAGCAGCCGATGTCATACGCAGCACCCCCGCCTGTCTCAATCTGGTTGCGGATGTTCGCCGCGTCCACATTGAAGTAGCTGAAGTGCGCATTGACAGCGCGGACTTCGCCGATGCGGCCTTCGTCGAGAAGCTGGCGGACGCGCAGCCACTGCGGCGCGCTGCGGATCATGAAGGCTTCGCAGATCTTGACGCCGGTGCGGGCGCGGACGTCGAGGAGCGTTTTGGCCTCGGCCAGCGTCATGCTCAGCGGTTTTTCGCAGAGTACATGCTTGCCGGCTTCAGCGGCTTTCTTGGTCCATGGGACGTGGAGCTGATTGGGCAGCGGATTGTAAATAGCGTCGAGGTTGGGATCGGCGAGCAGCTCCTCGTAGGAGCCGTATGCCGTGGGAATGCCGAGTTTCGTGGATGCCTCACGGGCTTTCGTCAGATCGCGCGAGGCAATTGCGGTAACGGTCGTGAATTCTCCCTGCTGCATGGCAGGGATCACTTTTTTCAGGCCGATGTTAGCGGTGCTGAGGACGCCAAAACGAAGTTTCGTCGACATAACGGCATGATACCGCCGAGCGCCGCGGATGATGTGCGGCTCACGGGTGGTGAATCGCCAAAGCAATCGCCTCTGCGAAGTTGGTGGTGACGCGGATGAGTTGCCGGTTGCGGGCATCGATGAATCCGGCGGCGACTGTCGTGTCAAGGAAGGCAAGCAGACCGCTCCAATAATTGAGCGTGTTGATCAGGATGCATGGCTTCGCATGCAAGCCGATCTGAGCCCAGGTAATCGCTTCAAACAATTCGTCAAGCGTGCCGTAGCCACCGGGCAGCACCAGGATGGCATCGCAGAGTTCATGAATGCGGGCCTTGCGCTCGTGCATGGTGGAGACGAGTTCGAGCTTCGTGAGGCCGTTGTGCGCAATCTCGCGGCCGCTGAGAGCATCCGGCAGCACGCCGATGACTTCCCCGCCTGCGCCGAGCGCCGCGTCGGCCACGGCGCCCATCAGACCGCGACAAGCTCCGCCATAAACCAGGCCAAGGCCGGCTTTGGCGATCGCCGCACCGAGAGCCGTCGCCTCAGCGCGGAAAGCTGGGTTGTCTCCGACGGCTGATCCGCAGAAGACGGCAACGCGGCGAAGCCGCTTAGGTGAGTCAGTCATTATGCTTTCAGAATAACGGGCCAGGCGGACCGTTTTGGCCCTTTTCAGCTGCGGACCTTCTGTGTCATGCTTGCAAGCATGGGAAACAAAGATAGGGGTAAGAAAGAAGTCAAGAAGGCTCCCAAGCCTAAGCCGAAACCGGAACCCGGACGCAAGCGCGAGTTGTTCACACCGCCGCCGCCACCGAAGTAGCGAGCTGTGCTAACGCCTGATTTGTGGTTCGGCTGAAGATTCGGCTCAGGAAGAGTGTCGATACGCGCCGTGCTTGATCGGCGCGTACAGGTACGCCATGCGAGTCGATCTGCCGCATGCGAAGATTGCGAGCAACCTCAACCGCAAAAGGCCATCCCACGGGGATGGCCTTTTGCTTTGGTTCAAACGGGGAGCAAAGCTTAGGGCTGGGACGCGGCGCCTGGGCTTGGCTCGGTGCGGGCCTGAGCTTTTTCCGCCAATACCTTGTGCGCGCTGTCTTCAAGCGCCTGAGCTTCGGGCATGTAGCCGAGCGCTTTCTGGACCATCGGGTCATAATCAGCGATGACGCGCAAGCCGGTCAGCTGGCCGAACTGAATGGTGAAGATATCCCTCTTGATTTGCGCCTTGATCCAGTCGGAGGAATCGCCAATATCGCCGTCGGTCCAGTCGACGTCCTGGCTCGTAAGGTATTTCTTGAAGTCGTTGAGAACAGTGTCGTCGACCTGAAAATTCTTGTCGACGGTGTGCGTAGCCACGTAGACCGGCGCGAAATGGAAAAAGACATCTTTGTAGACCAGTTCGTCCTGGAAGCGGCTATTGGTGGGCGGCTCGATTTTTTCGTCGGGCGTAATGCCGCCGCCGCCGTAAACGGTCCGGCCAGAGTCAGTCAGCTTGACTTCGCGGCTGGAGGAGTCGGAGGGCGTCGGCCCTTCGCCGGCGTGGTTGTAGTAGTCGTAGAGCGATACGCCCGCGTAGTTGCGCTGAATTAGGCGGCCCGAAGGCGTGTAGTAGTGATAGGTGGTGAGAGCGAGGCCGGAGTCTTCGCTGAGGTTATAGACGGTCTGCACCAGGCCCTTGCCGAAGGTGGTTTCGCCCACAATGAGGGCGCGATCGTGGTCCTGCAGCGCGCCGGAGACGATCTCGGCAGCGGAAGCAGTGTCGCGGTTGACCAGCACCACGATGGGAAAGGTCTTGCCGTCATTGCCGTGCGTCGCGACGTAGTTCTGATCGGAGTAGGCGCGGCCGCGCTGGGAGACAATGGTCTGGCCCTTGGCAAGCAGGTGGTCGCAAACATCGACGGCCTGGCTTAACAGGCCACCGGGATTCTCGCGTAGATCGAGGACTAGGCCCTTGAGGTCGCCGAAGCCGTCGATTGCCTCGTCCATCTCCTGGCCGGTGGTTTCCTGGAACTGGGTCAAATGAATGTAGCCGATGCCGGGTCGAATCTCGAATTTGAGATCGATGGAAGGATGCGGGATTTCGTCGCGAATAAGGTCGAATACCAGCGGCTTGGCCTGGCCGTAGCGGACCATCGTGACCTGCACGTGCGTGCCCTTGGGCCCCTTCAGCGCTTTGGCGACCTCATCGGAGGACCAGCCATCTGTGGATTTGCCATCAACAGCGACAATCTGGTCACCGGGGTGAATGCCGGCGCGGAACGAGGGCGTGTCCTCGTATGGAGTGACAACGTAGACGTTGCTTTTGCCGCTGTTGGCGTTTTGCTGTTGGATGACCATGCCCACTCCGTAGTAGCGGCCGCGCTGATCTTCGCGCAGGCGAGCATAGGCCTTTGGATCGTAGAAATGCGAGTGCGGGTCAAGGACCTGCAACATTCCGGGGATGGCGCCGTCGTAGATGACATCGTCGGCCTTGTCGGGCGTGAGGGGCTCGGCATAGTTTTGTTCCACGATCGCGTACACGTCGGTGAACGCCTTGAAGCTATCGCGGAGTTGGCTTTCGTCCTGCGATGATTGGGCGCCGACGCGGCGCTCGAGTACAGTGCCGGCCACGGCACAGACGGCGAAAAAGACAACCACGGCGAAGAGCGCGCGGCGGGCACGGGAACTCATGGACAAACCGAACCTCCAGACGGTGCGTGCGCCAGACACCAGTCGGCGGACCCTCCATCGCCTGCGAGCGAATCCGGCCAATGCCGAATTTCCGCTCGATAAAAATTGACCTTGCCCGTTATTGGCAAGGCCACGGAGATGGAAGAACCGCTCGCACTGAGGCCACGAGGCCGTCTTCGGCTAAAGTATAACACCGCCTTATTTGACGCGCGCCCTGGCAAGCGGGTAGCCAGGTTACCGTGGTTTGGGGCGCGGGAGGGCACATTGGAGAGGGTTGTCCGCAGGCTTGGGACGAGCATCCGCTTTCCGTATCGGCTCTCCCGGCATTTACAATTGCGTCTATGCAGCAGGCACCAGAAACGCATGCGCCAGGCACACGGCCGGACGTTGATTCTATGAATTTCAGACATTTTCGCGGATTAGCGGCCTTCGCGCTTGGCGTTGCGCTGCTGGCGTGCCCCGGTCTGGCACTCGGCCAGGCGAACGAACCGGAGAGCCCTTATGGCGGGACGACCGTCGAGGACATTATTGCCCGGGTCAACGACCAGATTATCACCAAGTCAGACTACGACCGCGCTGAGGCCGAACTGGATCAGGAAGGACAACAGCAGCACGCAACGATGCAGGAGATGGCGGCGCAGCGCAAGGATCTGCTGCGCAACTTGATCGACCAGCAACTTTGGCTCGCCAAGGGCAAGGAACTGGATATCACCGGCGAGACGGAACTGGTCAAGAAGCTTGACGAGATTCGTAAGCAGTACAACCTGGATTCGATCGACGATTTGGAGAAGGCGGCCAAAGAGCAGGGCGTATCCTTCCAGGACTTTAAGGCCAACATCCGCAATCAGATCATCACCCAGCAGGTAATGCGTCAGGAAGTTGGCGAACATATCCAGATGACACCCGGGGAGGTGGAACGTTATTACGAAGAGCACAAACAGGATTACGTACAGCCGGAGAGCGAGCGGTTGGGCGAAATTCTGATTTCCACGGGGACAGAGGGATCCGACGATCCCGCCAAGGTTGCGGCGGCCAAAGCAAAGGCAGACGACATTGAGGCTCGGCTGCACGCCGGCGGAGACTTTGCGCAGTTGGCAAAGAGCTTCAGCGAAGGCTCCACCGCGGCCTCCGGCGGCGATCTAGGCCAGTACAAGCGGGGCCAGCTTCCCAAGGTTCTTGAAGACAAGACTTTCGATTTGGCATCGGGCCAATACACCGATCCAATTCTCACGCGGCAGGGCTACATCATCCTGAAGGTCACACAGCATACGCCGGGCGGGCCGCGGCCATTCAAAGACGTGGAAGAGGACGTGGAGCAAGCTTATTACATGAGCCTGATGGATCCGGCTATTCGCGATTATCTGAGCCAGATGAGGGATCAGGCATTCATTCAGATCAAGCAGGGTTATGTAGACGCCGGCGCGACACCCGCCGAATTGCATTCAAGCATCAGCTTCAGCGCGTATGTACCGCCTGCGCCAAAGAAGAAAGCTAAGGTGGAGCGGACCCGATACCGCGAGAGCACCCACACCTTCCGAGAAAAATCGGGTCCGGCTGCGCCACCGGCCGGGGAGGGCAATGAGGCGCAGGCCGGCACAACGCCGGCACCGCCGGCAGCCACGCCAACTGAGACGAGCAACAAAAAGAAGAAGGGGAGCAAGAAGGAAGAAGCACTCACAGAGAAGCCTGGCAAGAAAGAGAAAATCCGCTTCGGCCAGGCGCCTCGCGAGACGCTCCCTTCCGCGACAACAAACTCAGCCACCGAGAATGCGGGGGCGCTGCCTGAGACGGCCTCGAATACCGACCAGCCGGCCAATCCGCTGGAGCCGACCGCGCCGACCCAGAAGACACGCTTCAGCGCTCGCGCACGACAGACTAAAACGCCTAAAGCAACAGGCAATGGGGGGCAGGCGGGTTCAACAGGTCCCACGCCGCCGAACGCGTCCGAAGTAGCCGACCAGCAGACGCAGTCGGCTCCCTTGGGTCTGTCAGGGGATACATCGAAGAAGAAGAAAAAAGCGTCGACTGCGACCGAGGGAAAGACTCGCATCGCCAACAAGAAGAAGAGCGAAGAAGAAACGCAGCCGAAGCCGGCGCAGCAGCCAACGCCCATCCCTCCCGTGCCGGGAGCGCCGGCGCCCTCAGACCATCCGGACCAGCCGCAACCACAGCAGACGACGCCGCAGTAACCTCGAGATTCAATCCATTCAATAGAGCGGGCATGGGAACGGAACCCCACCCTGAGGCGCTTTCAGAACGGCACGGTTTTGTCCGGTTTGAACTTCACCTTTGGCAGGGCTGGAGAATTGGGTTAATCTTCTCGGCAGAATGAAAGACATCTACATCGCCGATTTGATGGGCTTCGACGAGGGCAAGCTCTTCGACAGCTTTTTTCTCGTGCTGTCCAGGCAGCAGCGGACCACCAAGCAGAACAAACCGTACCTGAGCCTGACGCTCGGCGACAAAACCGGACAGATCGAAGCGCGCGTTTGGGAACTGGGCGACCCGCGGATCGCCAAAGACTTCGAGCGGGGCGAAATGGTGAAAGTACGCGGCAGCGTTTCGCGCTACGACGATCGCGCCCAGCTGAAAGTGGATCAGCTGCGCAAGGCGCTCGACAGCGAGGCGGACAAGATGGATATGCTGCCCGCGACGAGCCGCGATGTGGGCGAGTTGTGGCGGGTGCTCGAGGCAAGCGCCGCGAGCGTGACCAATCCCGATCTGAAGCGGCTGCTCGCGGCTTTGCTCACCGATGCACCCATCGCGCAGGCTTTTCGCGAGGCGCCGGCAGCCCGCCAACTGCATCACGCATGGCTTGGCGGCCTCCTGGAGCACGTCGTAAGTTTGTTGGGGCTCGCCGATCGCGTCGCCGCGCACTACCCAATGCTCGACCGCGATCTGCTTGTCACGGGCGTGATTCTGCACGACATCGGAAAGATCCGTGAGTTGAGCTGGGACACCGGATTCGACTACACCGTAGAGGGTGTGCTGCTGGGGCACATCCAGATGGGCGTCGATCTGGTGGAAAAGACGATCGCCGCGCTGCCCGGATTCCCTGACCGGCTGCGCACGCTGGTGCTGCACATGATTCTGTCGCACCACGGCAAACTGGAGTTCGGTTCGCCCAAGCTGCC
The DNA here is from genome assembly GCA_964468605.1 of uncultured Occallatibacter sp. Classification (GTDB taxonomy): domain Bacteria; phylum Acidobacteriota; class Terriglobia; order Terriglobales; family Acidobacteriaceae; genus Telmatobacter. The sequence continues at coordinate 11,722 of CAYYKV010000037.1, read as the reverse complement.
CATGATTCCGGAGGCGCTGGTACTGAACTTTCTCGACGACCTGGACGCGAAAATGCAGGCCATGGCCAGCGAGTTTGAGAAGTCGGCTCGCGAGGGCCGCGCGCCGGACGAGATGACGGGCAAGGTGTGGGCGCTGGATCAGCGGCAATTGCTGAACACGAAGGCGTGGCTGGAGGGACAAGGGAGATAGAAGCTCCCCGCTCCCTGCACCTTCATCCCACAAACCAATCCCACTGCTCTTTCGTGAGCGGAACAACCGAAAGCCGGCCCATGAGCAACAACGGCGAACGCGCGAAGAGCTTTTCTGCTTTGATTTGGACGAGTGTTTTCGGATTTTTGAGGCGCTTGCCTGCCTTCACGCGCACGATGGGGACCTTCGGGTCAGCCGCGTCGACGCTGAGAACCGTGCCCGTGCCTACTGCGGTGCGTTCATCGCCGGTGTGGTAGAAGATCCACTTCGTCCCCGATTTCATTTCGCGCAGATTCTTGACGGCGGTAGGATTCGTGACGCCATCCCACGCGGTTTCGCCGTCTCGCAGCAGGTCGTCGAAGGAGTAGACGGCGGGTTCGGATTTGAAGAGGAAGTAGGGCATAAACAGCTCACAGTTCGTGGTTCGCAGTGGTTGGAGCTCAGCTTTTGGCGGTCGGTGGTCAGTTGTCAGCAGATCGACGACTGTTAGCCAAGCAAGGTTTTCTATTCTCCATTCCCTATTGGCTACTCCTTGAGTTCCTATTCCCTGCCCCGCTTGCGAATCTCGATGTTGAGGCGCTTGATCTTCTGGTTCAGTGTGGACAGCGGAATGCGGAACTGCTCGGCGGCCTCGGTCTGGTTCCAGTTGCAGCGCTCGAGTTTTTCAATGATGATTCGGCGCTCGATGACTTCAAGGATGTCGAAGAGCGAGGAGCTGGGGTTGTGTTCGAGGAGCGCATCCTGAAAGCTGCGGCCTGTGATCTGTCCGGGGAGTAGCTCGGCCCCGATCAGCGGGCCGGAGGAGAGCACGACGCCGCGCTCAATGGCGTTCTCAAGCTCGCGGACATTGCCCGGCCAATCGTAGTCAATCAGGGCGCGCATGGCATCAGTGGAAAGTTTGCGCGGGGGGAAGTTGTTCTCTGCGGCGTAAAAATCGAGGAAGTGCTGGGCCAGGAGCGGAATATCCTCGCGGCGTGAGCGCAGTGGTGGCAGATCAACGGTGATGACGTTGAGGCGGTAGAAAAGATCCTCGCGGAAGTGCCCATCGCGTACCGCTTGCCGGAGATCTACGTTGGTGGCGGCGAGGATGCGCACATCCACCTGAAGCTCCTGAATGCCGCCGAGATGCATGAAGCGCTTGTCCTGCAGCACACGCAGAATCTTCGATTGCGTGTCGAGACCCATGGTAGCGATCTCGTCGAGGAAGAGCGTGCCGCCGTTTGCGACTTCAAAAAGGCCTTTCTTTGAGGCGACCGCGGAAGTGAACGCGCCCTTGACGTGCCCGAAGAGCGTTGACTCGAGCAGCTCAGACGGCATCGCGCCGGTGTTGATAGGGACGAATGGCTTGTCGCGCCTCGGCGAGTTGGCGTGGATCGCCTTGGCGATAATCTCCTTGCCGGTGCCGCTCTCGCCCTGAATTAGAACCGTGGAGCGACTGGGAGCGACCTGCGCGACAAGATCGAAGACACGAAGCATGGACTCGCTTTTGCCCACGATGTTGGCGAAGTTGTAGCGTTGCTTGAGTGTGCGCTTGAGTTGAAGGTTTTCTTCCTCGGCGCGGCGGCGTGCGACTGCGGAGCGGATGTCGGCAAGTAGCTTCTCGTTGTCCCAGGGCTTCTGGATGAAATTTTCCGCGCCGGCGCGAATGGCCTCGACGACGTTGTCGACCGTGCCATAGGCGGTGATCATGATAATGGGAAGATCGGGCTGGCGTTCCTTGAATTGCGGCAGAAGCTCGATGCCGCTTTGGCCGGGCAACGCGAGATCGAGCAGGACGAGGTCGAAGCTCGACTGATCGAGCATGCGCAGCCCTTCTTCGCCGTTGGACGCAGTTTTGACGGCGTAGTTTTCGAGAGAGAGCAGAACCTCGAGCGACTCCTGGATGCCGACTTCGTCGTCGACGACGAGAATTGAGGCAGCGGGTGAACTGCCTTCAAATGCGGGCGCGGAGACAGTCGCGTTCGCGGGTACTGTTTCCTCAGCAGTAGGCTCAGGCATGGACGGAATTCCTTAACAGCGGAAACTCAAGGTGAAAGGTCGTGCCGGCGCCGATCGCGCTTTCGACGCGAATCTTGCCGGCGTGTTCCTGAATGATGCCGTAAGAAACAGAGAGGCCGAGGCCGGTGCCGCGCCGGTCGCCTGGCAGGTTCTTGGTTGTGAAGAACGGATCGTAGATGCGTTTGAGGTGTTCAGGCGCGATGCCGGAGCCAGAGTCGGAAATGACGGCTTCAACGTGTCCGTTAACCAGCGTGGCGACGCGCAGGCGCCCCCCGCCAGGCATGGCGTCCTTGGCATTCAGCAAGAGATTGAGGAAGACCTGCTGCAGTTTGCCGGGATTGCCGTGGATCGGCGGCAGCTCGTCGGCGAGTTCGAGATCGACAAGAATCTGCGCGGTCTTGAACTGGTGCTCGAGCAGCGAAAGCGTGTCGCGGACCACCTGGTTCAAGTCGGTGTTGCGGAACTCGGTGGTGGAAGTGCGCGAGAAGTTGAGCAAGCCGTTGGCGATTTCGGCGGCGCGGAAGCTCTGCTGCGTGATCTTGTCGAGCACCGGACTAAGGCGCGCGTCGCCGCGCAACTGTTTGGCCAGCATCTGCGCGTAGGAGGAGATGACCGCGAGGGGAGTGTTGATCTCGTGGGCAACTCCGGCGGCCAGCAGGCCGATGGAGGTCAGTTTGTCGGCCTGGGCAAGCTGGGTCTCCAGTGTGACTCGCTCGGTAATGTCGTCAACCAGGACGATGCGGCCCACGGGAACGAAGTCACGCGATAGCAGCGGCGCAATGGCGATGTTGGTGGTCCGCAGTTCGCCGGCCCGAGTGGTGAGCCGGAACTTGTAGAGGTGATGCACTCCCGGATCGCTGCCAAAGCCTTCCAGGGCTTCAATGAACTCCAAAGGGAAGACTGAACGTAGTTCCTGGCCGAGAGCTTCGGCGCGGCTGAAAGCGTACATGGCCTCCATTTGCGCGTTCCAGCTTTCAATGCGGTCGTTGAGGTCGATGGCAAAGATGCCCACGTTAATGGATTCAACGATGTTCTCGTTGAACTCCTTGAGGCGCTCGAATTCAACGATTTTTTCTTCAAGGCGCGCGTACAGGCTGGCGTTCTGGAGGGCGATGCCGATGTAGCTCGCCAGGGATTCCAGAAGCTCGACGTCTTCGCTCGAAAGAAAGTCACCGCCAAGCGTGCGGCCAAGGCCGATGACGGCAATGGTGCGGCTGGCGGCCTCGCCAGTCTCCAGCTGCCCCGGCGCCACCCGGCAGGGCAAGTAATAGTTAAGGTCGAGCAGAGCCGCGGTGCGCTGCTCGTCCGGGGGAAGATGCATTACGGCCTGCGCGTTCTCAAAAAAAATGTGCGAGTGGTCTCCGGCACCGTCGAAGCTGAGAAAGCCGAGCGCCAAATTGCTTTGCCCGGCGCTGACTTCGTCGGGTAAGCCGTGCGAAGCGGCAAGACGCAGGCGGCCGGAGTCTTGCGCCAGGAAGATGGCCACGCGGGCGACGAGAAGCGTGCGGGGCAACTGCTCGACGATGGAATTGAGCAGCGCCTGGAGATCGGTCTGAGAGCCGAGACCGCGGCCGAATTCGACCAGCGCCCTTCGGTAGTCGTAACGATGGCGGTCAAAGGCGCGATCAACCCAGTTCTGAATGCGGCGCTTGAGGGGATCGAAGACGGCAGCCGTGACAAGAATCGCGATGACCAGGGCCCACTCTCGCATGGCTTCAGGCAAGCGCTGATGAACTACGAGAGCGATCAGCGCGATGATGCCGAAATAGCCGCCGCCAATGAGTGCTACCGACAGCGTGTAGGCGACGCCGCGCTTGAAGATCAGGTCGGTATCCATCAACCTGTAGCGAACGATAGCCCAGGCGAATGTGAGCGGCAAAAAAACCAGTGAGAGGCCGGCCAGATTGGTGAGCAGTTGCGGCGGATTCAGGTGAAGCAAATAGGGGACGGCGTAAAAGAACGTAAACGGAAGAACTGCCAGCAGGGTGCCGCGAGTGACCCACTTCAACTGCTGACGCAGCAACGGCGTAGTGGCACGGCTGTAGCTGCGCAAGAAGAGAAGTGCGGCTCCTACATAGAAGACGGCATCGTACGCGGTCGCGATCTGGTTGAGCCGGTCGAGAAGGAGCTTGGTGGCCTCGCGCGTTCCGATCGACCATAGCCACAGGGCAAGCAGTCCCGCGCCGGGTGCATAGACAAGGGGCAGAAGCCAGCGGCGGCGGAGATTCTTGAACCGCTCCTCAGGGAAGCTGAGCGCGAAATGCAGGAAGAGCGCGGGCTGTAGCGCCTCGGCCACCACATTGGTCCAGAAGACGATCCAGTCCAGCGTGTCAAACTTGGTCGTGTATTTGAGGGCGTAGAACGCAAATGAAACCAGGCAGAAAAGATAAAAATGCGTTGCGCGAGGCGCGCCCCAGCGGCGGAACAGTACGTAGAAGCCAATGATCAAGTAAATAAGGCCAATGATGCGAAGGCCAAAATCGAGACTGCTATCCAGCGGCTCTGGAATGACCTTGATAGGCGCTTCAAGGGGAATGCCGTCACGCGTGACTGTGTAGTAGACCTGGACGTAGGGTCCGGAGGCATACAGAACGCGCTCCAGATCGGCGACCACCGTAACTGGCGTTACAGCGGCAGTGGGCGACTCGCTGACGCCCGTCAGCAGGTCTCCCACCTCGATCCCGGCGCGCTGCCCGGGTTTATCAGGCAATACTTTTTCGGCTTGCAAGCCGCCGGCAGCCTCGCCCCACCAAACGCCATCGTCGAGTTGCGGAGACTGGCGCTGCTCAAGGAGATTCAGCACCGCCAACACGAACAGCGCAGCCGTAGCCAAGGCCAGCAGCGTAGCCTGCACGCGGTTGAGAAGGCTTGTCTCCATGGGCGGGGGTTTCCTACACTAATCGCTTTACCAGCACGTCGGTTGCCACGCAGGGGAAAAGCGGTGGAAGGTCGGGAACAGTGCGCCAATCGTCTGAGAACAGACGTGATATGGACTTGTCGATGGGGACAAACGTCATCCTCAAGTGAAGTAGATCACATCGGAAGTGCAAAAAACAAGAGCAGACCTCCACAGAAAGGAATCCATCTATGGAAAATAGTAATCCGATGACCCGCTGCACGTTTTTTAGCAAGTATCTTAAAACAAATGAGTTGCTGTTTGCAGGCTTCTTCGTGGATTTCAGCACACGAATTTGAGCCTGGAGTGCCGTCGGCTGGTCAACAGTGCGAAAATCCCAATCCAGGGTCAGCGCTGCCCGTAGGTTGCGTTCGGGCCATGTTTGCGACGGTGGTGGTATTCCGAGACATGACTGGGAATTCCGCCTTCGGGCGCTCCGAGAAGCGCGCTGCGGAAGGCGAGACGGGCAATGTACTCAAGGATGTCGGCGTGCTCAACGGCCTCCGCTGGATTCCTTCCCCAGACAAAAGGGGCGTGGCCCGCCACCAAGGCACCCGGGACGTCAACCGGATCGAGCTTACCCGAGCGGAAGCAGCGGACGATCACCGCGCCTGTGTTGCCAACATAGTCCGAAGCAACCTCTTCGGCGGTGAGCGGCTCAGTGACAGGAACTCGACCGCGAAAATAATCGGCGTGGGTGGTGCCGAAGCACGGGATGGGGCGGCAAGCCTGAGCCCAGGCCGTTGCGAACTCGGAGTGCGTGTGGACGATGCCGCCTATCTGAGGAAATTCACGGTAGAGCAAAGTGTGTGTGTCGAGATCGCTCGACGGACGCAGCGCGCCCTCCACAATGTTGCCATCAAGATCGGTGACGACGAGGTCGGCAGGAGCTAGCGCGGCATAATCGACGCCGCTGGGCTTGATGACCACGAGCGGCCTGGACCCGCTTCGGTCAACACCGCTGGCGTTCCCGAAAGTGTGGGGCGCGAGGCCGCGACGGGCGATCTCCTGATTGGCACGGACAACCTGTTCGCGAAGAGATTCGAGCAGCATGGCAGTTTCCTTAAAACAGCGGAAAACGTTTAACTGTGCCAGTTTAGCAGCGGGCCGGGACGGAAACTGCGGATTTGCCGTCACCTTCACTCGCTCGGGCCGGAATGACAATGGGGACGCGATGCGGAAGGCGCTCTCGTTTGGGGCCCCTTCGGTAGACTCTCTGCATGATGTTCGCCAAGCGGCTTCGGGAAGGCGTCCGGCGTGGAGAAATAACCTGCACCGTAAGAATTTGGACGCGGCCGCATGTGTGCGTGGGCGGCCGCTATCGCATGGAGGAAGGCGAGATTGAGGTGGACTCGATCGAGCCGATCGGGTTGCCGGATATTACTCCTGAGCTTGCGCGCGAGTCAGGATTTCTCGGCGTTTTGGATTTGCTGAAAGTGGCCAAGCACGGCAAAGGCGAGATGATTTATTTGATCCGCTTCCACTATGTGCCACCTCGCCGGCTTCAGCCGCGCAGCCAATAGGGCTTTGGAACCACGGCCGCGAGCTCGGCGAACTCGGCGTCGTTGAGTCGAAATGCAGCGGCACTGACGTTCTCTTCAAGGTGCTTTACCGAGCTGGTGCCAGGAATTGGCACCACAACCGGTGAGCGGCGCAGCAGCCATGCCAGAGAGACCACCGCCGTCGAGACGTTCCGTGCGGCGGCAGTTTTTTCCACGACTTCGCTGGCCTTGCGGCCCTGTGCCATGGGCCCCCACGGCAGAAACGCTATGCCGTTTGCTTCACAATAATCGACCACGAAATCCCATTCGCGATCGGAGAAGCTGTAGCGGTTCTGCACGCTGACAATTGGGACGATCTTCTGCGCACGATGAATGTGTTCGAGCGTGACGTTGGAAAGACCGACGTGGCGAACCTTGCCCTGCTCTTTCAGGTGCGCGAGGGTTTCCATCGAGGCGTCAAAGGAGACGGCCGGATCAGGAACGTGGAGTTGGTAAACATCGATCCGCTCCAGGCGCAGACGATTGAGGCTCCCTTCAATGGCTTGCTGAATGTGCGCGGGACTGGCGTTGTGCTGCCATACGCCTGGACCGTGGCGCGACCATCCGGCTTTGGTAGCAATGACGAGGCCGGCCGGATATGGCCAGAGCGCTTCCGCGATCAGTTCTTCTGAGACGTCGGGACCATAGGAATCGGCAGTGTCGATGAAGTTGACGCCGAGTTCGACGGCGCGGCGCAAAGTGGCGAGCGCGCCGTCGACGTCATTGGGCGGACCCCAGATGCCCTGGCCCGTAATGCGCATGGCGCCGTAGCCCATGCGATTCAAAGTTAAATCGCCGCCGATAGTGATGGTTCCAGCTCGCGCGGCAGGCGAGAGTTCGGATTCGAGCGTCACCTTCGTTTCTCCTTAGACAGTCACTTCCCAGCCCGGTTCGTAGGTGCGGGCCCAGTACTTCATCGCCTCGGGATCGCCAATGATGTGCGCGGTTTCGGTGTCGAGGCGCAGCAGGCGATCGACGAACCAGGCAATGTTCGACAGCAAAAGCATGGTGACGGTGACATTCGCCACCGAAGCAGGCGAATTGAGTTTCCCCTGGCCGCGAATGGCCGCGATGAAGTTGGCGAAGTGAGCGTCGGTCATGGAGTCGGCTCCGATCAGGTCGCCGGTGGAAGTAACGTGCCCGACGCGATACTTGTCGATCTGCTTCCCTTTCCAATCAAAAACGTCGTAGCCGTCGCGATCGATGACGACCGAGCCCTTGGTGCCCATGATGAGCGAACCCCGGTCGCGATCGTAGAGACGCATGCCCTGGCAGGAGTGGCCCTCCCACGAGATGAGCTTGTCCGGGTATTCAAAGTTGGTGACGGTCGTGTCGGGAAACTGCCAATCGTCTTTGAACTGGTAGCGGCCGCCGCTTGCGGTCACGGCGTGAGGGATTTCGGCCTGTAGAGCCCAGCGGCAGACGTCAACCTCGTGAGTTCCATTGTTGAGAGTCTCGCCCGTGCCATAGCGCCGCAGCCAGTGCCAATTGTAAGGTTGAATGTTGTCCTTGTACTCACTTCGCGGCGCTGGGCCCTGCCACAGATCCCAGTTAAGCGACGCAGGCACCGGTGCGAGCTTGCCAATTCCCATGGAGCCGCGTGTGTTCGCGTACCACGATTTGGCCATGTACGCCTCGCCGATCAGGCCATCGTGAATCTTCTGGATCATTCGGATCGTGTAGTCAGAGGATCGCTGCTGATCGCCCACCTGAACGAGTCTTCTATATTTCCTCTGCGCCGCTACAAGCAACTCGCCCTCGCGCGGATTCTGACTGGAAGGTTTTTCGACGTAAACGTGTTTACCGGCCTTCAGGCCGAGCACCGCCAACGGCGTGTGCCAATGGTCGGGAGTGGCAACCGTAATGGCGTCGACGTCCTTCGATTCCAGCACATGGCGGAAATCGGTCTCGGCCTTGGGCGCGTAGCCAAGCTCTTGCTCCGCTTCCGCTGCAAACTTTGCGAGAATCCCCGAGTCGACGTCGCAAATATACGCGACGCGAGCGCTGCTGCTGTTGGCGTGCAGTGATGAAAGATGCGCGTGGCCGCGGCCGTTGAGGCCATTGATGGCAAAGTTCAGCCGATCGTTGGCGCCGAGAATCTGCGCATAGCTCTTCGCCGTTGAAGCAAAGGCTGAGGCCGCTGCACCCGCAGCAAATCCGTTGACGAATTGTCGGCGGGAAATCATTTTCTCTCCATTCGCTTCAAAGCTTTCGGCGTTCAGCTTGCAGCCTCATCCAGTATCGTTCGCCGCTGAAGGCTCCCTCCGCCGCAACGAATTATACCGTTGCGCGGCGAGGCGCGCGGCAGGATGCGGGCGCTTGTAAACTCCTGGTGAGGATAATGGATTTGCGGGCTTTCCATGTCCCTTCCGCAGTTCGGTTTTGTGGCCCTTTCGCGCGAAAATGGAACGAGGGGATGTAAACTTGGCCCGCATCGGGACGTCTACCAAACTGATGGCAGCCGGAACAGCCGTAAAGCCGATGACCGTGGAAGCGGCGAAGGAGATTGCTGCGCAGGATTTCGCCAGCATCGTTGAAAGCCACCGGCCGCAGATCTTCCGCTTTCTCCTGGCATCGCTCCGGGACGCGGATCTTGCTGAGACGCTTACGCAGGAGTGTTTCCTGAAGGCGCACCGGAACTGGAATCGCTTTCGCGGCGATTCAAGTGCGATGACTTGGCTGATGCGGATCGCCATCAATTTGCAGAAGGATCACTGGCGCAACCGGCGCCTGCAGTTCTGGCGGCATACGCAGGCGAATGCAATTGGTGTGGACGAGGCCAGCGACTGGCTGCCGAACGGCGAGCGTAATGCGGAGCAGCAGATCTTGGCTCGGGAACAGGTCGCCCAGGTTTGGAAGGCAGTGGAAGGTTTAAGCGAACGGCAACGAACGGTATTCCTGCTGCGTTACGTCGAGGACCGGGAGTTGAGCGAGATTGCACGAGCCACAAGATTGAGCGAGGGCACAGTGAAGGCCCACTTATCGCGGGCGCTCGCGAGAGTGCGCGCGGAGCTGAGAGGAACACGATGAGCAACAGAGATAAATTGGCGGGAGAGATCGACGATCCGATCGTAGCGGGAGCGCTCAAGCACTTCAAGGCCAGCGTGAATGCCTGGAGTGAGGCGACGTACACCGAGCCCCGGACGGGGGTGAGAATGGCACGGCACAATTGGCGCCTGGCAGCAATCTGGGCGCTGGGATGCTTGCTGGCGGCCGGAAGCCTGGCGGGCGGATTGTACGAACGCCATGTGCGGCAAGAGTCGGCCCGGATCGAAATAATGAAAGCTGCAATCAGGGCGGCAGAGCAAAAAGCCGCGCTGGAGCGCAAGGCCGCAGAAGAGCCAGTCGCGGCCACAACCGCCGGCAAGCGGCAGCCAACCGCCGTAAAGAACGCAGCCAGTGCGGATGAGGATTTGCTGGCAACGGTAGACAACGATGTATCGCGACAGGTTCCGGCGGCCATGGAACCGCTGGCCCAAATGATGGACAACAGCGGTACGAATTGAATTGCTCATTAGACAAGGCACGAGGAAACTCATCAGAAGGCGGGAAAGGGTCCCTTGGGACACAAGGGGGAAATCGATGAAGACGTTGAAAATTGTGCGACTGGTTTTGGCGGTATCGGGAGTGTTGATGGCGGGAGGTTGGGCGTGCGCGCAAGAGCCCGGCGGGCCAGGCATGGGACAAGGTTTCGGGCAGCATCGGCCTCCTTTGGAGCGCTCGTTCGGCTTCGCAAACGGACAATTCTGGAACAATCCGAACGTTGTAAAACAGTTGAACCTGACTGACGATCAGCGCAAGGCGATGGATGGAATTCTGCAGGACCACCGCATGAAGCTGATCGACATGCAGGCCACCTTGCGCAAGGCCGAGCTGGCGCTGGGACCGCTGATGAAGGCTGATACTCCGGACCGGGCAGCGATTGAAGCGCAAATCGACAAAGTCGTGGGCGCGCGCGCTGACCTGGAAAACGCGAATGCGCGTTTCCTGCTGGACATTCGAATGCAGTTGAAGCCCGACCAGTGGAAGCAGCTGCAGACCATGCACCAGAACCGGATGGATCACCCGGGAATGCGCGAGCATGACCGTGGTCAGTGGGGACACGATGGACAGAGGCCGGGGATGGGCGGCCCGGGCAACCAATTCCGCGGGGGGGGCGGCCAATTCCATCATCCTCAGCCGCCTCCTCCACCGCCGGATGTGGCTCCGCAGGCAGCTCCGGCTCCTGTGCCGGCTCCGGGGACTGGCCAGGAGCAATAACGGCACGGGGTGGCTCACGGCCTTCGGCTTCAGCACTTGAGCACGGCTGAAATCAGTGCGATTCACACAGAGCGCAGGAACTATTGGCACAGAAACTGGCGGCGGGGATCATTCCCCTGCCGCCTTTTTTGTGCGCTCACGAAGCCGGCTGCGAAGTCCGCGCTGGCGAGCCTTACCCGGGTGCCCGGTTCGCCGCAGTGGTCCAGGTAGATTCTGTACCATCAGGATGGAAGGAACGATTTGTGCGGAATCTTGCTGCAACCGACTCGCTGATCCTGCTGATTTACGGCTTTTTCATCCTCACCGCCGGCTTCTCTCTCAAGCCGGCGATGACGAGTAGCCGGCAATTCATGCAGGCTGGGCGCGCGATGCCGGGCTGGCTGTGCGGTTTAGCGATGTTGAGCGCAAGCCTGGGCACGCAGGAGGTGCTCGGCATGGGCGCGGCTGGAGCCCGGTACGGCCTGGCCAGCATTGGATTCTTCGTGCTTGGCTCGATTCCGGCGATGCTATTCGCTGGCATTTACTTGATGCCGGTCTTCTACGGTTCAAATTCAGGGGCGGCGGTAACCTCGGATAAACAGGATGAACTTGCCGCGCGGTCGATTCCGGAGTATCTCGGGCTGCGCTTCGACCGGAAGACGCGGGCTTTGAACGCTTGCATGTTTGCCACGATGGCCGCGTTCACCGCTGGGATCGCTCTTTACGCAATGGGGCGCGTCTTCATGGCGCTGCACGTCCTCGATCAGATTGCCGGCACGCTGAACTTGCCATCCAGCGGAACGCTGCTGCTTGCAATGGCGCTGCCGGGGGCTCTGGTATTGGCCTATGTTCTGCTCG
>CAYYKV010000036.1:0-20644 GCA_964468605.1 uncultured Occallatibacter sp. | reverse complement strand
GGACTACCGAAAACACATTCTGCTCGCGGATGCGCCGCGCGATGAGCTGCGTATATTGCGACCCGAAATCGAGGATGACAATTGTCTGGGTGTCCACGCTCCAGTGTGGCAGGGGCGGCGACGCGCTGTAAAGATAAACGCGCTGTGTATTTCGCGGTGCAAAATGGACCCGCGCCCGGGGGCGCGAATATGCCGTGACAACAGATTGCCCGATCCATTAATTTGATCGCCGTGCCTGACTTCGTCAACGCGCGCCGCACCGGCACAATGCGCACCCTCGGCATCGCCGCTCGCCCGACGCTGCTTTTCGCGGTGGCCTATGCGCTGAACACTACACCGCATGAGGCAGTCCACGCCCTCACCGCATACGTGCTTGGCTTCAACTCGATCATCTATCAGATGTGGGTCAATCCCGAACCAGCGCAAGCCACGCCGCAGCAACTCGCGACCATCGCCGCTTCTGGCCCCATCTTCAGCCTCACCGCAGGCGCGCTGTGCCTGTTGATTTACGCATGGCGCTTCCGTAAACGGCCATCAGGGCTTCTCTTTATCCTGCTGGCTCTGGTCGGCGTGGATTGTTTCCTGGGACCAATGGCGGGCGCGCAATTTGGGGGCGATTTCCGGACGGTCTTCGAACTTCTCGGCATATCTGCGCGGATTGGCGTGACTGCTTCGGCATTCGGATGGATTCTTCTCGCACTGTTTATGTTCCTAATGGGCCGCGAGCTCGTTGGTTGGGTTCCCCGGCAAATCGGACGATTCAACGCCGTCCTTTCCGCCACAGCCGGGCCGGCGCTCGCCGGGCCCTTGCTCATCTCAATCCTTTATTGGCCACTGCCGCGCTTTTTCGTCGGCTCGACAATTGCCGGATCGCTCTTTTGGATCTTTGCTCTATTCGGAGCGACAACCGGAATTAAGCGGCCTCACCCGGAGCGCGACCTCGCCGCGTTCACATGGGTCGATGCGTCGGTCTCAATTGCCGCTATCGTTATGATTCGCGTTTTTGCGTCGGGAATTCGCCTAGCGCACTGATTAGCGTACCGCATTCTTTGAGCTTCGACGCCTTTACGGCAGCTTTGCCGCGGCAGTCACCGGATCCCACCCATCCTTGCCCGCCAGAAACACTCTCGGGCGGAACTGCGCTGCCTGTCGCGTAGTCAGCTGATGCGACCAGGACACACGAGCGGCCGCATTCGCTCCCGGACCCGTCGAATGGAACTCCGCATAGTACGCCTGCGGCACGGTGTCGGTCTTGCCCCATGTGTTCCAGCCTTCTGGGATCACGTCAGCGGGCAGTTCCGTGTTGATATACACCACGCGCGAGTAAGGGCGCCACGGCCGACCAAGGCTGATCGTGTCGCGCACAGGAGCAACCGTATCCGATCCCGCGCTCGGCTCGATCCCGCTTGTCACTTTGCTGTCGATGATCACGTAGCCGGTTGCCTGCCCGGGCGATGTGCGCGATTGCGCGGTCAAGTACCCCGGCCCGTTGGCATGGATCTCGGAGTGGTCGAAGACCGCCGTCGCGTTTCCGAAGATGAAATCGACCCCGCCCTCAATATAAGAGTCGACGTAATACTGGCGCCCGTAGTCAGCGAAGAGTGTGTCCTGGTGGCCCAGAAAGCGGCAGTGCTTGAAGACGGCCCTATCGGCCCGCACCGCCGCAGCCACAGCCTGCCCCGTATTTCCGGCATTATTTTCAAAAGTGATGTTGTCGGCCTCGAAACCTGTACCGTTGATTTCCACGGTCTCGGTGAAGAACGTCCCACCGGCTTGTTTGGCATTCAGGCTGTTCGTGATCACGACATCTTCCGGGGTCTTTCCCATGCCCACCAGTGTGATGTTCGTGTGGTTCTGCGTCACGATGACTCGCTCGTGATAAACGCCCGGCGCAATCTCGATATACACCCGACCGGGCTTGCCATCGGGTCCAATACCTGCAAAGGGATGGTGGTCCATGGCCATTTGAATCGCGGGGAATTCCGTGGTGCCCTCCATCCCTGTCTTCACATCGGGTGAGACGCGCACATGCACGTCCTGCCCGCGCGCCACACAAAACCCTGCCAGGCTCAACCCGGCCAGAATCGAGCAAACTATCGGCAATCGGCTCCGCATATTCCTATTCTCTCGCCTTCGGGTCTCATGCCGCCCTTGCAGGCTTGCAGACCAGCTTCGCCGTGGATCTGGCGTTGACTTTTCCTGCCTCTGCGCGTCCAAATTTCGACCGACGCCGGAAAATCGAATGCCAGACTGTATCAGCTGAGGATCACACCTTCACGATGCGCCGGTGCAATCCGAAATCGGGGTATTTACCATTCCGAGGGGTAAACTAGGCACAACCCGCCCTCGCCTTTTACAATTCATCAGGGACTCCATCCCAACCCAGCACTGCTCGGGAACGATGAAACTTGGCAGCTCAACCCTGACCAGGATGAAGGAATAGCATGAAGTTCAGAAAATTCGGCAAGGCGCTCGCGATTGGCGCACTTTCGGCGGCCATCGTATTTGGCGTGACGTCTTGCGTTGAAAGCTATACGGTTGGCTTCTTGTATGTGACGGGAACCGTCAACGTCCCCACTGGCAGCAGCGGCATTGTTTCCGGCTTCAAAATCGATCACAACACGGGTCGGCTGACACCGATCAACACTTTGCCTGTTGCCTCCGGTGGAGCTAACCCAGTTCGCGCCGTGTTGACCCTCGGAAGCCGGTTCCTTTATGTCCTCAATCGCGGCGTAACCGCATCGGGCAGCCCCGACTGCTATGGCACAGGCGCCAACGCCTGCCTCAACTCGAACATCACGCAATTTGCCGTAGGCGGAAATGGCACGCTCACACCGCAAGAGACTTTCTATACCCAGGGCATCAACCCGTTCCGCATGATTGGAGATTCCTCGGGCAACTTTATTTTTGTGCTGGACCACGACGCGCCCGACAATGCAAGCCCGTCAAGTACCGATAACTGCGCGCTCGCCCTGGGAAGTTCAGTGACCACCTGCGGCGACATTACCATCTTCAAGATCAATCAGAGCACCGGCCGTCTCTCGGTGGTTGTGAATGCCCAGGTGACGGCCACGACGAGCGGCCAGCCGATCACCTATTTCCCGGTTCCGGCCAACCCGGTCGATTTCCTGCTATCTGGCTCTACCGTTCTTACCCTCGCCGGCGCGCCCACTCCAACGAGCTACCCGTACACCGGTGGCACTCTCGTCTTCCCCTATAGCTACTCGGCCGCTTCAGGACAGTTGACGCTCAGCCAGAACAGTTCCCAGCCGCTCGGTATTCATCAGGGTACGGCCATCGTTCAGGCGGGCGGCGTCATTTACGTGCTCGATAACGAGCCCATCTCCGAGACGTTTAACGGCACATCAACCACTTCGCAAAGCCAGATTCTTCCATTTACGTTGGGCGGCGGGGGCGCTTTGCAGTCGGAACCGAGCGGCGCAGTTCCCGATGACCCAACTCTTGCCAACCCCATCTATATCCTGGTTGAGAATAAGGGCAAGTTTGTTTATGTCGCCAACCAGGGGAACAATGTCACCGGGCCAAATCCAAATAGCGGACTCGCTGGGTATTTCCTCACCACCTCGCCCGCCTACCAGTTAAGCTTTATCGCCGAGGAGCCGTTCGGCTCCGGTTCTGGCCCGCAATGCATTGTCGAGGACCCTTCCAATCAGTTCATCTTCGAAGCCAACCAGTACGACTCCACGGTTACGGGGCGGGTGCTCGATCCGAATACAGGGGACCTGAACGAATTGCGTGTTACCAGCACCTACAATCTCGAGGGCCCGGCGTCGTGGTGCCTGATTGATGGGCGCACAAGTTAGTGCCGCGCCGCGTCCGCCTGCCGGGAGCAGGACGGTTCTGGCGGACCGGTCCAGATGCCAGGCTGGGATGCATCCGAAGCCTGCTTGGATTCACGGTCTGTCAGCGGACCATGGCTGAATTCCGGCGCAGTTGCCTGGTATTTTGCGCCGAGATTCGATTCGCCGGAATTCGATTTTTGACCGGTTTTTTTGAGGGGCCTGCGTGCAGGCTGCGTTCATGAAAGATGCGCATGAAGCTTAATAAATCGAGCCAGCTATTGCTGGTCGGCGCGGCCAGCCTGCTGGCGGCCTCGCTCGTGACTGCCTGTTCCCAATTGACTCAGACCTTGACCGTCGACTTTGTTTACGTGGCTTGCGCCAAGGCAGCAGGCGCCAACAATTACGGCGAGATTAACGTTTTCGAAATCGATTCCGAATCCGGCCGCATGCGCCAGATTCCTACTTCGCCATTCCCTTCACAGGGGCGCAACCCAGTGGCTGAGGCCGTCTCGGTCGACTACGGGAGCCTCTTCGTTGACAACGAGGACGACAACACCATTGTGCAGTTCGGCATCGGCACTGATGGAAAGCTCTATCCCTATAACACTGTCAATACGCCTGGAATCTTTCCCCTCGCCATCGCCGTCAACAAGACGAATCTGTTTATCGTTGATCTTTACCAGCCGCTTCCCATCTGCTCGGATGCCGAGCCCTGCTCGGGCTCGATCGGCGTCTTTCCGCTCACACCTGCAAGCGGCTCGACGCCCGTTGCCATCCAAACGCCGCCGGTCACCAACACTGCCGTCAACGGGCAGTACTGGCCACTCACGCTCTCCGGCACGAACGCTTCGCACGTCATCGTTCCCACCGCTATCAACGTACTTGCTTCAGGCTCCGATGTCTACGTCACCGCTTACGACTCTTCGGTCACGCCGAACGTCGGTTACGTCTTTGGGTTCTGGGTGGTCCCGGCAGGCACATCTGCATCAGTCCCTGCAACGATCCCTTCGGACGCCACTTGTCCCGCACCACCTGCGCCTCCCACCCCAGTCCCGCCGACCAATGAAACTGCAGATCCCGGAGGTACTCTCTGCCCTCTGAACAATTCTCCCTTTGCGGCCGGCGTCAAGCCTTCCGCCATCGCCAGCGATGCCACCAGCACGTATGTGTACGTCACCGACTCTTCGAGCGGCAATGTACGTGGGTTCGCCGTAAATAGCGGCAACTTGTCCCCGCTTGGCGGCAGCCCTTTCCCAGCTGGGAATCAACCCAGCGCCATCGTCGTCGATCCCTCTTACCCATACGCCTATGTGACCAATTCGCAGGACAGCAATGTCACCGCCTACTCCATCAGCAATGGCAAGCTAACGAGCATTGGCACATACGCTACCGGACTCCAGCCCGTTGCCGTTGGAATCGACCCCTCGACGGAGCATTTTCTTTACACTCTCAACTTCCTCGACAACACAGTTTCGGGCTTCGAGTTGAGCACCACCAACGGAACACTTCTCGATTCGCAGAATTCTCCATTTCCGAGCAATACCAATCCAACCGCTGTGGCCGCAATCCCGCACAACGGCACGGGAGGCGGCATTCAGCCGTGAGAGCATGCAATCGCTCCGGCAGCGGAGTTGGTGGCAATCCCCCGATCCGGCTTTTACAATGATCAGCGGGGCAACATTAACGAGTTTTCTTGGGGCTTCTCTTGACGGGCCCATGACGAAGGAAGCGCATGAAGTTTAGTAAATTGAGCCAGCTTTTTCTGGTCTCTGCAATCGGCCTGATCCTGGCCTCGTTCTTAACTGCCTGCAATCTGGTCACAATTGACTATGTTTTCGTGGCCAGTTCCGCAGGCAGCTCGTCGGGCAGCGCCGGACAAATCTACACCTATGCCGTCGACGCCAAATCTGGCGCATTGCGCACCGCCGCTTCTCCTGTTTCCTCAGGCGGCTCCGGCCCCGTTGCCCTGGCCACAACGTCCGATTATGACAACCTCTACGTTGCCAACAAGGGCAACAACTCCGTGGTTCATTTCTCCGTCTCTGACAGTGGCATCCTCACCATGAAGGACAGCATCACTCTCGCGAATACCCCAGTGTCGATTGCCGTCAGCCCCGCCGGAACCTACCTGTATGTCATTTCGGGCACGGCCTCTGCCACGCTCACCGAGTATGCCCTTAGTTCCGGTGCGATTGGCTCCGCCACCGCAACGCTCTCTCTCACTGTCCCCGGATTCTCGACCGACACCATTGTGCCTACGGGCGTCACCGTGCTCGCCAACAGCAGCGCGGTCTACGTCGCCGCTTATGACAAATCGGCTTACAATCCCGGCGGGACCACAACAAGCAACGCCAATCCAGGCTGGCTCTTTGGTTATGCTGTCGGCTCTGGCGGCGCAATGACTGCGGTTTCAGGCAGCCCCTATCAGGCGGGCGTCAAGCCATCTGCCCTGACCACGGACCCCATCAGCCGGTTCGTTTACGTCACTGACTTCGCCTCCAACGAGCTGATCGGGTATACGGTGCTCTCGACCGATGCGCTGCAGTTCATGATCAACGGGCCTTTTAGAACCGGCAACGAGCCGAGTTCCGTTGTCATCGATCCCCGAGGAATTTTTATCTACCTGGCCAACTCGCTGGATGAGACGGTTTCGGCCTACTCAATCTCCCTGCCTACCGGCACGCCCACCGCCGACGTCGGCATCTCCGGTACGGCCGGAACCACCACCGACACGGATCCGGTTTCGGTCATCGTGGATCCGGCTGAGGGCGTTTTTGTATACACCGCGAACTATCTGGGCAACTCCGTCTCCGGCTTCAGGCTCAATCCCAGCGATGGAACCATCGATCAAACGCAGGCTACTCCTTATCCCACCGGCGCGAACCCGACTGCGTTGATTGCCGTGCCGCACGGCAACCACGCCCTATCAACACCTCAGTAGCTGCGCTGACCGTCCGCAGTGAGAAGAGCCCAGCCCTCGCGGCTGGGCTTTCTGCGTGCCGCGATGAATTTCGCAGGGAATGGTAGGTCTCCATCCCAACTCGATCTTCGGCGTTGCCTTCGCCCTTACTCCCTACTCCCTGCTCCCTCGGTTTTCACGACCGTTGTCGCGTGCATCCATTCGCGCAGCTTCCTCTGCGCTGGTTTCTCGATGAAATGCAGGGCGAAGATGGCCATCGCAATCAGGAGAACGTAGCTGATCCAGGGATCGAAGCGGACCAAGCCGAGCGCATCCAGCAGGTGCGAGCCGTGAATCAGGTTCCACAGGTTGAAGTGAAGCAAGTAGAGGCAGTAACTTGCCTCGCCCACAAAAACCAGTGGTCGCACTCCCAGAGCGCGGGCCAGCGGGTTTTCGCCTGCTAGTCCCAACACAATGCAGCCAAACAGAGGCATGAGGACACCGTCGTGCATGATTGGGTAGGGCATCAGCGGTCCCAGGCCTAAAAGGGCATAAACTCCGCCGAATCCGATGATTCCGAGCCACAGGCGCAATTGCGCTGTGCGCTCGATCATCCTGTTCAGGTCAGCCAGCATCACGCCAAAGATGAAACTGAATACGTGCGCGTACGGCGTATATTTCAGGGTCCACAGCCACGGGCCGTAACTCCATCGGTCCGGATGGGCGATTCCATCGGGATTGAATGCGATGTAGAGAGCACCCGGCACCAGCCCCAGCGCCCACACGCCGGCCATCTTCATCAGGTGCGGCAGCATCCGCTGCGGGCGCTTCCACTTCGCCACCCAGGGAAAGATCACGTAGTAGGCAGCTTCGGCCGACATCGTCCAGGCTGGAGTATTCAAAAACGTTGATACCGCAGGAACGAAGCCCTGCAGCAGGAGCGGCGTCAGCACCATGCCCGTCCAGAACATCGCGTGCGTGTGCGTCTGGAACTCCGAACGCAGTAAACTCAGGCTCAGCAGCAAGCTCAGAAAGTAAATCGGATAGATGCGCGTGAATCGCGCTTCCCAAAAGCGCTTGCGATCCAGCTCTCCGTTGCGCGCGCGCTCGGCGTAGTTGTAGGCCAGCACAAATCCCGACAGCAGAATGAAGTAGCTGACCGAGATATACCCGGCATTGACCACCGGGGCAAGAAAACCGAACCACTGGGGATTGGAGAAGTGGAAAAGAACAATGTTGAGGGCCGCGAAGCAGCGCAAGCCCGTAAGTGCGTTCAGCGGTGCTGGCTTGCGAGTATCCACGAACTTGTTAGACGTCTCCAAAGGGCAGGGATCAGCGAATAGGGATCAGGGATCAGAAAGAGCCCGAACACTCAATGATGTCTCAACCGCGTTGGACAAAAGCAGATTCAGAATTGGCGTGACGGTACTTGATGCGGCTGAGCCGTTCGTTCCTCAATAGAAAGCTATGCTGCGCAATATCTGGTGCAGCACGAGACTTCTTAATAAGCACCGGCCGCGTCTTTCCAGTTCCTGATCCCTATTCCCTGGTCCGTGCTTTTTTCAAGCCGTCACCAACGATCCAACCTTTTCGCCCATCACTACGCGCTTGATGTTCCCCGGCTGATTCATGTTGAACACGATCATGGGCAAGTTGTTGTCTTTGCACATGCTCACCGCGGTCAGGTCCATCACCTTCAGGCCTTGCTGCAGAATCTGCATGTATGAAACCTGGTCGTACTTCACGGCGTCTTTCACCAGCACCGGGTCGGCGCTGTAGACCCCTTCCACCTTGGTGCCCTTCAGTAGTACATCCGCTTTGATCTCCATGGCGCGCAGGCTGGCCGCGGTGTCCGTCGAAAAAAACGGATTCCCCGTGCCGGCGGCGAATACGACAATCCGCCCTTTTTCAAGATGCCGAACAGCTCGCCGCCGGATGTACGGCTCTGCAATCTGATTCATCAGTACGGCCGTCATCACACGGCACTGTACGCAGCGTTGTTCCAGCGCATCCTGCAGCGCGATCGCATTAATGACGGTGGAGAGCATTCCCATGTTGTCGGCACTCACACGGTCCATCTCCTTGGCCTGTTCCTCCACGCCGCGGAAAAAATTCCCGCCACCCACCACGATCGCGATCTCCACGCCCAGCGCGTGCACGTCCGCGATCTCGCCGGTGATCTCCGACACCTTTTCCGCATCCAGACCAAAGCCACGCTCCCCGGCCAGCGCCTCGCCCGAAAGCTTCAGAACAACTCGCTTGTACATGTCGTTTTCGAGTATCGCACACGCATGGCTGTTTGTGCTTCCATCATTGCGGCTGCGTCGCGAGCAAAGCCTGGCAGCCACCCGTCCCGAATTGACCCCCTTGTCACGCCTGTCTCAAATCAGGAACCCCGGCACGCTTTTCCTTCGCTGCACCACGCGGGAGGCAATTTTGCTCCATAGACTTGCCTCATCCACCTGACTTCGCACTGCTTTATCGCGCATCATCGGCCGCACTTCAAAAGAATCGCTCAGCAGGGACTTATGGTTGTCAAAACGCAATGCAAGGGTCACGCGTATACCGGCGTCGAAGTCGGGGCGAGCAACGTCCGGCGATATTTCAACAGAGACATCGACGTCATCGAATTGCACCTTGACCACTTGCTCATCCAGTGCGGCCTGAGGCCTGATTTCTGGCTGGGCCAGACGGAGATTTGCGACCCCCGGCTAAGCGCCTGGCTCGAATCAAAGAATTTCAATGGCCGGCCGGGCGATGCGCCCATTCCACTCGCCATGATTCCTTCTGGGAGGAACTGCTTCCGCCTGCAGCCGATCGCCGCCAACCGCAGCTCACGCAACAAGCTGACCATCGACCCTATTTACTCCGCCTGACGTGAGTCTGTTCCCTCTTCCACCTTCCCTCGCCGCTTGCCAACTTGCAAGCTTAGTCCCTCGGTCTCCCGGTCCCTGCCTTGTTACACTCGACTTGCGATGAACCTCAGCCAATTGGAGCAGGAGATCGAGCGGCACTTCGCCGCGGGGCCGGCCGCCGGCTCCGACGCCGCCGCTATGACGGCGTTTCTTGCGCTCCGCTCGGCGCTCGAGGCTGGCGAGGTCCGCGCCGCTGAACCCGACGCCAGTTCGCCCACCGGATGGCGTGTGAATGCCTGGGTCAAACGCGGCATTCTGCTCGGATTTCGGATCGGCGCTCTCGAGGAGATGCGCTCCAGCGGCCTTTCATTTGTCGACAAGCACACTTACCCCGCCCGCAGCTTCACTGCCGCCGACGGGGTACGCCTTGTTCCAGGCGGCTCCTCGGTCCGTGCCGGTGCCTTTGTCGCTCGCGGCGTTGTCTGCATGCCGCCCATGTACATCAACGTCGGCGCTTACATCGACGAAGGGACACTCGTCGATTCGCACGCGCTGGTCGGCTCGTGCGCTCAAATCGGCAAGCGCGTTCACCTGAGCGCGGCGGCGCAGATCGGTGGCGTACTCGAACCCGTGAATGCCAGCCCGGTCGTCATCGAAGACGACGTGCTCGTCGGCGGCAATTGCGGCGTCTATGAAGGAACAATCGTGCGCAAAGGCGCAGTGCTCGCCGCCGGCACCATCCTCACCCGCGGCACTCCGCTGTTCGATCTGGTGAACGGCACGGTGATTCGCGCCACCGGCGATCTTCCTCTAATCGTCCCCGAAAATGCCGTAGTTGTGCCCGGCGCGCGCGCCGTTAACAAAGGCAACGGTCAGGAATGGGGCCTGAGCCTTTACGCCCCGGCCATCGTCAAGTACCGCGACAATAAAACCGACCTCAGCACCATGCTCGAGGACCTGTTACGCTGATCGTCGAATTGCTACCTTGCAACAGGAGCATCTTTTTTTGCCCAATCCGCGCTCCCATCACTGGAAGCACTACGATCAGATGTTCGTCTGGCGTGCCTGGCAGTGAGTGTTCTCAGTGTTTTGCTTCTCCGGTATTCCTTCTTCGCCGATTTTCCCGGCTTGGAGATCCCCCGTCGCTACGCTGTCGCTCTCTATTGCTGCCTTATTCTCACCTGCCCTCTGTTCCTGCTCACCTTGAAGTCAAGCAAGGTTGGATCCATTGCCATGTGGGCGCTGACCGCAGTCGTCGCTGCCATCGCCACGTTTGCCGGAGCGTTCGCATTAGCCATGCCCATCATTGCTGTACTCATCTTTGCCGCTTCCGTCGCAACCTCCATCTGGGTCAAGCACAAGAAAATGGTTCTCGATGACGCGCCCGAAGCCGGCAAATCCGGTGCGGGCGGCTAACTTAGGGTCAACGGACCGGACTTTGACACGTCTAAACCCGTGGAAAGTGTGTAGCCAAAACAATTTATGAAGATCCGGTCTTCCCTCTTCCTCGCTCTGTCGCTCGTCGCACTGTCCTGCCTGCGCGATCCGGATGCGGCCCAGCAGCCTTCCACCACTGAGCCAACGACCAACATCAAGGTGCAGGCGCGCGAAGTCCTCCTTCCTGTCACCGTCATCGACAAGCACGGCGCACTCGTCACCAACCTGACTGCCAAGGACTTCACCCTCACCGAAGATGGGCGTCCGCAAGTCATCAAGAGCTTCACGACCCAGAGCAACCTGCCATTCCGCCTCGGGCTGCTCGTCGATACCAGCCGCAGCGTTTACTCGGCCATCGACAATGAGCGCAAGGCTGCGGAAAAGTTCGTCGAGCAGATGCTCCCCGCCGATCCGAAAGCAGGGGCCCCCGGCGACGGGTCCATGTCGCCAGGGTCTAGAGCCGGCGTCCGAGGCGGCGAAGCCTTTCTAATCCACTTTGACAGTGAGGTGGAGCTGCTCGAGGACTTCACCGAATCCCGCGAAAAGTTGGATCATGAGATCGATGCCATGACCCCGACATCGCGTGAGCATAACAACCAGGGCCCCGAGACGAGCGGCGACGACCGCGGATCGGGAGACCATGGCGCCTCCAGAGGCGGCGGAACACAACTCTACGACGCAATTTATCTCTCCTCTGACGAGCTGATGAAGCCCAAGGATGGCCGCAAGGCTCTGGTCGTCTTCTCTGACGGCGTCGATCGTGGCAGCAAGGAGACGTTGAACGACGCAATCGACGCAGCCGATCGCGCCGGAGTGCAGGTCTTCACCATCTACTTCAAAGGCGAGGAGGATCGCGGCGAAAACGGCTTTCCCGGGGGCGGACACCACGGCGGCATGGGTGGCGGGGGCTATCCTGGCGGAGGCTATCCCGGCGGTGGAGGCGGTTGGCCCGGCGGAGGAGGCGGCGGCCGGCACCCTGGTGGCAACAACGCTCCGCAGCTCGACGGCAAAAAGATCATGCAGGAGATCGCCTCGCGCACTGGCGGCCAATTCTTCGAAGCTAAAAAGAAAGACAACCTCGAGGACATCTACGGCCTGATTGCCGGCGCTCTCCGCCAGCAATATTTGCTCACCTACACGCCCGATCAGGTCGACGCCGAGGGCGATTTCCACAAGATTGCTTTGAAGACCGGAAACAGCGACCTGACCGTGATTACTCGCGAAGGCTACTACCCGCCCACGCCGGACAAGTGATCGGCCATTTCCTCTCACCGTTCACCAGCCAATGCAAAAAGGCCCACAGTATAGCCGTGGGCCTTTCGCGTTCCGAGGGAAGGATCTGTTTAGTGGGTCTTGCCGTGGTCGTGGCCACCGCCTCCGCCACCACCGCCGCCCCCGTGCGGCGCGGGGTTCGATTCATGCGGCGGGGGCGAATGAGGCTGCGGTGCCGGGCGATTCGACGTATTTGAATGGGACGAGTTGTAGGTCTTGCTTGGAGCGCCCTGGTTCTCCGGCTCCGCGTTGCGGTTCCCCGAGTTCGACTTCGAGGAGTTGTAATTGATGCTGCCCGGAGCATTCCCATGCGCACCGCCGCCCATCGGCCTTTCCGTCGCCACATTCGTCGGGTGCCCGCCGTTGTGACTGGCGTAGTTGTTCACATTGGTCCTGGCTGCACCCTCATGCTGCGTTTGATAAGACGTCGGCGCTGTGTGCTGCTCGTGCGAGTACCTGCTCTCGTCGGCCGTCGGGGGATGATTGATCCCGCCCGGTCCCCCGCTGTAGGCTACATGTCGATCATTCACAATCGTGTTATTGCGAACAATTGTGTTGTCCACGTACGTGTTGTGAATGACTGTCGTGTTCACGCGTACTGCCGCGGTGTTGTACCGGAAGAACCCTCCGGCCCAAACGCCGCCTGCAAAGCCGATGCCCAGGTATCCGCCGCCGTAATTCACGCCGCCGTAGTAGCCCACATGGGGTCCCCAGTAGCCGGCGTGCCACACATACAGGCCGCCGCCCCAGCCCCAGTATCCGGGCGTCCACAACGCGCCCACATAAGGTGCCGGAACCCAGGTCCCAGGCACCCAGAAATAGCCGTCATCGCCATAGGCCCAGTAGCCTGGTGTCCACATCCAGCCTTCTTCCGGGCACGGCGGCTGCACATACACCGGCAGCACCGGCGGAGCAAATCCTACGCTGATAAAGACCGCCGCACTTGAAGTTGCGGGGATCAGACAAACAAGCAGAGCGAGCAGAATCACCCGCATAAATCGGGAACTTCGCATGGGGGAGCCTCCTTGGATCTCGATTGGATTGAGCCTCTTTGAGGGGATTGACCGTCCGGCTCAAGAGCGCATCCAGTCTATGTCAGTTGGAACCCCTCCGGAGCGGAGAAGTTGCACCGAAGCGGTGGGTTTTCCACAACTTGTAACCGCTTTAATACCTGTAGCTAAGGCCCATGCCGACCACGTGTCGCGCTTGCAGGTTTACCGGCGTGGTGACAATCGGCGGTCCAAACGCGGGATTGGTTGGGTTGAAGTAAGGGTTTCCAACATAAATCGATCCGATGTTTCCTGCAACCTGTCCCACGCCAATGTCAAACGCGAAGTGCGGCTTGTCCTTCTGGGTTACGCGCACAGCGTAGTCAAGCGTTGTAGGTATGTGGGCGCTCATCAGCGGGTACGACGCGGGATTGCATGCGAGTGCAGCCTCACACTGATAGAGCGCCGCGTTCAACAGGGTATTCAGATTGACGGAAGTCCTGGGCTCCTGCGTGAATCCTGCCGATGGCACCGCTACGATTCCATGGCCGATGGGCAGCGGAATCCCGAGTCCGCCGAAAAATCGCCCCCCAAAGCGAGTGCTCTGGCCGCCAATGCCGAAGATCGTGGCATTGGTTGCCTTCCAGCCCAGATTCAGCAGGAACGGCAAAGGAGGTTTCGCCCAGGTTTTGGTGACGGCAACGTAGAGGTCGCCGTTGGTGTAAGACTTGTCCGTTCCCGTGAGCGTCTTGTTGGCCGCGCCCGAGACAAAGTGGTCGTTGGTGCGGACTGCGCCGCCAATGGCAATACCCGGCATCCACGCGCCAAACTGTCCGTCCTTGAAAGCGACGACCTTGCCGTGGAAAACGTTCAAGCCGGAGTAATTCCAGAGGTTGCTGAGGCCGAGCGGTGTGGCCGCAGTGGTGGGCTGGTCTCCAAACTGATGCACGCTGCGGGTGTAGCCGGCCTCTGCCCTGCTGTCAAAGCCCTCGGTGATGCTGAAGGTTTCAATATCACCGATGACAGCCGATGCGTCGATGAAGTGGAAGCCGACGGCCGGGTGCGAGAAGACTTGCCCCTTCTCCGCGTAAACCACGTAGGCTGTCGGCGTCAGGAACCCGCCCGTCTGGCCCTCCAGCGTGAGGTATTGTGCGGCCAGCCGGCTCCCTGGCAGAGCGGCCAAGACCCCCGCGAAGAAAAACATCTTGAGCGTTAAATGAAAACTCATCTTCCACTCCAAAGGAACGCAGCCCTCGCTGGGCCCGCCCACGACAAGATTCCGGGAAATTCACCCTCTTGTAACACATTGAGAATGCGTTTGTCTGCTGTCGCTTGCTGGGTGGTAGACTCAGCCCATGCCGCGCGGTGTCTTTATCACGCTTGAAGGCTTGGACGGGTCAGGCAAAACCACGCAAATCAAGCGCTTGGCGGCATGGTTGACCCGGCGCGGCCAGCAACCCATCCTGCTCCGCCAGCCCGGCGGCACCGCCATCGGTGACCGCATCCGCGAGATCCTGCTTGACTCCCGCTCGCGCGGCCTCGACCCCATGACCGAGATGGCTCTGATGTTCGGCGATCGCGCACAGGCCATCGCCGAAGTCATCCAGCCAGCCCTCGCTGCCGGCAAAGTCGTAATCTGCGACCGCTTCACTGACTCGACGGAGGCCTACCAGGGCGGAGGCCGCCGGCTCGGCTCCGAGGTGGTTCTCGATCTTCATCGCCAGCTCTGCCACGGACTCCAGCCCGACCTCACGCTCCTGCTCCTACCCGGCTTCGCCGTCTGCCTGGCGCGCGCCCGCAACCGCAACCAGCGCGCCGAGGCCGAAACCGGGCGCGATGAAAACCGCTTCGAAACGGAGCACGACGCGTTCTATCGCCGCGTCTGGGAAAAGTACCGCGAGATCGCCGCCCGCGAGCCCGAGCGCGTCGTTCTGATCGAGGGTGACCTCTCGATCGACGAGGTCCACGAGCAGATCATCGAGTCGGTCGCGGAGCGGATCCTGAGCCAAGCGCAAGGCCGCTGACGCGGGCCGGCGGGGGTCGCATTTTTTCGAGGCTTGGTGAAAGGCGCTCAAATCAAGCGAAATGTTCGCTTTGATTGAACCTCGACCCCACGAAAGGTTTAAGGATCCTTGAACAAGACCCCTCAAAGGATCAAAGAACCTGACACGAAACGCTGAGTGATGGCCACGGAAATTGCCCGAAACAGAGTCAGAGGTTCAATGGGAACGTCATGAATCGAGGGAAAAGGTCGCATGCAATTTCACCAATAGTGTGTTTGTGCGCGCTTAGCCGGGTTTCGCCGTGCCTAAATGGGGCTTTCGCCGGGCGATCTGAACACTTCCGGTTTGCCGACAAACCGGAAGCTATCACGGGCAGCTCGTCTACTTCCCAGAATGACCAGTCGTCGAGCGAGAAACTTGATTCTCTTCGCCTAAATTTCACGCCCTATTTCAATACATCATCCAACCAGTCGAACACGATCTGGTGCGAAAGGCTCGCGTCGTTCACTCCGCAGTGAGCCTCCCCGCCCTCCTTCGTGGTGATGATGCGCTGTGCCTTCGGACAGGTCAGCTTGTCGTAGAAACTCTGACTGACAACAGCCAGTTGTCCCTCGCCTTGTCCACCAATGTTGAAATAAGGGCCGGTGATCTTGTCCTCCAAACCCCACAAGTTGAACTTGCTCAGCCCGTCGACGAAGTCCGCGATCGTTCCGCCGCCCGCACCGTGCCGGTAACGTATGTCTCCCTGGGCGATAAACCTGCTCCCCACATTCGACAGATCGATTTTGCTCTCGAGATTTCTGGGGCAAGGTTGATCAACCGGTAACCCGAGCATTACCTGAACCGCATTCTGCCAGTTGGGCAAGGTAGTGCTCGCAATGCAGGCCTTTATCCGCTTCTCAAAGGCGGCTGCCCTCGGTGCAAAGTAACCGCCCAGGCTCCAGCCGGCTAAGGCAACGCGCTTCGGATCGACATCGGCACGACCGAGCACCCAATCGCAAACGTATCTCAGTGGAACTTCGGTATCCGGCCGATAGAACAGCTCCGCACCGGGATTCGAATACATCGCACCACGCTGCCCCGGAATCTCGAACAGCAATGCGTTGTATCCCCGGCGAACGGCTGCCGCGCCGCCGCCCCAGAAATAGAGTTCCTCTGCCAGGGAATCGGCTCCTCCCAAGCTCATCAACGTCGGTCGTGGCTCATCGCTCGCATTAGCTTTCAGGAAGTAGCCGGGAAGCGACCTCCCGTTTTCATATGGAATGCTGACCACTTCGAAGGGCAGGTCCATCAGTTTTCCAGCTTGCGTAAAACACTCACGTTGACGGTCCCAGCCAGCGCGGCACTCGGGATCAGTCGTGCTTTGGTAAAACCCCACCTCGCGCCAGTACGACGACGCCCGCAGGAACGCCTCTCGCGCACTCACCAGATGGCTGCCAGCAAGCGATTTGCGTGCGATAGCCTCCACCCGCCCTGCAGTAACGCGCCATGCATCCGTATAGCTATCTTCCTTTTCGTCCTCGATGCGCGAGGCGGTCTCATAGCACTCGCCTATCTCCGCCCCGCCATACGTGGTGCACCCCATCGTTCGCACGAACTGGAAATCGAAGTTTCCCTTAAATCGACCCGGCATCCCGGCAGTGGCGCCAAAAGGCCCTGTAGTGCTCTTTTGAGTGGCAGGGGCGGTTGATGTGTTGGAATTCGCATCTTGTATTTTCCCGCCATTGGCGCTTCCCGATTCAGGAGTTGCATTTGGATTGGTTTCGACTTCAGCCACGAGCGTCATTGCAGTCTTCCTCTTTTCGTTTGAGATTCCGCTTCATGCGGATTGGGTCCCTTGCTTCTCGCTCTTGGAACAGCGACGGGAAGTTCTCCAGTGCGCCGATCTCCTCGACAGCGTGCTTCAGCAACGCGTGCCCCTTGTGCGCACTTCGCGGCATTCACAAGGTTCACTTTTCCCGCCTGTTTCCGATCAAGACGGGATACCCTCCCCGCCAGTGTTATTCGCCGGAGAGAGGCTGTCTGTGCGAAAAGGAACATGTTCGGACATTTCATTGGAACGATGGGGCCACGATTGCATGCTCGCCTGTGCGCTGACCGAGCAACTTGGCGGCGCAAAGCAGTGTTCTGGTGTATCGCCGGCGATCCGGAAACAATTCGATTGAGGCTAGCTTGCCAACGCACGCTTCGAGCGTGAACCCGCAAGCGTCGGTCTCGATAAACGCAGTTCTCGGCTCCAGCATCAGACCCAACTCCCATCCGCGAAGGGCCTACCCGCACTCCCCAAGCCTCGCCCCGCCCACCGGCCGCCGCCCAGGCACCCAGCCGCGAGCTCTGGACGTCCGTCGTAAAACACTTAAGTTTACACTTGACAATAGGACCAGGCCGCGCAATACTTAAGCTACAACTTGACTATTTCCCTGAAGGAGTTTGATTTCCATGACCAACCCAACCGTCATTCACAGCACTTTCCAACTCGAACGCAAGCTCAAGGCTTCACCGGAGCGTGTTTTTGCAGCATTTGCCGACGAGGCCACGAAGCGCCGCTGGTTCTTCGGCGGCAGCACTCACGCGCTCGAAAACCACGAAGTCGACTTTAAGGTCGGCGGTCGCGAACGCGCGCAGATGAAGATGGGTCCTGGTACGCCAGTCGCCGGCAAAACCCTCGTCAATGAGACGATCTATCAGGACATTGTCCCCTCGCGGCGCATCGTCGCGGCCTACAAGATGAGCATGGACGGAACGCCGTTCTCTGCATCGCTCGTCACCATTGAGTTGCTGCCGGCCGACTCAGGCACAGATCTGCTCTTCACGCATCAGGGCGCGTACTTTGAAAACGCCGACGGGCCCGAGATGCGCAAGGATGGATGGGAAAAGCTGCTCGGCAAGCTGGCGAAAGAGCTTGGCGAGTGAGCCGCGAATCCGCGAAAATCGGGTGCCATAAGGAGGAAGACGCGGCAGATGAAACGTAGCTCCCCGAATATCGACCGCGTCTTCCAAGCGCTCGGTGACTCGACGCGCCGCGCCATGCTCGAGCGGCTCAGCTCTGGACCGATGTCGGTGTCGCTTCTGGCCGAGCCATTCGATATGTCGCTCGCCGCCGTGGTGCAGCATCTGCAGATCCTGCAGGAGGCTGGCCTCATCAAGACCGAGAAAACTGGCCGCGTACGCAGTTGCCGGGTTGAGGCATCAGGGCTGCGGGCGGCCGAAGAGTGGTTGCGCGCGCGCCGTCCCGAGTGGGATCGGAAGCTCGACAGTCTCGAGCAGTTCCTGGATCAACCGGACAACACGGGCGCCAGGCGGAAGCACAAATGAACAATTGCCTCGGGGCCCGGATGAATCAGTGTCCCTGCAATCCCAGTGCCTTGACCACCAAGTCATCCACCTGCGCTGGTTGCCCCTTCTCTTTGGTGACTACGCCAAAATTGCCGCGATAATCCCACATCGCCCAGCCGATGCCGTCGGCCTCGAGCGCCGTGCGCACGTCGTGGAGCCAGTTGGCGCGCGACGCCGGGTCGCTGTGATCGCGGAAGACGCCGAACTCGTTGCAGATGAGCGGCACGTGGTTGTCGTGAGCCCACATCGCCGCATCGTCGATCATCAATTGGATGCGATGCGCATTCCACCCGTCCAGCCAGTATTTCTGCATGTTGTAGCGATCCACCGCGGTCGGAACCTCCTTCAGCAGGACCGGCATCGAGCTCTCCGTTGGCGGATATGGAATGCCGTGTTCGTAGCTGTACCACGGCGTGCTCCACGTTGCGCCCTGGTGAGTGAACTCATGCGGCTCGTAGAAGTGGAAGTTGTAAATCACGTTGCCGTCGGCCAGCGGTTCGACAGCCAGCAGGTCCCAGATGTCCGACCACACGGCGCCTGCCGCAATGATGGTGTGGCGCGGCGCTTCTTCGCGAATGGCCGCGGCCACGCGGGTCTGGATCCCGGCCCACCGGTATGCATCGTAAATTTCCGGCTCGTTCAGGATCTCGAAGAACACCCGGTTGGGATCGCGATCCGCGAAGTGCGCCGCGAGCTTGCGCCAGATCGACGTGAATCGCTCGACGGCTTGATCGTCGGTGTGCATGCGCTGCTTGTAGTCGTCGCTGGGGTGAAGGTCGATGATGACGGCCAGCCCATCGGCAAGCATCGTATCCACGGCGTGATCCAGCTGCTTGAGAAAATCGGCGTTCGTCCCCGGAAAGCCATACGTCGACGCCGCCAGCGGCATGGGATCGATGCTTAGCCGGACGTGATCGAATCCCATCCTCGCGATCAGCGCGATGTCCGCATCGTCGGTGTAGCTCTCGATTTGTTCGGCCGAATAATCGCGCGACTGCGCAAACCAACCCGAAGCGTTGATTCCGTGCTTCAGGTGCTGCGCGCGCGTAAACGCCGTCTGCACGTCGGTCGCCCGATCCGGTGGGCTTTGAGCGATGGCGGGAATCGCAAATGTAAAAAGAAGGGCAAGAAAGCTGAGACGAATAGGCACGGAATTCCTCCTCGGAAAACGAACGCGTCAACGATATCATGCGGAGGCGCACAGGATCATTGCAGCCATCCCCAAAAACAGAACGGCCCCCGTTTGCCGGGAGCCGTTTGTTCCTTCCCCTTAATCTCGCTTATTGACCCGGTGAGGTACCGTCGTCCAAGTTCGTAGCCTGCTCGTAAGTCACGCGCAGATACTTGTACGGATTCACCGGCACATTGTGCAAGCGCACCTCGTAGTGCAGGTGCGGACCTGTCGCGCGTCCCGACTCGCCGACATACCCGATGATTTCGCCACGCGTCACGTGTTCCCCCGGATACACTGCGACTGCCGAGAGATGCCCATAGAGGGTCATCACGTCGTGCCCATGATCTAATTCCACTGCGCGCCCGTAGCCGGCGCCCATCTGCTCTCCGGTTACTGTGCCATCGGCCGACGCGCGCACGGGTGTTCCGTAAGGTGCGTCGATGTCGACTCCTGTGTGGAACGCGCCTTCGCCATTGATGGGATCTTCGCGCTCGCCGAAGCTCGAGGCCACGCGGCCCTCGACCGGCCACATTGAAGGCGCCTCGGCCAGCTCAGTCCAGTCGCCTGTGAAGTTGGGCGTCAGCCCGCTCTCCAGCGCCCGCGAAACCGCGCCCGACATCGCCTCAGCACGCAGCGCATAAAACATGTCGATGGAGTTGGCAACCTGCTGTTGGTTCACGTCATCTGACTGCGCGAGCTCCGCCGGTGCCGGCGCCGTCTTGCTGCCCACACCGGCTGTCTTGGTTTCCGCCGCCTGCAACTTATTCTGCCTCAGCCCATACAGCGCCGACACTTCATTCGCCAGCGCGCCCAGGCTCGCCACCTGCACGCCGCGATTGTGCGCAATCTCTGCCATGCGCTGGTAATTCTGGCGCA
>CAYYKV010000035.1:17285-20651 GCA_964468605.1 uncultured Occallatibacter sp. | reverse complement strand
CCCTCAAGCAGATCCTCGACAAGATGTCGGCCATCACCGGCATTCCTTCGCCCACCGTCAAGATTCCCTTTGCCGTCGCCGCCACCTACGCCTTCTTTGAAGAATGGATCACAGGCCGCATCCGCGGGCGTGAGCCCCGCGCCACGCTCGAAGAGGTCCGCATGGGGCGCAAGAAAATGTATGCCTCCTCTGCTCACGCCCAGCAGGAGCTTGGCTTCCGCGTTATGCCCGTCTACCCCGCCATGCGCGCCGCCATCGACTGGTTCCGCGCAAACGGCTACGCGCCTGCCGGCAACCCGAAGGCCCGCGCCCAAACCTCGTCATGACCCGCACCGCCATCATTGCCGCCTTTCCGGGCGAGCTCAAGCCGCTCGTACGCCATTGGCCCCACTCGACTCGCGACGGCACGCGATTCTGGGCGCAGCGCACCGAGGAAGACGAATGGATCGCTGCCTGCGCTGGAGCCGGGCAATCCGCAGCCACGCGCGCCTTTGCCGCCATTGAGGCCGGCGGCCCCATCGATCTCGTCTTCTCCGTCGGCTGGGCTGGCGCGCTGCGCGCCGAGATCGCCCCCGGAACGGCCCATAACGTCGCCGGAGTCATCGATGTTCGCACCGGCGAGCGCTTCCATTGCGATGCAGGAGCCGGTGATCTCTGGCTCGCCACCAGCCCCACCGTTGCCAACGAACCGGAGAAGCGCCGCCTCGCCTCCGCCTACAACGCCACCCTCGTCGACATGGAAGCCGCTGCGGTCGCGCGTCTGGCAGCCATGCGCGGCATTCCGTTCTACGCCATCAAAGGCGTCAGCGACGGCTTCACCGACCGCTTGCCCGACTTTAACCGCTTTCTCTCGCCAAGCGGCGATTTCGAGCTGGCCACGTTTACTCTTTTTGCCATCCTTCGCCCCTGGTACTGGCCCTCACTCGTCCGGATGGGCGAAAATAGTAAGCGGGCTTCCCAAAGCATCGCGGAGTCGCTGCACGACTTTCTCTCGTGAACGAGGTCGTATTAAGAAACGGAATGGCTACCCAAATCTCACGTCCCAGACTTCAGATTGACCCCAGGATCCCCGCCACGATGCGCGCCGTCGTCTACCGCGGCATCAACGACATGCGCCTGGAGACCGTTCCGGTTCCACGCATTGGCGCCGGCGAGCTGCTGATCAAGATCGCCACCTGCGGCGTTTGCGGGACCGATCTCAAGAAAATTCACATGGGCTCACACTCGGCTCCGCGCATCTTCGGCCACGAGATGGCCGGCATTGTCGCAGAAGTCGGCGCAGGCGTCACCAGGTTTGCCGTCGGCGACCGCGTCATGAGCTTCCACCATGTTCCCTGCGGCGAGTGCTACTACTGCCGCAAGAACACGCCCGCGCAGTGCCCGCTCTATAAAAAGACTGGTGCGACCGCCGGCTTTGAGCCTTCGGGCGGCGGCTTCGCCGAGTACATCCGCGTCATGGACTTTGTGGTCAACTACGGCGGCGTGGTCCGCATCCCCGATGGCGTCCCGTTCGAGCAGGCCGCATTCGTCGAGCCGCTCAACACCGTGCTCAAGGGCGTCAAGCTGCTCAACCTCGCGCCCGACGACACGGTGCTTGTCATCGGCCAGGGCCCCATCGGCCTGATGCACGCGGCTCTTTCCAAAAACATCGGCGCACGCGTGCTCACATCCGACCTCTTCGCGGAGCGCCACGCCATTGCCGCGCGCTTCGGGCTCACCAACCCCATCCACGCCGGCACGGAAAACGTCGTCGAACGCGTCTTTGCCGAAACGGAAGGCCGCGGCGCCGATGCGGTCATCGTCGCCGTCGGCGGCAACGCGCTCGTCCGCACCGCCATGGACGCGGTTCGCCCTGGCGGCAAAGTCATGCTCTTCGCCCAGACTCAACACGGCGAAGCCACGTTCGATCCAGCCGCGGTTTGCGTGGACGAAAAGACCCTCATCGGCTCATATTCTTCTTCGTTCCCGATCATGGGCGAGGTTACGGGCCTGGTCTTCGACGGCTATCGCAACGGCTTCGACCTTACCCAGCTCATCTCGCACCGCTTCTCGTTTGAAGAAGCGGCCGCGGCAATCGAAATCGCCTCGCACCCCCAGCCTGGCTCAATGAAGATTATGATGGAGCCTGTGCCGGGGGCAGGAGCGGAGTAGGAGCGCCACGATGGCCAGCACGGTGAAGGACGCGATCCGTCGTGGCCGCAAGACCGTCAAGAATGTTGTCGAAGGCGGCCGGAAAAAAGTCGAGGACGTCGTCGAGGGCGGCCTGAACACAGTCGAGACGGTCGTCGAGGCCGGCCTGAATACAGTCGAGTCGGCTGTCGTCGTGGGGCGCAAGACGGTCGAGACCGTTGTCCACCAGGGACGCAGGACGGTCGAGAATGCACTTCTCTCGGGTCGCGTGACCATGCGCGCCGCCATCCTCCACGGCCGCGAAGATATTCGCATCGAGCAGGTTCCCATTCCCAAGGCCGCGGCGGGCGAGCTAGTCGTCCAGGTGGGTGCAGCTCTCACCTGCGGCACCGATCTCAAGGTCTTTCGCCGCGGATACCACGCGCGCATGATCGTTCCTCCCGCGCTCTTCGGACACGAGCAGGCAGGAACGGTCGTCGAAGCGGGCGAGGGCGTCACCGATTTCGCTCCCGGCGACCGGGTTGTGGCGCTCAACTCCGCTCCGTGCGGCCAGTGCTACTTTTGCTTGCGTGGCCAGGAAAATCTTTGCGACGATCTGCTCTTCAACAACGGCGCTTATGCCGAATTCATCAAGATTCCCGAACGCATCGTCGCCAAGAACACGCTCATCATTCCTGAGAACGTGCCGCTCGAACACGCCGCGCTCACCGAGCCCTTGGCCTGCGCCGTCCACGGGCTCGAGGACTCCTATCCGCGCAAGGGCGACACAGTTGCCGTCATTGGCGGTGGGCCGCTTGGCCTCATGATTCTGCACGTGGCCGCGCTCGCCGGATTCGAGACCATCTCCATCGTCAAGCACGACGGCCAGGTTGAAGCTGCGCGACAGCTTGGCGCCACGCATGTTGTCCAGGCCTCGATCGTCAACAAAGCCATCCGCGAAACCCGTGCCCTCACTCCCGGCAATCGCGGAGTCGACGTCGCCATTGAGGCCGTCGGCACGCCTGAAGCCTGGCAGGAGGCGGTGGAGCTTGTCCGCAAGGGCGGCACGGTGAACTTCTTCGGCGGTTGCGCGGCCAACACCCACGTCACGCTCGACACCAATCGCATCCACTATAGCGACATCACGCTGCGCGCCACGTTTCACCACACGCCAGCCATTTGCCGCAAGGCTCTCGCGCTCATTGCCGGGGGACGATTCCAGGCCGGCGCATTCATCACCGGCCGCGCTCGCCTCTA
>CAYYKV010000035.1:0-17185 GCA_964468605.1 uncultured Occallatibacter sp. | reverse complement strand
TTGCCGGGGGACGATTCCAGGCCGGCGCATTCATCACCGGCCGCGCTCGCCTCTATGAACTGAACCGCGTCTTTGAGAAGCTGATGAACCGCTCCAGTGAGATCAAGACCGCGATCGTGCCGTAGCTCCCGTTCGAACCGGCAAACAGCCGAAGCCTTGAGCTAGTCAATGAAGTAGCCAATTCTTTCAAGGGCGATGTCACTCAAATCTACGCCCAGCAGGCGAGCGCTGTGGAAGGCCCGCAGTTTTTCTTCAAATCTCTGGAGGACGGTCGCAGGCAGTTCGGTTTGCTCCCGAAGCATGAGCAGCAACGCAGCGCTATCGGTTCGGTATTCGTACTCGCCAGGCAATCCACACGCGGGGCGAACGGTCAGCGAGATCGGAATTGCATCCGTGCCCGATTGGGAATGACCAAAAGCCCTGGTGATGAGATTGACCCGCATGGGGGAATCCTGACACCTGGATCAATCTCTGTAAACAAAACTTCTTTAATTTCCGACCAACGTTTAAAGTTTCGATCTCTATTCAATGTTTAGATTCCGGCCGGATGACCAGCTAGTTGGGATTTACGAGTCAGATCACAGGCATGTCCGATGTTGACAAATCGCATGTCAAAACCTTTTCGATTCGCCATATTGTGGCTGCTCGGTCATTTTATGTGAGTGTCGGCGCGCAGCCTCCTTTCTTGGCGCGAATCGCGTTCCTACCGCGGCGGTGAAATAATATCGATGAGGTTTGAACCCCATGACCGTCACCGCCGCCCAGCCTTCGTCCGATGAGCTCATCGCTCGCGGCTGGAGTGCGCTTCCGGCGGCCTATCGAATCCCCGATGTTGCGCCCACGCTCGAAGAAGCCCGGACTTACTGCCGTCAACTTGCCGAAACGCACTATGAAAACTTCCACGTGGCCACTTGGTTCCTGCCCAAGGCGCTCCAGCCGCACTTTTATTCCATCTATGCGTACTGTCGGATCTCCGACGATCTTGGCGACGAAGTCCCGGACAAATCTGCGGCTCTGGCCCTCCTTGATTTATGGGGCAGGGAACTCGACGCCTGCTACGAAGGCCGCGCGCGCCATCCGGTGTTTGTCGCGCTCGCTGAAACCATCCGCGCCTGCGCAATTCCCAAGGAGCCGTTCGCGGACTTACTCGTTGCCTTCCGACAGGACCAGACCGTCACGCGCTATGCCACCATGGACGACGTGCTTGGCTATTGTCGTTACTCCGCCAATCCGGTAGGCCGTTTGGTGCTTTACGCCTGCGGCGAAGTGAATGACGAAAACTTTTTGCTCTCTGACGCGACCTGCTCCGCCCTGCAACTGGCCAACTTCTGGCAGGACATGCGCGTCGACTTCCTGAAGGGCCGGGTTTACATTCCCCAGGACGACATGCGCCGCTTCGGCGTCACCGACGAGACCATCTCTCAAGGAGTGGCCACTCCAGAGTTTCGCGCCCTGCTGCGCCATGAAGTCAATTACGCGCGTTCTCTCTTCGACCAAGGGCTGCCGCTCATCGGCAGAGTCAATCGCGATCTTGCCCTCGACCTCGATCTCTTCAGCCGCGGCGGCCTGGAGATTCTGCGTGCCATCGAACGCCGCGATTACGATGTGCTCAGCGCGCGGCCGGCCATCTCAAAAGTGACAAAGCTTGCGCTCGCCGCTCGCGCACTGGCCGGCAAGACACTGCCGTTCTTGCGCCTCGACCCTCGACCCTCAACAGAGGCCTTGACGCCGGAGACTCGATCGCGCGACTGTGCCCTGGACGACGCCTATGCGGCCTGCAGGGAAATCGCCAAGCGCGAAGCCAAGAACTTCTACTATGCATTCCTTGCTCTTCCGCGCCATCGCCGCAATGCCATCTGCGCCATTTACGCCTTCATGCGCAAGGCAGACGACCTTGCCGACGACGAATCCATCCCACGCGACGAGCGCCGTCGCAGTCTGGACGCCTGGCTCGCCGCCTGGCGTGACGCCGCGAAGGGTGACGCGACCAGCGATCCCGTCTTTCTTGCCGTGCGCGACGCAACCGCGCGCTTCCAAATCCCTCTCACGCTGCTCGACGAGCTCGTCGCAGGCGTCACTCTCGACCTGGACCACGCCGCGGACGGCGCGCCGGAAACCTACGCGACCTTCGACGATCTCTACCGATACTGCTACCAGGTCGCGTCGGTTGTCGGTCTCGTCTGCATTCGCATCTTCGGTTATCGCGACCTCCGCGCCGAAAAGCTGGCCGAGGAAACCGGAATCGCATTCCAGCTCACGAACATTCTGCGCGACGTGGCCGAAGACGCCGCGCGCAATCGCGTCTATCTTCCGCTCAAGAATCTCGAGCATCACCGCATTTCGCTCGATAAGCTGCTTCACCGGCCGCCCTTCGCGCCACCCACCGCGGCCGAGCGGGAACTATTGGCCGCCATCGCCCGCCTCGCGGAACAGTACTACAGTCGAACGCGCTTTCTCTTACCCCTGATCGACCCTGTCAGCCGTCCCGCTCTCTGGGTGCTGGTCTCCATTTATCACGCATTGTTGAGGCGCATCGAACGCGCCAACTACGATGTCTTCACGCGCCGTGCCTCTGTCCCGTTGTGGCAAAAGCTTGCCATTCTCGCCGTGGGTCTGGTCTGGACGGCCTGGGCGCGCGTCTTCGGCTAGTCACCATGATCTCCGCAAATCGGCACAAACCTGCGGACGCTATTTCAGGAAACACGGCGTTGCAATCCACACGAATGATGGGAACTGCCCATACTGCGCGCCTCTCATCTTCCCACAAGGACGAAGGCGCCCCAGTAGTACGGAAGATCCTGGCCGTCGTGTTCGTTCCTGACTTGCGCGCGCATCTGCAATTGCGCTTCTTTCAGCGCCTCATGCATCTCCGTGCCTGAGAGCCACCTCGAATAGAAGTGCTGCATCAGCTCCTGCGTCTCGCGGTCGGGAACGCTCCAGAGAGACATCAAGACCGCATGGGCGCCCGCTTCTTCCAAGGCGCGGTGCAGGCCAAACACGCCTTCGCCATTTCCCACGTCGCCGCGGCCCGTGTTGCAGGCGCTCAAAACCACCAACTCGGTTCCGGTCAGGTTCAGGCTGCCAGCCTCCATAGCGGTGAGCACACCGTTGTCGAGGCCTTCGGGCGTCGGCTTGCCGGCCAGCGTGCGGTCTGCCCCGGCGAAGTAGAGGCCGGAGCGAAGCATCGGGTCCTCAATCCCCGTGGGCTGGTCTGTCTGGCCGGCACCGAGCTGGCTGAGTTTGATTTTCTGGTCGGCGTAGAAGAAGCCGTGCGTGGCCAAGTGGACGACGCGGGGGCCGGAGATCTGCTCAACGACGAGTTTGAGGGCGGTATCCTGCAGATAAACACCGGTCTTCCAGCCATGGCTCTGCATCAGCCCGGCAATTGCGCTCACTTCAGCTCCGGTGCCGGGAAGCATTGGCAACTGCGAGCCGCTGCCAGTTGCATCTCGCGAGATGTCTTTGGGCGAAAGGGCTGCAACCTGTCGCAGATTGGCCGGCTGCGGGGGCAGAGCGAGCTTTTCCGACGCTGCGCGTTGCTGGTCTTCGCTCAGATCGAAAGTAGGGTTGCCAACCAGCAGCGCTGTGTTCGTTGAGGTTTTCCCCACGTAGCGCAAAATGTCCTTAGTGCTCGAGAGCAGGCGCAGATCGTAGCGCTCCATCAGCAGTTTCCCGTCCGGGGTGGGGATAATGCCGAGGGGAATCTGATTCAGCACGCCATCGGGAGAAAGATAAATGCGCTTGATGCCGCTGAGCGCGGTTTCAAGCGGTTTCCAGATCAGGTCGTAGGCCTGCTGGCCCGGAAGCGCAGTGTCTTCTTCTGTGGAAAATCCACGCGCTTGCGTCGCGTCTCGGAACCGCGTGAACGCATCGCCCTCGATCGCCTTACCCTCGCCCAGAACAATGTACTCCGGCTGTTCCTTCGTTTCGTGCGTCACCACGAGGGCAACATAGTAGGACGTGTC
This sequence comes from uncultured Occallatibacter sp., assembly GCA_964468605.1. GTDB lineage: Bacteria > Acidobacteriota > Terriglobia > Terriglobales > Acidobacteriaceae > Telmatobacter. The sequence continues at coordinate 13,220 of CAYYKV010000035.1, read as the reverse complement.
GGTCCAGTTCTTGTCGAAGTAGTCGAATCGGGCGAACTCAACTGCGGCTTCGCCGGGGGCGAGTGCGTCTCGCACCTGCTGCCATGTGGCGCGGTCGAGCTTTTGTTTTTCGGCGAAAGCCGAAGAGCGGGCGACGAGAGCCTTTTCCATGTCGTCGGCCTCGGTGCGCAACTGGTCGATCTGCTTGCGCCAAAGGTCACGGTCGGGGGGATTGACATTGATTAGGGCCGCAATCTGCGTGCGCTTGGCTGCAAGCTGGTTGAGCAGGTCGATGGCTTGTTTGTCGCCGGAGGCTTCAATTTGGCCTCTCATGCCGGCGATGCTCGCGGCAACAAATCCTTTCTCCCAAAGCAGTAAGTTGTACATGGAGCCAGCAAGCGCAGGATCCTGCTGACGATAGCGGTACACAAAGCTGAAGTAACCGGGGAAGCGAAAGTCCACCGTGTTGAGAAAGGCCAGTCGGTCTTTCTCGGTCATATAAGTAAAGTCGTACTGGAACTGGTGAAAGAGGTTATCGAGGACGCGCTGGTAAAACGGGTCGGCTTCGGCGAACTTGCCCTGCTCATCGAATAGCGAGGCGAGGTCGTCGAGGGCGAAAGCGACGTCCGGGTGGTCCGGCCCAAGCGATTTCTCCCGGATTGCGAGGCTGCGCTGGAGTAGCGGCTCGGCCTCGCTGTACTTGCCTTGGCGCCCGTAAAGAGTGGCCAGGCTGTCGAGCTCTCGGGCAACGTTGGGATGATCCGGCCCCAGTGCTTTCTCTTCGATGCTTAATGCTCGCTGGTATAGCGGAAACGCATCGGCGTACCTGCCCTGCACAGAATAAACCGAGGCGAGAGCGCCGAGAATCGTAGCGAGTCCAGGGTGGTCTGGACCCAGCGCCTTCTCATCGATCTGTATTGCGCGCTGGAAAAGTGGCTCTGCATCGCCGTACTTGCCCTCTTCGAAATACAGCACGCCGAAGTCGCTGAGGGCGCCAGCGAGGGTCGGGTCTTCCGGCCCCAGTGCTTTCTCATCGATGCTTAATGCTCGCTGGTACAGCGGCACCGCTTCGGCGTACTTGCCCTGCGCTTGATAGAGTGTGGCGAGGTTGACGAGGCCTCTGGCGACATTCGGGTCATCCGGTTTCATGGCTTTCTCAGCGATCCCTAAGGCGCGCTGGAGATGTTGCTCCGCCTCACCGTACTTGCCCTCCAGCTGTTCGAGCGTGGAGAGGTTGTTGAGGGCTGCAGCGACCTCCGGGTGGTCCGGTCCCAGCAATTTCTCCCGGATCGCAAGGCTTCGCTCGTAGAGCGACTCTGCTTCGGCATACTTGCCCTGCTCCGAATAGAGCCCGGCGAGACTATTGAGCGCCGAAGCCACGCCTGGATCATCCGCTCCCAGCGCTTTTTCATCGATGTGTAATGCGCGCTGGTAAAGCGGCTCCGCCTCGGCGTACTTGCCCTGCTCGAAATAAAGCTCGGCGAGGCTGGTGAGGGCTGCAGCGACGGCCGGGTTGTCGGGTCCCAGGGCGTTCTCCTTGATTGCGAGGCTTCGTTGGAAAAGCGGTTCCGCGTCGGCGTACTTGCGCTGCGCCAGATAAAGCTCGGCGAGATTATTGAGCGCCAAGGCGACGCGTGGATCATTCGGCCCCAGTGCTTTCTGTTCGATGCTTAAGGCTCGCTGGTAAAGCGGCTCCGCCTCGGCGTACTTGCCCTGCGCTTTATAAAGGAGCGCGAGGTTGTTGAGAGGGTTGGCGACGTACGGATCGTCTGTTTTCTCCAGGATTGCGAGGCTTCGCTGGTAGAGCGGCTCCGCCTCGTCGTACTTGGCCTGCATCCGATAAAGCTCGCCGAGGATGTTGAGGTCTCTTGCGACGTTAGGATGATCCGGATCCAGCGCTTTCTCATCGATGCCCAATGCGCGCTGGTAGAGCGGCTCCGCCTCGGCGTACTTGCCCTGCATCCGAAAGAGCAGGGCGAGATCGTTTAGCGCCACTGCGAGCTGGGCATCGTCAGGGCCGAAGGTGGACTCGGCAAGGTTGACGGCCTCGATTGCAATCGGGATGGCTTCAGCGTACTTGCCTTGTTGATAGAGAGCCACCTTCTGCGAGTTCAGATCGTCCAGGCGCGACTGCTGCGCCATCAACCCTGGCGAGCACAGCGAAGCGATCAGAAGCACCCGGAAGAAGGCTGCGCGAAAACACGAAATCGTAATGGACGGACCTCCAGGTAAGAGCTGGAAAAGCTACGGGCCCGGGGAAGTTGAATGCCGCGAGTATAGCATCGGTAAAGCCGGCCGGAGGCAAAGGCTTCCGTCCATGCGATAACCTGATTCCAAGGTAATCTCGATGCGAACTCGAACCAACGGTTTGCGCCCGCTTGTCTTTCTTTTGCTGACTCTCGGGCTGGCGCTAGCTCCGCACGTCGCTGGCGCACAAAATCCCGCCCTTAATCCTGCGCTTCCCCTCACGCACGTCGACAACGGCCCGAACTCGACATGGGCCGAGAGCCAGCACTACGTCGTCCTTGTTTCGCTGGATGGTTTCCGCTGGGACTACGCGAAGCGCGACAACGCCACACATCTGCTTTCGCTCGCCAGACACGGCGTCTCAGCGCCGGAAGGGATGTTGCCCAGCTATCCCACGCTCACCTTTCCCAACCACTTTGCCATCGTCACTGGCCTTTATCCCGAACACACCGGGCTCGTCGCCAATAGCTTTCTCGATCCCGTGCGCGGCGCACGCTACTCGATGGTCGATTCGCAGGCCGTCACTGACGGCTCCTGGTACAGCGGCGTTCCCTTGTGGAGCCTCGCCGAGAGCCATGGCATGCGCACGGCGTGCCTGCTCTGGGTTGGATCCGAAGCGAAGATCGCCGGCTTTCTTCCCTCCTGGTACGCTCACTACGACGTCCAGAACGAGCCGACGCCCGAGTCCCAGCAGGCGCGCATCGACGACACCATTGCGCTTCTTCGTCTCCCTCCCGCTGTTCGCCCACACTTCATCACCCTCTACTTTTCTGAACCCGATCATGAGGGCCACGAGTTTGGCCCCGACGCGCAGCAGACCCGCGCCGCCGAGCTCAAAATGGACGCCATTATCGGGAGGCTTGAAGCCGCGCTCAAATCCACGGGCCTGCCCATCGATCTGGTTGTCGTCAGCGATCACGGCATGATCAAGTCCGAAGGCGATTGGATCGACCTCGACCACTTCGCAGATCTCACCGGCTTCGACACTGTTGGTTCTCTCCTGTACGGCAAAACCGAGGACGATCGCGCGCGCGTTTACGACCAACTCAAACACGCTTCGTCGCAATTCGTCGTCTATCGCCTCAAGAATGTCCCCGCCAGCCTCAACTACAACCAGAATCCGCGCGAGGGTGACCCGGTTATCGTCGCTACCGGCCCCTATGCAATCCGCGCTCATGCTCCGCCGGCCGGCCAGGAATCTCGCCCGCCGGCCGTTGGCATGCACGGCTTCGATCCGCATATCATCCCCGAGATGAAGGCCAGCTTTTTTGCCGCCGGCCCCGATCTTGTCGCCGGAAAAACCGTCGCGCCGTTCGAGAATGTCAATCTCTATCCATGGCTCGCTCACATGCTCGGCCTTCACGCGCCCAAGTCCGACGGCAGCCTGAACATTCTCTCGGGAACGCTCCGAGACGGCGGCGTCGCGCCCGAAAAATAGCGAGGGAAGGGAAGCAATGAGCGTAGTTCTTGGAATTGACGGCGGAGGAACTCGCACGCGCGCTTCCATCGTCGACGGCGATCGGGTACTCGCCTTCGCCGAGAGCGGATCCATCAAGCGCTTGCGTGTTGGCGCAAAGGCCGCCGAAGAAAATCTGCGCGGGTTGCTCAAGGACGTCTACGCTCAGGCCGGCATCAACGAAGTTCTCGCAGCTTCATGCGGTGTCGCCAGCGCCACCATGCCCGGTATCACTGAGTGGATCACCGCGGTCTTCAACGATTTTCGCGTTGCCCGCTCCGAGGTCGTCGGCGATCACATCATCGCCCTCGACGCCGCCTTTCGCGGAGGCCCAGGAATCCTGCAGATCGCCGGAACCGGTACCAACACCATAGGCCGGGCCCCCGACGGCGCCTTCGAATCAGCCGGCGGCTGGAGCTCGCGTCTCGGCGACGAAGGCTCAGGCTACTGGATCGGCCTGCACGCCATTCGCCGCGCGCTCAACGCTTACGATCGCGACGAGCCAACGCAGGTTTTGAAAACAGTTGGCGAGATTTGGGGCACGCCCACGTTGGATCAATTGATTAACGTCGGCGACGGTACGCCTGCGCCCGATTTCGCCGCGCTCGCCCCCGCCATGAACGAGCTTGCTGAAGCTGGCGACCCTGTCGCCCTCGGCGTTCTTCATCAGGCCGCTGCTGACCTCGTCGCGAATGTATTGTTGGTGCGATCGAAGCTTCGCCGGAAACACGCACTCGACAGCGAAGTCCCCGCAGCCTGGACCGGTAGCGTCATCGGAAAAATGCCGATCGTGCAGGAAGCATTCTTCGCCGGCCTCCGCGCCGCCGCATCAGCGATGCCCGTCGAAGCCACCGAAACCGTCGCTCTCAACGGCGCTCTCTGGCGCGCTCAGCGGATCGCCGACCATGCAATCTAAAATGCTCTAAAGGAGTCGACAGCGTGAAGAACAACTTCGGCATAGGAATAGCCATGGGACTTGCCATTGGGGCGGCAGTCGGAGTGGCAATCCATAACTTGGTTGTCGGTATGGCCTGCGGACTGGCCCTTGGCGCCGCGTTTGGTATGGTCTTCAACCAACGCAACAAAAGAGCATCCAACCGATGAGCAGTAAGATCCCGCAGAATCACTAACCACTAATCACTAATCACTAATCACTAACCACTAACCACTAACCACTAACCACTAACCACTAACCACTGCTTCACCGGTACTTGCGCAGCACTCCCAGCACGCGGCCCTGGATCGCCACCTGCGCCGCGGGCACATAAATCGGCTCCATCTCCAGATTCGCAGGCTGCAGCCGCACCACATTTCCCTCGGGGTAGAAGCGCTTCAGTGTCGTCTCCGCCCCATGGACCAGCGCAACCACAATCTCGCCCTGCCGCGCCGTCTTCGTTCGCTCCACCAGCACGTAGTCTCCATTGATAATGTGCTCGTCACGCATGGAGTCGCCACGCACCTCGAGCGCAAACACATCGCGGTTGCCCACCACGTCGGCCAGCGAAATCGTCTCCGGGGTCTCCATCGCCTCAACCGGGGTTCCTGCCGCAATCCGCCCTGCCAGTTGCAGCTTCAGGCTCGACCGCGTCCTCGTCCCCGGCGGCAGCACATCAATGGACCGGCTCCGGTTGTGCACACGGTCCAGCATGCCCTTCTTTTCCAGGTTGGTAATGTGCTTGTGCACCGTGGCCAGGCTCTTCAGGCTCATGCCGCGCGCAATCTCTTCAAACGAAGGCGAATAGCCATTCCGGCTTACAAACGCCTCAAGAAAGTCCAGAACCTCTTTTTGTCTTCGTGTGATGGCCATGCGCGCATTATAGCGAATAAAAAGCGAACCGCAACAATCTTTTCGCTTCTTGTTTACTTCTTTTGCACACCGTCGCCGTACCAGTCTCCAACGTCCTGATCCGACATCTCGCAAATAACCCCTTATAATGGTGTCGCTTTCGAGATTAAGAAAGGGAAGTCGCCCGCCCGCCGCCCATGCCCCGCAAACTCCCGATTCTTTCATGCATCGATTTCGTCCTCATCCTGATTTTCGCGCTGCATTCCTGCCTCGGCTCCGCGCAATCACGATCGCAGGCTGGTCCACTCCCGCCCCGTGTCATTGTTGCCGACGTCCGCCGCAGCTCCGGCCCGGTCGATCGCTTCTTCGATCTCTCCGTCGGATCCGACTTCCCAGGCACCCTCATCCGCGACGACAGCCAGGCCCAGCTCCAGCTTGCGGTCGACGAACTCGGTTTCCGCTACATCCGCTTCCACGCCATCTTCCACGACGTGCTCGGCACCGTCCACGTTGTCAACGGCCAAACCGTCTACGACTGGACCAAAATCGACCAGCTCTACGATGATCTCCTCGCCAAGAACATCAAGCCCTTCGTCGAGCTCAGCTTCACCCCGGAAGCTTTCGCCACTTCGCAGAACAGCATCTTCTACTGGCACGGCAACACCTCGCACCCGCGTCCTGCCGCCTGGGCCGATCTGGTCGCAGCCTTCATTCGTCACATCGAGCAGCGCTATGGCCAGCCTGAAGTTCGCTCCTGGTTCTTCGAAGTCTGGAACGAGCCGAATCTCTCCGGTTTCTGGGAGGGCGCCGATCAACAAGCCTATTTCGCGCTGTACGACCTCACCGCCCGCACCATCAAATCCATCGACCCCGAGCTCCGAGTCGGCGGTCCCTCCACTGCCGGAGCAGCCTGGATCCCCGAATTCCTCGCACACGTTCACCAATCCGGTGCACCGATCGACTTCGTCACCACCCACACCTACGGCGTTGATGGCGGCTTCCTCGACGCCAACGGCAAGAGCGACGTCAAGCTCTCGCCCTCGCCCGACGCGATCATCGGCGACGTCCGGCGCACCCGTCAGCAAATCTCCGCCTCGCCATATCCGCGCCTGCCGCTCTACTTTACTGAGTGGAGCACCAGCTACACCCCGCGCGATCCGGTCCACGACTCCTACGTCAGCGCGCCTTACATTCTCTCCAAGCTCAAAGCCTGCACGGGCCTCCTTCAGGGCATGAGCTACTGGACCTACACCGATCTCTTCGAAGAAAACGGCCCGCCGCCCACCGCATTCCACGGCGGCTTCGGCCTCATCTCGCGCGACGGCATTCGCAAGCCTGCGTTCTTCGCCTACAAGTATCTCCACGCTCTCCAGGGCGACAACATCCCTTCCGCCGATCCTCAATCGATGATCGCCTTCAACGGTCGCGACTTCACCGCTTTAATTTGGAACTTTGTCCAACCGGTGCAGACTGTCAGCGACCGACCCTTCTATACGCAGATCATTACCGCGCACTCCGCCGCGCCCGTCGCGCTCAAAGTCACTCACCTCGTTCCCGGCGCCGCATACCATCTCCAGATTCACCGCACCGGCTTCCACTCCAACGACGCCTACTCCGCGTACCTGGAAATGGGCTCGCCCACCGATCTCACGCCACCCCAGATCGCCCACCTGAACTACCTCACGCGCGACGCGCCCGAAACCGATCGCATTCTAACCGCCTCCAGCGCCGGCGCGCTCACGATCAACATCGACATGAGCTCCAACGACATCGTCCTCGTCACCCTTCAGCCCGGCGGACATTGAAACGTCATCCAGAACGAGGCCGCGGCGGCTCTGCCACCCCTTCTGTACCCGGCCGATCCCCTGGTGTTACGATGATTCGCGTGTTGATCGGGACAAAATCTTCCCCGAGAGACAACTCCTCCACCACATCCCCAATCAAAACGAAACAAGGAGAGACCATGAACAAACTGAAATTCCTCGTTCTCGCAGCTCTCGCGGTCGGCCTTTTATGCTGTGCGCACACGGCAACAGCCCAGGTTTCCATCAGCATTGGAGTCGAGCCGGTCTGCCCCTACGGCTACTTCGACTATCCTCCGTACTACTGTGCGCCCTACGGCTACTACGGGCCCGACTGGTTTGTTGACGGCATCTTCATCGGAGCCGGCCCCTGGTTCCATGGCCCCGCCCACTTCAATGGCCACGTCGATATCCGCTTTGACCCTCGTCACGGGTATCACGGACCGTTGCCAACGCGCGGAGATGAGCCGAACAACAACTTCCACGGCAACCAGGCGCGGGATGGACAAGGCCACACCGTGAAAGAGGATCATCCCCCGACCAATGAGCACGCGCTGCCCACCGGCGGACACCCAAGCGGCGGACACCCGGCCAATACCCACCCGAGCGGCGGCCACCGCTAAACCGAAACTCGACCCCGATTCGGCGCGCGATCGTTGCGGTTGCGCGCCGATTTTCCGCCCGCTGGTGCTCGGACTTTGCGGCCTGGCGCAAAACTGCCAAGCGCGGTCAAATTTTCAAAAGGAATCAGTTCGAGGAGGCCGTCGGGGTTCGAGGCGTCGCGGTGCGGAATTGATCGCGGCCAGCCTGGCTCTTCCAATCGATAGCCGCCGAACGCGCAGCCCGAACTTCCGCTGCGAGGATCTGCAATACACAGGGATACAGGCTCAGATCCGCTCGCATCAGCTCTTCGAAATCGCTGCGAGCCACGAATCGAATCTCGGAGCCTTTGTCGGCCATCGCGGTCAGGCTATAGGGCTGATCCGCAACCACTGCCGGCAGCCCAAGCACAGAGCCGGGCCCGCATTGGAAGCAGGTTGCGAGCTGGCCCGTCGCCGACGTCATCACCAGCGCAGCCTCTCCGCTCTGCACAAGATAAAGGCCATCCGGGGAGTCTCCCTGGTTGAACAGGACTCGGCCTTCGCCGCACGAAATCTCGCGCGAGCGCCCCAGCAGAGCCTCAATCAGTCTCGGATCAGCAAAAAACGGGTTCTGAGTCACGAAAAACCCCCTCAGGCCGCCGGGAAGTGGGATTGGGGAAGGCCCACGGTCCCAACCGAACGGATGATGACCGATGGTCTCAGCTTCCTGAATGGAAATATGTGTTCTACATCACAATGGCTTGGTAATGGACTGTCGGCGGGCGAGGCGGCGGGCGGCGGGGCGGGGCCGGCGATTCGGGAGGGGTTGCTGGTTCGGGGACGATCCGGGCTTGGCTCGGAGTTCGGCCGCATAAGGTAAGCGCGCCGAGCTGCTTACTGCACATCGCCTTCTTCGGTGGAATTTGATATAGTAAAAGTGGGGAATTATGCGCGTGCAGGAGCCCAAACCAACCCTACCTTTGTTAGCGCCGGTCGATGCGGAAGAGAAGGAGATCTGCATGCCTGCGCGAGTCGACAATTGGGGCGAGTACTTTTTACACCTCGCCGCAGCGGTCTCAATAAAGTCCAAAGATCCAAAATGCGCGGTAGGCGCCGTTATCGCCACGAGCGACAACGTGGTCCTCTCCACCGGGTTCAACGGTTTGGCGCGCGGGGTGCACGATGATGAGCAGATTCTCCGGAATGCCGACGAGAAGTTGAAAATAATCTGTCACGCCGAGCAGAACGCGATATTGAATGCGGCACGCGTTGGTGGCCACCCTCTCGAGGGCACGACCATTTACGTAACGAAGTTCCCCTGCCTGGCCTGCTGTAACTCAATTATCCAGGCCGGAATCAAGCGGATTCATACTCACGACAGTGAGTTCTGGAGAAACGACCCCTTCGACGCTGACCATTCCCGGAAGAAGCTAGTGCTCCACGACGCGCACATAGAGGTTTACGCGCCTTTTCATCCCTACTTTAGCCCTACGAGGCAGATCGCGACGGAGATGAAAAAGCAGCCGGGCAGAGTTTCCGTTCCCGAAAACGCGAAAATAGCCTCGAATAACTAGACGGTCCTCGCGGTGGGCCGAGACGCCCAGACGGTGATGGGCAGATCAGGCGCCCACAGACACATACGTTTAGGGGCGGCTTTGGGACTCCCGCATCTCGGCGGCCGCTGCGACAGGTTTCCTCTTCCGCTGCTTCTTGGTCCCATTTTTCCGCTCCGAGTTGTCGGGGATGAACCCGAAGCGGCACTCGGTATTTGAGAGCTTAAGTGCCCTCGAAACCCGCATGAGGCTTATGCGGGAAAACAGCGGCAAATTTTCCGATTTTCTCGTCGTGTCCTTATGGGTGACGATTCCGAAGACCACACGGAAGCGTTCATGATCCAGCGGGGTTAGGAACTGGTCCTTCCTGTCTTCGCGGGCTCTCGCAGCAATCAACCCCCTAAGCTTTGTCATCGATGCGGCCTCGAGCTTAATCATCTCCACGGCGTTTGCCCCTTGATTAAACAAATGGCTCAGCGCCGCCGACACTGTCGACCTCTTGACGTGATGGAAAACCGCCACCTCACCATCGATCGAGTACAGATCGCACGGCTCGATCTGCGACTGCCCGCTCGGGCTAATGTCGGACTCGTCTAGGCAGATCAGCCCGTCATCCGCCGAAGCGCAGTCGACGTTAAAGTGCCCTTCGCTCTCGTGCCGGTATGAGGGCAGGGTGGTCTCAAAGCAAAGCGGGTCGAGGGCAGCCCGAAGTTTGGCGATGTATGAATTGTCGACCCTGTACCAATCTCCCTCGGTGAGGTGAAAAGTCTCCGCGCCGGTGCCGAGCGTGGTGTCAAAGATCAGACAATTTATCAGAGAGAAGCTTCTCTGTGTCCTTTCGGTGTCATTCGTTAACTTCAGCGAGTGTGAGCAAAGTTGGTCGAAGTCAATCTCCGCAACGGTTAACGACCGCGACTCGAGATATTCATAATATTTGTCAATGAACACATCTTCGTACTGAAGACTCTGGCCGACACCGGCGAAAGACGCGAGATAGCCTACGCTCCGATAATCGACGAGGTCGGGGATCGTCAGGTAAACGCCCTGGCTTCTTTCTCGCATCGCTGCGACCAATTTTTCGTTCAGCTGCGCGACCGTCGCGGGGTCCCGCACCGGCATGATGTTCTCGATCTCGGGGAATGACGCACGATATTCTCTGCTCTCGTAAAGGAGCAGCAGTCTGTCGCAGAGCGCGGGCAGCTCGCTCGCCCGCGCCTCCGACCGGATCGCGAGACTGCTCGAGCCGGTTACGTTGCTAAACAGTTCCTGGTACGAATCCAACACCTTGCCCGTCAAGCTTCTCAGTATCGCGCTGTCGCGGTCAAAATCGAAATAGGTTAGGTCCGCCGCCGCGGGAATCTGTGTGCGCTGACGTCGAGCGGCACCTGGCTCCAAGGTGTCGGTGCTTTTGAGTTTCTTCGGGTCGAGGCAATTGAGGGTTACCCTCAGGCCGAAGTCATGTTCGAAGCTCTCGTCTCTCAGGTTGTGATAAACATGCCCGAAACAGAGAGCGAAGTTCCTCCCCGATGTCGGGAGAAATAAGAGCGCTCCCTTGCCGGACTGTTTCAGCGTTTTCCTAATTTTGAAGTAGTCCCTCCACCACGGGTCCCGTGGTTGAGCGTCTAGGATGAAGAGCGTGCCGCCCGGCGGGACCGTCGCCCCTTGACTCCCATCAAGGTCGTGGTCACTCTTCAGTGAGTTCGTGGAATTGAAACCTGGCTTAAGCAGAAAGATTGAAAAGGGTCTGGTTTTACTCATTGCGTCTCCTAACTGTTACCGCCTGAGTGTTGATTTCTCTTTGAGTCCAAACGAAGGCGAGCAAGCTCTTTTTCCCGCCTCGCCAACGAGCGCGCCGTCCAGGTCTCTGCTGGGCGCCTCACGCGGCGGGCCACAGGGCCAAGAGCTCCTGACAGTCGGAGTTCAATGAGTTGCGACTTGGGAAGCCGGATCTGGGTCCAACTATTCTCGAGCCGCTCGCCGTCTGTAAACACTCGACTCGAGTCGGCTTGATCGGGAGACCCTGCGCCTGCGCAGCTTCATAGAGCACGTGAAGAATCGTTGCGCACACTCCGCCTGCAAAGTCCTCTTTGCTTAAGTTGAGCTTGATAAGGACGAGGTCGCCGTTCTCCTCTGCAACCAAATCCGGCTGCGCACTGACCACGAGTTCCTTAAATGTGTAATACAGAAGCTTTCCGGGCCTTATCGCCAACGCGCGGCTACCGAAGCACTTCAGGTATTCTTTGATCGCTCTGTGGTTGTTGAGCAGCTTCGCCCTCCTCAATGGGCTCTTTTCTGCTTTGGCTCTCATCAAGAGCGCCTGAAGGGTCGAGTTCACATAGCTGGTGTCGCCACGGTGATGGTGTTTGATCGCGCTGAGGGCCTTAACGTAGTAGTTGGACCTACCTACACTCTCCTCAGATTTGGGGAATTTGTACTTCTTCAACTTGCTCAGCTTCCGGGCAGGACTGGCGTTAGCAACCTCCGCGAGTCCTCGCATAGAAATCTTGAAAGAGTCCATGGCCTCAGCCTCCAAATGTGTTCCCACGAGCGGAAGGCCGCGGCACTGGCTGTGCTGGCGCCGCAGACTCGCCGCCTGTTGAAAAACTCTTCGTTGAGCCAAGGGGGCGATGCTAGGATGAACTCGCGTCAGTTCCCACTGGCCGATAGAAGCTGCGCGGGTCGCCGATGCCCTAGGAAGCGAAGCGACCCCACAGCCCTGCCCCAGGCAAGATCCCCAAGAGCAGCTAACAGCGCGCCGTTCCCGCGGGATTCGCCAATCTGAAAACCACAATCACTGCAACGCTATATACAGGATACCTCGTGTCATTATTTGGAAAAAGCGGTCTAATTCCTCCCGGTTGTGGAAATCTCGTGCATGATTGGAGTCCAAAATGCGGGCGGAAGATTGGCGAATCTCCGCACCGCCAGATCCGCCAGCGCAGCCGCAGCTGAGCACGCTCCGCCTAGAATGTCGGCGTGATCATCGAGTCGTTTCCTGTTCGTCCGCTGGCGTGCGTCCGCGCTATATTCCGCAGGAAAGCCCGGGCCTGAAGACCACTCGTTGAGCCGCGGTTTCCCCGGGGCCTGAAGGCCCCCGCTCACTCCGCCAACCCCGCTGCCTTTCCCCTGTCAAGCCCCTCAGCCTCCAAACAACCCCACCATCCCTGGCTTAAGTCCTTCATTCCCTGGTCCCTGGGTCCTTTAGCCCCTGTCTCACCAAGTTTGCCGATAATTACCCGCTTCCGGCGCACAATAGTCCCATGATGACGAATCAAACGATCGATCAGCAGACAACCACGCCTGCTGGCTACCGGCTATGCGTCGCTCCTTGTTCCCGGGTCCTCGTCTTTTTGGTCCCTTGGTCCCTTGGTCCCTTGTTCCCTCGGTCCCTGTTTCTCTGTCCCCTGACCAGTGAGTGATTTTATACACTTTGAAACGCAAAAAATCGACTTAAGTCTTTTATCATCAACAGAAACCCCCTAAATTTCGTGTCGATTTTTTGCGATTTTTGTTGATTTTTGTGCGAAAAACGACCCAAAACCGCCGCCTTCTTGATCCAGAGACCTGAAAACCCGAAGACAGACGGAACGCTCCCCGCTTCTCAACGAACTGCCGACCTGCCCAACGAGCGAACGCGAATCCCCGTTCGACACCGATCGCTACCCCACCCTGGCGAAGCTAGGATCCACCCCACAGACGAGGACCTGTCTGTGGGGACCCCGGGGATGGGGCACCCAGCTGCGCTCAGCAGCGAATCGCTCGGGATGACACATCCGTGTGGTATGTTCGGCGGACTGGGTCCGCCTACAATGGAGC
>CAYYKV010000034.1:0-21215 GCA_964468605.1 uncultured Occallatibacter sp. | reverse complement strand
GACCTCGCCGCCATCGAAGCCAAAATGGCCGAGGTCGTCGCCCGCAACGAGCCCTTTATCCGCGAATACGAACCGCGTGAGCAGGCCCTCGCCGAATTCGAGCACGGCGGCGACTTCATGAAGAGCCACTTCGTGACGAAATTCACTGCGCCCGGCGACCAGGTCAGCTTCTACCGCAACGGCAACTTCGTCGACTTCTGCCGCGGTCCACATGTTCCTTCAACCGGCCGCGTCAAGGCCTTCAAGGTCACCAGCCTCGCTGGCGCATACTGGCTCGGCGACGAAAACAATCCGCAGCTCCAACGCGTCTACGGCACAGCCTTCTTCTCGAAAAAAGATCTCGATGACCACTTCGCCCGCCTCGAAGAAGCCGCGCGCCGCGACCATCGCGTATTAGGAAAACAATTAGACCTCTTTAGCATTCAGGAGCTCGCCGGCGCCGGCCTCATCTTCTGGCACCCTAAAGGCGCCATCATCCGCAAAGTGATGGAAGACTGGATGCGCGACGAGTGTCTCCGTCGCGGCTACCAGCTTGTCTACACGCCCCATGTTGCCCGCATCAATCTCTGGCAGACCTCTGGCCACGAAGGCTTTTACGCAGCCAATATGTACACGCCCATGGAGCTTGACGATGCGCTCTATCGCCTGAAGCCCATGAACTGCCCATTCCACATCCTCATCTACAAGAATTCGCCCAAGAGCTATCGCGATTTGCCCGTGCGTTACGCCGAGCTGGGCAACGTCTACCGCTACGAGCGCTCCGGAACCATGCATGGCCTGCTGCGCGTGCGCGGCTTTACGCAGGACGACGCCCACATTTTTTGCATGCCCGCGCAGATCGAAAGCGAAGTCGCCGCCTGCATCGATTTCGCAGAGGCGGTCCTGAAGACCTTCGGCTTCTCTGAGTTCAAGGTCGAGCTATCTACTTGGGATCCAAACGACCGCGCTCACTACGCCGGCTCCGACGAAAACTGGGACCTCGCCAGCCGCTCGCTCGACAACGTTCTCAAGGCGAAGGGCATCCCATACAAGATCATTCCCGGCGAAGCTGCGTTTTACGGCCCCAAAATCGACATCAAGCTCGTTGACGTCCTGGGCCGACTCTGGCAGTTATCAACGGTCCAATTTGACTTCAACCTTCCCGCGCGCTTTGAGCTTGAATACGTCGGCGAAGACGGCGAGCGTCACCAGCCGGTCATGGTTCACCGCGCGTTGTTCGGCTCTGTCGAGCGCTTTTTCGGCGTCCTCATCGAGCACTACGCCGGAGCATTCCCGCTTTGGCTGGCGCCCGTGCAGATCGGCCTCGTCCCCATCAGCGAGAAGCACCTCGCCTACGCGCAAAAACTCGAGGCCGAGCTCAAAGCCACCGGCCTCCGCGTCGAAACCGACGCCCGCAATGAAAAGATGAATGCCAAGATACGCGACTTCGCTAACCAGAAGACGCCCTACATCCTCGTCTTCGGCGACAAGGAAGAATCATCGGGCTCGGTCAGCGTCCGCACTCGCGGCAAAGGCGACCAGGGCTCCATGCCCCTCGCGGCATTCATCACCAAAGCGAAGGAACTTGTCGCGACGCAATCAACGGAGTTGTAAGCTTCGTATCAGCGCACAACAGGTCCGCTTGCATCAGACGATTGCTGGAGGCCGCCATGCTTCGCACCGTCCGCCCCGACGACGCACCTTCGATAGCGGAGATCTACAACCACTACATCCTCAACTCGCCGGCTACGTTTGAAGAAGTCCCAATCAGCCCCGACAAAATGCGGCAGCGAATCCTGGAGACTGCGCCGGAATATCCGTGGTTCGTGTGCGAAGAGGACGGAAAACTCCTGGGGTACTGCTACGGTCGCAAATGGCGAGAGCGCGCGGCCTATCGCCATTCCGTTGAAGTCTCAGTGTATCTGCGCCCCTCGGCGTTCGGGAGGGGAAGAGGCTCCGATTTGCTCGACGCTCTCCTCGCTGAGCTGCGCGTCCGCGCGGTTCACTGCGTCATTGGCGGCGTCTCCCTCCCGAACGACGCAAGCGTGGCGCTCCTTGAGAAATTCGGATTTCGGCCCGTGGCGCACTTCAAGGAAGTCGGCAACAAATTCGGCCAGTGGATCGACGTCGGCTACTGGCAACTCCTGCTTTGAGTGCGATATTCACGCAGAGCGTGCCCAACTTCGCCGTCTAGGCGTTGATCCTTATACCCTCCACCGCACCATGCCCATCCAGCATTGCCTCGCTAGCCCATTCTGGGTTCAAACTCATTCCCCTCAAATTCACCCCCGCCGCGTCCGCCCGCCCCCAATCGCTCAAAAAATCTTTTGCGCTTTGCATCGTCCACAACCATGAAGCGGTATAGTAGGCTGCAAGGGCGCCTGGCTAACGATGGAATAACGTCGAGGTGAGCCGCGCTCATTCCCTCTCGATTCATACTCAAGTCAAGTTTCCTTAAGAGATCACTCACTATTTCGCGAGAGAAAGTTGAGACTCAGCATGGAAGGCTTCTGGACGGTTCAGTTTGTGGGCGTGCAAGGCTGGGGTACTGGCGTTGTGGTCTATATCGGGGGCCACGTGTTCGGCGGCGACAGCGCAGTCATGTTTACGGGCACTTACGATCAGCAGGGCGATGCCGTGACCGCTCTGCTTCACGTAAAGCAGATTGCGCCTGGACTGATGAACGTGATGGGCCGACCGGAATTCGATTTGGATTTGTCTGGAACCCTGGCCGGAGACACGCTGAAACTTGCAGGAAACATACCCGGAACAGAGCTACGCTTGAAATGTACCCTTACGAAGCAGTGCGACCTGCCGGCAAGGGCTTGAGAAGTCCGGGGACGAGAAGCGCGTTCGACGCTTTGATTGGCTTGCTGACCTTCGAGCAACAGTTGAGACTGACCGGCAATCCGGAAGTACGTCTTCGATTCGGCGACTTCATTGATGGATAATCTGTATCGAGCGCGAGTGTGTTCTCTCGCGCAAATCCTTACGCGTTAATCGCCATCCCCTCCACCGCGCCGTATCCATCGAGCATTGCCTCGCTCAGCGTTGGGTGCGCATGGATCGTGAACATCAAATGGTCGACGGTTCCTTCCAGTTCCATTACCGCAACAGCTTCAGCGATCATCTCCGTGGCCTGCGGCCCAATGATGTGCACGCCCAGAATCTCGCCGTACTTCGCGTCGGACACAACCTTCACAAACCCGTCATGGCTGCCAACAATCGTCGCCTTCGAATTGCCCGCGAAAGGAAATTTACCCACTTTGACCTCGTGGCCTTTTTCCTTAGCCTGCGCCTCGGTCAGTCCTGCCGAGCCAATCTGCGGCTCCGTGTAGGTGCAGCTCGGAATGCGATCGCGCCGTACCGGCCTGTAGAACTGCCCCGCGATCTTCGCCATCGCGACCATGCCGCTCATCGCGCCCACGTGCGCCAGTTGCGGCAGCCCCGCCACAATGTCGCCAATCGCAAACACGCCTGGCTCCGCCGTTTCCTGCGCTTCATTCACTTTCACGAGCCCGCGCTCCAACTCGACTTTCGTCTTCTCCAGGCCAATCCCGCTGGTCAGCGGCCCTCGCCCCACGGCAACGAGTACTTTCTCAGCCTCTTTGACTTGCGCGTTTCCGTTCACATCCGTGTAGCTCACGCGAACGCCGTCTGTCGTCTTCTCCACTTTCTCAACCTTCGCGCCAGTGTTCGTCTCGATGCCGCGCTTACGAAACACCCGCGAAAGCTCCTTCGAAATCTCCTCATCCTCCACCGGAACCATGCGCGGCAAAAACTCCAGAATTGTCACTTCGGTGCCGAAGCTCCTGAAAATGGATGCAAACTCCACGCCCACCGCGCCCGCTCCAATCACGATCAACGACTTCGGAGGCGCGCTCATGTCGAGAATCTCGATATTAGTGAGGATCGTCGTATCCGCTTTCAACCCGGGCAGCAGCTTTGCCTCGGACCCCGTCGCGAGCACCACATTCTTCGCCTTTACTTGGCTTTTCACACCGTTCGAATCTACCTCCACGGTGTGAACGCCCTCTTTCGCGCCACCCAGCAGTCTTCCAAAACCGGGAAAAACCGCGATCTTGTGCTTCTTCATCAGGAATTCGAGGCCCTTCACGTGTTTCGTGATGATTGCGTTCTTGCGCGCGAGCACCGCCGTCCAATCGAGCGACCGCGCCTCGACTCCCTTGATGCCAAACTCTTCCGCGTCCTTCAGGTAGTCCCACAGTTCGGCGTTGAACAGGAGCGCCTTGGTCGGGATGCAGCCTACATGCAGGCAGGTCCCGCCCAGCTTAGGGCTCGCGTCAATTAAGGCGATTTTTAGCCCATACTCTGCTCCGCGAATCGCCGCCGTGTAACCCGCCGGTCCACCGCCGATCACTGCCGCGTCATAAATAGTCTCTGGATTCGTGTCTGCCACTGGGAAGCTCCGTTCCGTGCGCTCGTCACAGCAAGCGCTGCCTCAATACGCTTAGTTTAAATGGCTGTGCGATGGTGCAACCACGCTCTCAATCAGTTCCGCCGCCTCTCGCACCGTCTCCGCGTCGTCACCGAACGCTTCAATCCAGCGCACTTCCGGCTCGCGACGGAACCACGTCATCTGCCTCTTCGCGTAGTTGCGATGGCCCTGCTGCGCGGCCTTGATCGCATCCTCCATGCTCATAGTCCCATCCAGTACCCTGCGCGCCTGCTTATATCCAAGCGAGTCGAGCGCCTTCACTGGACCGTAGCGCTCGAGCAGCCCGCGCGTCTCCTCCGCCAGGCCCGCAGCAAACATCGACGCGCAGCGATGATTCAGCCTGTCATAAAGCTCCTGCCGCAGCGGATCCAGCCCGATCCGCAACAGCCTGAACCCCGTCAACGGATCGCGCCCGATCACCTCTGACATCGGCTTGCGCGCTGCCACGCAAACTTCAATCGCGCGAATCAGCTTCGCCGTGTCGTTCGTATGAATGCGCTCCGCTGTCGCCGCATCCATTCTCCGCAGCACACGATGCAGCCATGCGCTTCCGTGCCTCCCTGCACTCCGCCGGAGTCTCGCCCGCAGATCTTCGCGCCGTGCCGGCCCCGCAAACAGTCCCTCGGTCAGCGCGCGCAAATACAAACCCGTTCCGCCGGTCACAATTGGCAGCCGCCCACGTGCAGCAATCTCGCTCAGCGCCGCCCGCGCCCGCCGGCTGTACTCGCCCGCGGTAAAGGCCTCATCCAGCTCGGCCACATCGATCAGATGATGCGGCACTCGCGCCCGCTCATCCTTGGTAGGTTTGGCCGTGCCTAGCTCCATGCCGCGATACACGGCCACCGAGTCGCAGCTCACAATCTCGCCGCCGAACTTCTCTGCCAGCGCCAGCGAAAGCGCCGTCTTCCCGCTCCCCGTCGGCCCGAGCAGAATCACAACAAGCGGCTCATGCATTGGCGGAATCGTCCTCGGATGCGCAGTCCATTCACTCCTCGATCTCCAATGCAAATAAAAGCACCAGACTGTCGTCCGTTCTAACCACTAACCACTAACCACTAATCACAAACCACTAACCACTGTCTTTACCACCTCCACCACCCCGGCGGAAAAATCCAATTCGGATTCGTGTGCAGCAGCCACCACAGGCAGATCGCCGCCGCTACGATCAGCAATCCGAAGACCTGGTTGCGCCGGAAGACGCGCGTCTGCTCCTCGCGTGCCGCCTTCTCCGCCTGCTGTTCGTCGTACGGCTTGATGCGCCTCTCGACCATCCTGCCTCGCAACCGGCTCGTGCGCCGCACTGCCGGCGCATCCCGCATCAGTATAGGCGAGCGCAAGCTCATCAAATTTAGGGACGCCCCGTTTGACTTCCACAACCCTCGTTGCCGATGATCTTTCTGGTCTTGGTTGGTTTTGCTGGAAGGAAAAAATGAAAGTCCTCATCCTTGGTTCCGGCGGCCGCGAACACGCGTTGGCCTGGGCGGTCAAACGCAGTTCGCGCGTCACTGAGGTCGTCTGTGCTCCGGGCAACGGCGGCATGGCCCAAATCGCCCGCTGCATTCCCGTCGACCTCAAGAACCTTGCCGCCATGGTCCGCCTCAGCGAAGCTGAAAAGCCCGATCTCACCGTCATTGGCCCCGAGCTTCCACTCTCGCTCGGGATCGTCGATGAGCTCCAGCAGCGCGGCTTGCGCGTTTTTGGTCCCACGCGCGCGGCAGCAATGCTCGAAAGCAGCAAAGGCTTTGCCAAGCGCTTCCTGCAGCGTCACAACATCCCGACGCCCAACTACGCAGTCTGCTCGTCTCCGGAAGAAGTCGAAAAGGCAATTGAAATCTTTCATCCGCCCATCGTGGTCAAGGCCGACGGCCTGGCCGCTGGCAAGGGTGTCATCATCTGCGATTCGCGCAATACGGCAGCCGAAGCCGCGCACGGTCTCTTCACCGGCGCGGTCCTCGGCTCATCCGCGCAGCAATTGGTCATTGAGGAATGCATCGAGGGTGACGAGATCAGCTTCCTCTGCCTTAGCGACGGCAAACACGTTACTCCGCTCGTTCCCGCGCAGGACCACAAGCGCATCGGCGAGGGCGACACCGGTCCCAACACCGGCGGCATGGGCGTCTACTCCACCGATTCGCTCCTCGACCCCGCCATGTCCGAGTGGATTCTGCACCACATCGCCGAGCCCACCGTGCAGGGCATGGCCGCCGAAGAGACTCCCTTCACTGGCGTGCTCTACTGCGGACTCATGATGACCGCGCGCGGCCCGCAGGTTCTCGAATTCAACGCCCGCTTTGGCGATCCGGAAACTCAGGCCATCCTGGTTCGCCTGGAAAGCGATCTTGTCGACGTGCTCGAAGCCTGCATCGACGGCACCCTCGCCGGCACCCCTCTGCGCTGGTCGCCCGGCGCCTCCGCCTGCGTCGTCGCCAGCTCCGGCGGCTATCCCGGCAGCTACAAGAACGGCTTGCCGATCACCGGCCTCGCGGCGGCGGCCCAGGTTCCGGGCGTTCAGATCTTCCACGCGGGCACGGCCCAGCTTGGCGGGTCGCCGGGTGGGCAAATTGTCACGGCCGGCGGCCGCGTTCTCGGCGTCACCGCCGCTGCTGAATCTCTTGACCAGGCTCTCTCCCGCGCCTATCAGGCTATGGCGGAAATATCCTTTGAAGGAATGTATTACCGCCGCGACATCGGTCATCGGGCCCTGAATCGAGACTTGAAAGGAAAATCATGAGCGCGGAACCGGTCTCATAATTGCCCCAGCTGCGTCACGAGTAGGTATGGGACCCAACAACAAGGTGGGTCCCATGATCCCAACAAGTCGAGGATGATTGTTTATGAGACCGGTTCTGGGAATCACACTGGAAGAGATGCTTGCCTGGAACGATCAGGCGTCCGTCTACTGGAAGACACATTTCGACGCCAACCCGATTCTGCTCGATCTCCCCTGTGGCATCGGCGGTGCGGCCAATGTGCAGGAGTTTGTGCGCCACATCTGGGGCGCGGAGCTGCGCTGGGCACAGCGCCTTGCCGCCGTTCCGGTCACCGCAAGAGAAAAGATTCCCGCAGGCCCGCTCGACGCGCTCTTTGACATGCATCGGCAGGCCATTGAAATTTTCCGCAACCTGCTGGCTGCACCTGAAGAAAGCTGGAGCGGACCCTATGTGCTTGAATTCGACTGGGTGCCCGAGGAAGAGCGGACAGTTTCGCGGAGAAAGATCGCGGCCCACGCGCTCTTCCACAGCCAGCGCCACTGGGCGCAACTCGCTACACTGGTCCGCAACGCCGGCTTCCCCTCAAACTTCCGCGGCGACCTGCTCTTTAGTCCTGCGCTGCGCTAGGTGCAGGCGCCTCCAGCGGCTTCGGCGGCTGCTTCTGAAAGCACGACCTGCATAGCACCGGCCTGCCTTGGGTCGGCTTGAACGGAACCGTCGTCTCCGTGCCGCACTCTGAGCACGTGGTCCGCGTCTCCGGCCGCACGCGCTGGCTTCCCCGCGCACGCTTCGCCTTGCACTGCTTGCAATGCTTGGGGTCGTTCTTGAATTGCTTATCGTGGAAGAAGAGCTGCTCGCCTGCTGTGAACACAAACTCGGCGCCGCAGTCAACACACTTCAGGACTCGATCGGTGAATTCCATGGCCGGCTTCCCTCACAGGGACTTCCACCGAAATCGGCCATGGCTCAACAGGAAATTGCCGGTCGCGGTTCCCTGATATCGTTCGTCGCACTTCAAGGGGCCCGGACCGCACTAAAAAATAGAGCGGCATTCGAACTTCTGCCCGGTAGAGCCGGGTAACGTAAAACCCTGCGCGTCCTATCACGTGCTGGGTGATTGATTGCGCTTCTCAGTTTCTGAAGGGATTTGCGGCGTCATGCCCGATGTCTCATACGTTGGGCGCAGGCCAACGGGCAACCGCGGACGTCAATCGACAGAAACTGGAGCAACGCAACAGCCAATTAAAACGCCGCGACTGCCGTCCCGATTCTCTTCTGGCTATCTTGCGGCTTTCGTTGTCCTGCTTCGAAAGCCGCCTGGACGTCGCTACTCGCGGCGGGTTAATAAATCAATCCTGCTCTTTACGAGCCTTCTTGCGGTTCCGCTTGCGCGCCAAAGCTGCTTTGACGCGTTTCTTTTCGCCGGGCTTCAGGTAGTAGGAGTGACGCTTCACTTCCTTGATGATGTCCTCCTGCTGCACCTTCCGCTTGAATCGGCGCAAAGCATTTTCCAGCGGTTCGCCTTCCTGTACGCGAACCTCCGCCAAAGGATTCCACCTCCAAACCTGCCTGTAAGGCTCCATTTATCATACGCGAGTTCCGATTGAGGAGCCAACTGGACATTTTCATCCGGACGCGCGCTCGCTGCTCACCGCCTCGTGCTGGCTACCCGCCGAAGGCTATTAAACTCTCAAAAAGAGGTCTCCGCAGAGGTTTCCATGCTCCGAAGCTATCAGGGCCATTCGCCAACAATCCCTTCGAGTTGCTACATCGACCCCTCCGCCCAAATCCTCGGCGACGTGGTGCTCGGCGAGCGCTCGTCGGTGTGGATGAACGCCGTCCTGCGCGGTGACGTCAACTCCATCCGCGTTGGCTCCAACTCCAATGTCCAGGACTGCTCCGTCCTCCACGGCCAGCGCAACCTCTATCCGGTCATCGTGGGCGACTGGGTCACCATCGGCCACAATGCCACCGTCCACGGCTGCGTGGTCGAGGATATGTGCGTCATCGGCATGGGAGCCACCATCTTGAACAACAGCCGTATCGGCGAGGGCTGCATCATCGCCGCAGGTTCCGTTGTTCCGGAGCACACCGTTGTTCCGCCGCGCACGCTCTGGGCGGGTGTTCCCGCGAAGCAGCGCCGAGAAACTACTGACAAGGATCGCGATCTCATCCGTGAATACGCGCAGAACTATCTCGACTACGTCGACATCTACCTAAGGAATCCTCCGCAAATCCTCTGACCTTTGTGGGTCAGATTCAATCTGCACGTCAGCGGCGCAGGCATCAAACGAAGCGAAGATGCCTCCATCGGCCTCTTCACGTCCTTCCTTCAGAGAATGCACTCAATTCCGTTGACATTCATCCGCCTGAAATAGTCGGATGGTAAACAGCCCGGCCCTGCCGGTTCCAAATCAAGAGTCCATGCAAGAAAACCGGATTATCCCCATCTCAACGCCTATGTGCCGCTACATCGCCTTCGTGTCGTTTCTCGCCGCGTTAGCACTCAGTCATGGGCTTTGCGTCCAGGCCCAACCCCCGCCTGCTGCCAGCGCGATTACCAGCGCGTCGCTTCCCGACGCTCCATCCCCACAACCTCCTTCGCAAGACGATGTATCGATCCGCAACCTGCCGCGCAATTTCCTCCGTGATCAGGCAGCCATCTGGACCAGCCCAAGAGACTTGCGCACCCACGACCTCGAATGGATTGTTCCTCTAGCCGCCGCCACCGGCATGGCTCTTGGCACCGATCATTACGCCATGACGCTGGTAGTTTCAAGGAATCCCAGCTTCAACCAGGCGAACATCAACGCTTCGAACGCGATGGTATACAGCTTGGTTGCAACACCGGCTGTGCTGTACGGATTCGGCCAATTCCGGCAGGACGACCACGCGCGCGAGGCCGGAATCCTCAGCGGAGAGGCCATGTTGGATGGAGTGGTCGTGGAGCAGGGCCTGAAGTTGGTCTTCTGGCAGGAGCGCCCCTATCAGGACAATGCTAGAGGGAAGTTCTTTCAAACAAGCGCAGGCGTCGACTCCGCGTTCCCGTCTTCCCACACGCTCATTGCATTTTCAGCCGCGTCAGCGCTCGCCGCCGAATATCCATCCCGTTGGGCCCAAATCCTTCTCTACACCGGTGCAACAGGCGTCGGCCTCACCCGCGTCCTCGGCCAGGAGCACTTTCCCGTTGACGTGCTGCTTGGCGGCGCCCTCGGATGGTTCGTCGGCCACAACGTCGTCAAACGCCACCATCATCACTCTAATCGCCTACCGCTAACCACTAACCACTAACCACTAACCATTGTTCTTTCACACTGGCAGCGGATTCCTGTTCGAAAAGAACTTTCTCTGGTGCCAGTAGGGGTAGACAGACTCACGATCGCTCGCTTTGTCGAGCGCGGCCACCTGGTCCGCAGTCAGCTTCCAGCCCACCGCGCCCAGATTCTGCCGCAATTGCTCTTCGTTCCGCGCGCCCACAATGACGGATGAGACCGTCGGCCTTTGCAAAAGCCAGTTGAGCGCAACCTGCGGCACCGTCCTCCCTGTCTCCGCCGCAACCTTGTCGAGAGCGTCGACAACCGTGTATAGATACTCGTCGGGCATCTGCGGTCCGGCATCGGCAATCGAGTGCAGCCGGCTTACGTCTGGCACAGGCTTGCCTCGGCGGATCCTGCCGGTCAGGCGCCCCCAGCCCAGCGGGCTCCAGATGAGCGCGCCGACCTTCTGGTCGAGCGCCAGCGGCATCAGCTCCCACTCGTACTCGCGGCCGATCAGTGAGTAGTACACCTGGTGCGCGACGAATCGCGTCCAGCCATAGCGGTCGGCCACGGTCAGCGACTTCATCAGGTGCCAACCTGAAAAATTTGAGCAGGCGATGTAACGCACTTTGCCCTCGCGGACAAATTGGTTGAGCGTGTCCTGCACCTCTTCAATCGGCGTCATCGCGTCAAAGCAGTGCAGATGGTAAATGTCGATGTAGTCCGTTCCGAGCCGCCGCAGGCTGGCCTCGAGCGCGCGCCGCAAATGATGGCGAGAAGAACCCTCGTCGTTCGGCCCTGTGCCCGTCGCAAATCCCGACTTCGTCGAGATCAACGCCTTGTCCCGCTTACCCTCGAGAGCCTTCCCGAGGATCTCTTCCGAGCGTCCTTCAGAGTATCCGTCGGCCGTGTCAAACAGGTTGACGCCGGCCTCAAAACAGAGATCGATCTGCCGCCGTGCTTCTTCGACCTCGGTTTCGCCGAACCCTTTGAAAAACTCGTTAGTCCCGCCAAACGTCGCGGTGCCAAAGCTCAACGCGGAAACTTTGAGGCCTGAGCCTCCCAGCAGTCGATATTCCATGGTTCTTTGGATGCGCTCCACTGTGCAAAGTACCAGCTGCAGGGCCCCCGCGATCACTCCGGCAGCAGATTCAGTCCGAAGTCTGCGGGATCGCCAAGCACATTGAGATAGTAATTCTCGTTGGGATAAGGAACATAAATCCGATCCGACGGCCCCACCCTGGACGACTTCTGCCAGCGCGGATTGCTGTGGTCCTCGCCGGCCAGGTCGGTGAAGGTAAACGTCATCCACGGCCATACGCGAATATACTCAACGGCGACCTCCGGCACGCGCGCGGTTTCGCTGGTCACCTTGCCGTAAACACGCACCAGCGCCAGCGCCGGAATCCGTGCGGGATCCACCTTGAGCTTCGCCACAAAGTCGCCGTCGCCGCTCTTTGCCACCAGCATGATGTGGCAATCCGTCATGCCGTCGAAAAAATGGTGCTGCACCAGCAGCGTCACATCCCCGCCGTTCTGCGCCGGCGGCGTAATACCGCGCACGATCCCGAACCACGCCACGTATGTGCCGGTCTTGCCGTGCATGGTGTAGTTGCCGCCGAATGCCGTGTCGTTGGTCTTTTCCGGCTCGCTGAGGCGGGAGTAGAAAGGCGCTTCACTTATAACCGGCTTGTACGCGCAGGTTGCCAGAGTGTCGGTAGGCTTGAGTTCCTTTACCGGCTGCACGTCGATTGGGGTCTGCGCCTTTGCGCCCAGAGTCAGTGCGCCAATCGCCACCAGCGCCAGCCATCGCATCGGAACCCTCATTACGGAAAACCGTCGAGAATCTGGGTGCTTCATATCGCAGGAAGTTTATCGCAAAAAGGAAGAGCCGCCCATCGCTGCGGCAATGCATCAACCATTGCCGACGCAGGCGGCTCCCCTCCGTCTCTCGACGACTAACCACTAGCCACTAACCACTGCCTTTAGCAGCTCAATACATCCTGCAGCTTGGTCAGGGTGCGATGCAGGTCCTTGTCCGTCCGGCGCTGCTCGTCGATCTTGCCGATCGAGTGCATCACCGTGGTGTGATGCTTGTTGCCGAACTGGCGCCCGATCTCCGGCAGGCTCGCCTCGGTCATCTGCTTGGCCAGGTACATGGCGATCTGCCGCGGAACGACCACATTGCGCGAGTTGTTCTTCTGCTTCAGGTCCGCGACACGCATGCCAAATTGCTCCGCAACTGCGCGCTGAATCGCCTCGATAGTAATCTTACGCACCTGCATATCGATGAACTGTTTCAGGCACTGCTGCGCTGCCGCCAGAGAAATCTCCATGCGGTTCAGTTGGCACCATGCGATCAGCCGCACCAGCGCGCCTTCCAGCTCGCGCACGTTGGTGCGCACATTTGAAGCAACGAACAGAGCTACATCGGTCGGCAGTTGAGCTTGCTCGCTCTCGGCCTTTTTCAACAGGATGGCCACCTTGGTTTCAAGATCGGGCGGTTGAATATCTGCGATCAATCCCCACTCGAAACGCGAGCGCAGCCGCTCCTCAATCTCCGTCAATTCCTTGGGTGGGCGGTCCGATGCGATCACCACCTGCTTCATGCTCTCATGCAGCGCATTGAACGTATGGAAGAACTCTTCCTGCGTACGCTCCTTCTGAGAAATGAACTGGATATCGTCGATCAGCAGCACTTCCACCGTGCGGAAACGGTCGCGGAAGCTGGTCATGCGATCGTTGCGGATGGAGTTGATCATCTCGTTGGTGAACTTTTCCGCCGAGACGTAGCAGATGTTCGCGGTGGGCTGTCTCCGCTTCACCTCGTGCCCGATGGCGTGCATCAGGTGAGTCTTGCCCATTCCCACTCCACCGTAAAGAAACAGTGGATTGTAGGCGCGAGAGGGGCGCTCCGCCACGGCCAGAGCCGCGGCGCGCGCAAATTGATTTCCGTTGCCGCTCACAAAGGCATCGAATGTGTAGCGTTGGTTGAGTTGCGCCGCGGTCGACCAGTCGAACCGGCCCTGCTCGGGCGCGCGAGCGGCGTTGGCCGGAGGCGCTGTGGGCGCGTGCGATGCCACGGGACCAAATCCACCATCCCTGCGCTGTGGTGGAATCGATGGGTCCTCATCGACGGTGACGAAACACACGTCATCGAACTCCAGCGACTGAAGATCGATCGCTTCCTGAATCAGGTCGCCGTACTTGTCGCCGATGTGCTGGAACTCAGGTGATGGCACGCGCACGTACAGCTTCCGCCCTGATGCATGGCTGAATCGAGTGGGCTTGAGCCACGTCTCGAATGATTGACGGATGACCTTCTTCTCGAGTGCTGCCAGAATCTGGAGCCAGGGATTGAGTGCAGAGGTCGGCGTAGTCGCAAATGCCATCGTACAATCCTTGCCGATTCCCCCGGCGTTGCGCCGGGCGGTTCGTTTGCTGAATTTCAGGCAACGGCTTCTTCCACGCGCAATGCATATTGCTTTGCGCTTGCTTTCTGGCGGCCGTCAACCTGTCTACAACTGGTCCGCCCCGAAGGATTCAACACTGGGGCTGTCGAGTAAATTTCGTAGCGCAGAACGCTCGAAATTTCACGCGAAATTTCAGGAACGGTCCCGATAGTAGCACAAACCGAGACCGTTGCAATCCCCTATTCACACAAGTTTTCTGCGATCTCGAGGAGTTGCACCAAGGATGGTGAAACTTCGTGCGCCGGTTACCCGCGTTACTGAAGTGCGGCGCTCATGCTGCGCTTTTCACTTCAACTTTGCGGCTCTCTTTCAGCATAACTTCCACTTCGCATCTCCTTGCCACATCGTGAAGCACGCTCCTTCGCTGGATTCCGGAATTCGCCTACGCTATACTTGGAATTGCTGCTAAATCGCAGATTTTCTTTCGGAAACAGGAGCGGGTCACGATGCCCAAGCGTACATTTCAACCCAACCGCCGCCACCGTGCGAAAACGCACGGCTTCCGCGCGCGCATGAAGTCCAAAGCCGGCGCTGCCGTGCTCAGCCGCCGGCGCGCCGCCGGACGCAAGCGAGTTTCTGTAAGCCCTGGGCATCGCGACTGATTCTCCGGCCGGTTTCTCGATGAAAGCGCTGCGCTCTTTGCACCTGGAGCTTTCGCGCAGCGCGGACATTTCGTTCGAGCCTTCCCTAATGACTTCAGCTTCAAAACCTGTCCAGCGCCAAAGCCTGGCGAGTTCGCGCCTTCGCAAGCATGCCGACTACCTGCGCGCCTACGCTGCAGGACGAAAACGGCATTCTGCTGCGATGAGTTGGTTCCTTGCGCCGCAAACAGCTGGAATCGCAAGTGCTCCGCCCGCGTCGCGCGTCGGTCTCACTGTCGGCAAAGTCATGGGCAAAGCCCATGAGCGCAACCGCATCAAGCGCCGTATGCGCGAGGCTTTGCGCCGCCATGTCGATCTGCTGCCTGCGGGCTTCGATCTCATCTTTCACCCGCGACGCAGCGTGCTTACCATGGAATTCGCGCAACTTGAGGGGGAGATTGTGCGTATTCTTGAACAAGCCCGGGATCAGGCGGCGCGCGGCGTAAAGCTCTCCGCGCCCGAAGCCCGGCTGACACCCGCACCATGACGCGCATCTTGCTTGCACTTCTCGCCTTTTACAAACGCTGGCTTTCGCCGGTCCTGCATTCGCTGCACCCGGGCGGCTGCAAGTTTCTGCCCACCTGCAGTGAGTACGCTGCCATGGCCATCGCCACTCACGGCCCGCTGCATGGCTCTGCCCTGGCCGTCTGGAGGCTGCTGCGCTGCCATCCGTTTACGCGCGGAGGATTCGATCCTGTCCCTTCGGTCGCGGCCCGGCCGGATCACCCAAGCGGGACGCACCCTCAAGCGCCAACGGCTTTCCCCCACGAACCTTTACCATAGGTAGAGCGGCTGCCCGGCGGGCTGCCCTCTCGAAGACGATAGGAAGTTTCCTTTGCCCGAAGTTCACAATCCCAATCTGCAATCGCAGGGCGCCGGTGGTGGTGGCGACATGCGCTCCACCATGGCCTTTATGCTCGTTGTGCTCGCCGCCTTTCTCGGCTATCAATACTTTTTCGAAAAGCCCAAGCCGCAAGAGCAGCCGCCCGCTATAGCTCAAACACAGCCGGCTGCGCCCGCAGCACAGGCTGCGCAGGGTCCGGCGAAATCGATCGCAGCCTCCGCGCAACCTGCTGGCTCCACGCCGCAAATCGCCGCCTCAATTGAGACCGTCACTACAGTTGAGAATGAGCTCTTCAAAATCGAGTTCACCAATCGAGGTGCGCAAGTCGACCATTGGATCCTGAAGAAATACCTTGACTCAACGGGCAAGCCTCTTGACCTGGTGCAGCCGCTGGCCGCCGCGCACGTCGAGGCCGCGGAGAACCTCGGCCTTCCCCTGTCGTTGTTCACCTACGATTCAGCACTCACCTCGCAATTGAATCAGGCGCTTTACCAGGTCACAGTCACCGGCGCGCAGCCTACGCCCACCGGGCTCGTGGTCGCGCCCGCGTCCATCACCTTTCATTACGCAGCCAATGGCCTCGACGTTGTAAAGACCATCAGCTTTGACTCGAGCTACGTCATCACCGTGGCAACGCAGGTAAAGCAAAACGGCGCTCCGGTTCGTGCCCTGGTCGCCTGGCCCGCCGGCCTGGGCGACATGGAGGAGTTCCAGCACACCTCCATGATTCCGTCCCGGAATCGGACCCCCTCTTTCTTTGCGTGGTCGATCGACGGCAAGCAGGACTCTCAAGCCGCTCAGAAGGTGAGCGGGAACAACACAATCGACGAGCCGTACCAGTACGCCGCGGTCACGGATCTCTACTTTGCCGCCGCCTTTTTGCCCGACGAGCCAGATCGCACCACCGTGGTCACTCTGCACAACTCTGTCGAGCTGCCCGGTGTCGCTTCCGATCCCAACAGCAAGAAAATCACCGCCGATGTTCTTGGTCTAGCGGTCGG
Source organism: uncultured Occallatibacter sp. (assembly GCA_964468605.1). GTDB lineage: Bacteria > Acidobacteriota > Terriglobia > Terriglobales > Acidobacteriaceae > Telmatobacter. The sequence continues at coordinate 4,850 of CAYYKV010000034.1, read as the reverse complement.
CGATACCAGCGGCACCACGCATTTCCGCTTTTTTGCGGGTCCCAAGGCAACCGATGTGCTCAAGTCCGTCCACGCCATGGGCGCCGATGGAAAACCCGACGGGCCCAACCTTGAATCGCTCATCCAGTACGGCTGGTGGGCCATCATCGCCAAACCGCTTTATCTCGCGCTGCGCTTCATGGTCCGCATCGGAATCTCCAATTGGGGTTGGGCCATCATCGTGTTCACTGCGCTCTTCAATCTGGCCCTCCTGCCCACGCGCTTAATGATGACCAAGTCCTCGCTGAAGATGATGCGCATTCAGCCCAAGGTCGACGCCATCAAGAAGCGTTACGCGAATCTCAAAATGAACGACCCCAAGCGCAACGAGATGAACGCGGAGATGATGGCGCTCTACAAAACCGAGGGCGTGAATATGTACGGCGGCTGCCTGCCCATGCTCCTGCAGATGCCGTTCTTCTTCGCCTACTTTCGCGTGTTGCAGAACGCCGTCGAGCTGCGCCAGGCGCACTGGTTCTGGCTTCCGGATCTGTCTCAACCCGATCCGTCGCACATCCTGCCCATTATCGTCATCATCACCATGTTCTTCACGCAGTACATCACTCCCTCGCCCGGAATGGATCCCGCGCAACGCCGCATGATGGCCTTCATGACGCCAATCTTCTTTGGTTACATCCTCTGGCAATACCCCTCAGGGCTGGCGCTCTACTGGGGCACGGGCAACATCATGATGCTGGCCATGCAGATCGGCATCAACCGCTCCCATTGGGGCAAGGAGATGCACGCCATCGCCGCTCGCCGCGCCGCCAAAAAGCTCGGCGCCAAGAAAAGCTAAAAGCTAAAAGTTAAGAGCCGGAAGCTGCTTTTCTTGTTCCCTTGTTCCCTTGGTCCCTGTTTTTCTGATCCCTGTTCCTGTTCCCCGTTTCCTGCCTTCTGATTTATCTTCAAAGGCATATGGTCACCTCCGAGATCGTCGTTCCCCACCCCGCCGCCGAAGCGGAAGAAATCTACCGCCGCTGGATTCGTTTTCTTGACGAGGAGTTTCTGCGTCACTGCTCGATGGAGCGCCGCAGCGAGATTGTGCGCGACCAGTTGACGCAGATTTATCTGGGCCGGCCCCACAGCGGCAAACTCAACCTCACCCTCACCTCCGAATTGCCCGGCAACGTCGTCAATCTCTCCCTCGACCCGATGAACGTCACCATGGAAGCCGAGCACTTTCCTGAAGTCGATCGCGAGCGCTTTGCGCGCCGCAAGCCGCTGCTCTGGTTCTGGCAGATGTTCGACCGCTCGCCGCTGGGACTCAATCACTGGCTGGGCCTGCGATTTCGCTGCATGCTGGGCCGCCACATCTTTGAGCACCTTGGCTCCAGCGTCAAGATTCATCACGGCGTCGACCTCACCTACGGATACAACCTCTCGATAGGCGATGGGGCCGTCATCCGCCAGCGAGCGCTGCTGAACGATCGCGGCGGCATCACCATCGGCAAGAATGCCATCATCGGTTCCTACACCCGCATCTATTCCTTCTGGCACGATGCCGCGGACTACGAAAGGATCCGGCTCCAGCCAACCGTGATCGGCGACGGCGCCCACCTTGCCAGCCACGCCATCGTCCTCGGCGGCCAGAACGTTGCGCCTGGAGCATCCGTCGGCAGCTTTCCCGCCGATCGCGCCTGAACCCCTGTATCCGCGCGCACAGATCATAGGCGCTCGCCCTTTGGTACACTCGCGGTTCAGCCCTCCGCCATGCTCTTTAAGGCTTTTAGTGCGGCCGTCTATGGGATCGACGCCAACCTCATCGAAGTCGAGGTGGACTATAGCGGCGTGGTCATGGACCAGGACCATTTTCACACCGTCGGCCTGCCCGACGCCGCGGTGCGCGAAAGCCGCGATCGCGTCCGTGCCGCCATCAAGAACTCCGGCTACACCATCCCGCCCACCTTCATCACCATCAACCTCGCTCCCGCCGATCTCAAAAAAGAAGGCTCCGGCTTTGACCTTCCCATCGCCGTCAGCATTCTCGGAGCTTATGGCGCTTTGCACTCAAACGACCTCAGCCGCTTTCTCATGGTCGGCGAGCTGGGCCTCGACGGCGGCGTCCGACCCATCCCCGGCATGTTGCCAGTAGCCATCCTGGCCCGCGAAAAGGGAATTGCGAACCTGATTCTGCCCGCCCCCAACGCCGCTGAAGCCGCGGTGGTCGAGGGCGTCAACGTCTATCCCGTTTCGTCACTCCTCGATGTCCTCGATCTGCTCAACACTTCGGTTGTCGGCGTCATCCAGCGCGAACCGTACACCGTAGTCACTCAGGAACTCCTTGGAAAGCTTGAACAGTTCACGGTGGACTTTCACGACGTCCGCGGCCAGCAAACCGCCAAGCGCGCCCTGGAAGTGGCTGCAGCCGGCAGCCACAACATTCTCATGATCGGCCCGCCCGGCTCCGGCAAGACCATGCTCGCCAAGCGCCTACCCTCGATTCTCGCGCCGCTCACATTTGAGGAAGCGCTCGAAACCACCAAGATTCACTCCGTCGCCGGCGTCCTCGAAGCTGGTGCGGGCCTTGTCACGCAGCGGCCCTTTCGCTCGCCTCACCACACTATCTCCGACGCCGGCCTCATCGGCGGAGGCATGGTGCCCCGTCCCGGCGAGGTCTCGCTCGCGCACAACGGCCTCCTTTTTCTCGATGAGCTGCCCGAGTTTCCCCGCAACGTGCTCGAAGTGATGCGCCAGCCCCTTGAGGATCACACCGTCACGATCGCCCGCGCCTCCATGACGCTCAGTTTTCCTGCGCGCTTCATGCTCGCCGCCGCCATGAACCCATGTCCGTGCGGCTATTTCAATGACAAGTCGCGCGAGTGCACGTGCACTCTGCCCATGATTCAGCGCTACGTGGCTAAAATCTCCGGACCCTTGCTCGACCGTATCGACATCCACATCGAAGTTCCCGCCGTTCAATATAAGGAGCTCCGCGGCGGCGCGGCTGCTGAGGGCTCGGCCCAAATTCGCGCCCGCGTGATGGTATCCCGCGAGCGCCAACGCCAGCGCTTCAAAAAGCACGGCGAAAAAATCTACGCCAATGCGCAAATGACCACGCGCCAAATCCGCGCCTACTGCGAGTTAAGCGCAGACGCCGAGCGCCTCCTCGAGCGTGCAATGCAGCAGCAAGGCCTCACCGCACGCGCCCACGATCGCATCCTCAAAGTCGCACGCACCATCGCCGACCTGGAAGGCGCAGAAGGCCTCTCCGTAGCCCACCTAGCCGAAGCCATTCAATATAGGACGCTCGACAGGAGCTATTGGGCCTGATGCTTTCTCCGCCTGCCTCAGCCGCCGCAACCCTTGGTATTTGTGGGCCTTAGATGTGCGTAAGCTGTGCACTCGCTCACCAAAACGGGGGATTACCTTTGTTTTTGAATCGGTTCTAATCTGCTCCAGCCAAGCCGATATTCCGGGTAAGATTCATCTCACGTCCGCGGTCGAAATGCGACGAGGCGCTCGTGCAGGGAATTGCTCTTCAATCCGGTTGGGAGACCTTTCTTCTTGCTGCTCCATTTGTGGGCATGGTCCTAATTGGTGTCTTCCGCCTCGATCAAATTGCAACTGCACCCAGGCGCAAGGGCGGCCTCCAACCAAGATTCACCGGTAGCGACGAAAACGGCCGGCTGCTCCTGAGCGACCCCGACGGACGGCCCTGGTCCGACCCAGGCGACCCGGCACCCCGCGCCACAAGTGACTGAAAGGGTTCAACCCATCCACGGCCGATTTCCCGTGGATCCCCGCAGGGGTTCCGCTCGCGTCATCCCTTCAGCAGCTCATTCCTCGAATCTTGCTGATATTGAATCACTTACTGTGTTGCGTCGGTATCTTCACGGAAGTCCCGGCCAGCCCGTTAAACGTTCGACAAATGGGCTAGAATGACCAGAAATAACTATTGACCGGGCTAAAGGTTTTCTATAATCTCACACTAGCCATCCATAGAGGGCAGGTTGCGCATTGCGGCCGGGTGTGCCCATCAGCCACTTCCAGCATCAAACCTTTGAGAGAAGTCTCCGTTGATGCCTTGGCTGCGTTCTTGAGCAGCACTGGGAAGGGCCAGACGGGCTTGGATTTCCGGCGCGCAAACTGCAGATCCGATACGGTATGGCATCCATTTCATAGCGTGCAATGCCCTCCAAATGTTTTTGAACTGTGGGCAGGCGGTGCGCGTCTAAGATGTGGAAGTTGCAATTTGGGGCGGCCCTTCGACTGTATTGGCTCCCCTCGGCTGCACCGGTGGCTCAACGGCTTTTTTCGGTGCGGCTATTTGAAAAAGAAGGAGATACACCATGCGTTCCGATCTCGTTTTTAAGGCACTTTCTCATGTGTCCAATCGCTACCAGCTCTGTACGCTGGCAAGCAAGGCAACCCGCAAGCTTCACAAGCCGAATACACGGCTGCAAGACACCACAAACGAAGTTTTGTGCCGTTTTGAAGTGGCTAGTCCTGAAGCGGAGACGCCCGAAGAGGCGCCCGCGGCTCATCCGGTGGAAAGGCGCCGTGCAGCTTAACGGCGTCTTTCGCCACCTGGTGCGTTCATTCAATCAAGGGTTTCAAGGCAGCTCCCCGTCGAAACGAGGCCTTCTCTTTCCCGGCGCTCCGCCGCTCCAAATGATTTTGGAAGGCGATTCAAAGCTGGTCAGCGCCGGCTGATTTTGTTGTGACCCGCACGGTATTTTCCTCTGGAGCACTTCCCGCTCCGCATTCCCTCCAACACATCCCGTCCATTCGCAGGTAAACATGACCATCGCAGAACTGAAAGAAAAGAACATCACTGAACTGAGCCGCATCGCGCGTACCCTGGAAATTCC
>CAYYKV010000033.1:0-21500 GCA_964468605.1 uncultured Occallatibacter sp. | reverse complement strand
GGCGGAATCGTCGGCGCTAATCCGCCCCCGGACCCAAGACTCGCCAACTGGCTGTCCAGAATCGGCTCACCCTGGGCGATCTGCGTAATCACGCCCCGGCCAATCGCATCTTCCGGTTTCAGAATCGCGCCCTTGGGTGGCGCGCCCCCCAGGGTCATCGTAGTCAGGTCACCCGTCGTCAGCACCGCACCCAGCGGAATGTCCTTGGCTGCCGCCACCACCTGCGTCGTTGACACCGGCTTCGACGCCGTCATCCCCTTACTCACAATGCGATAGACCAGCCACGCGCAGCCGCCGGCGATCACCATTGCAACCAAAAGGATCGTCATCAGTCTTCGATTCATTCCTGCACCGATGGAGCCGGCTCGCGCCAACTCCGCCCTTCTTTGCTTGCCTCACCCGTTGCGTCTTCCCGTTCCGCCTCGAGTTTCCTCTCGCATCGCCGCTTCTGCTTCCCGAAAATAACGGTAAATCGCGCCCACTCCATTCATACTGATCGAGTTCGGCGCGCAGTGCGGTTTCAGTGTAGTCCCTGAAAGCTTCACAAATCGCATCAGAATCGTCGCTATCTATCGATGAGGTATCAAAAGTGCTATGGGGGAATGCCTCTCAATGAGCGATTCTGAAAAGGGCAGCAATGTACTCCCTCAATGGACCCGCCCGCCGTCTCGCCGCACTCGCGTTAAGGGGGCTGTTCCACGATAAGTTTACCGTGAATTGACTCGGCAATCGGGGGTCGCGTTTGCATCTTCCGTGTTATAGCCGCGACGTATTTCATGTGCCAACTTGGGAATTTCCCCGGAAAAATTCCTTCGTTCGCATGTTCCAAAAGTCATGGCCTTTGCCCAGAATCTCTAACGGGGGATCCAGCCGTTGAAGCGCTCTTCTTATACGGTTACTCTCTTCACCGAGCAGTTTGATTCAGGCCCTCGACCGACCTCGATTGGGGCTTCCATCGTTCTTCACACGTTGGCAATTGCTGTGGCGTGGTTCAGCATTGCCTACATGCCCCCATTTGCCCGAGTGTCCACGGAGCACTTTCGCGTAAGGGAGCTCGATCTCGACATTCCCGAGGATATGCGTACACCTCCTCGAATTTCCGCTCCCGCCGCCAACGCCGGCGCACATACCCCAGCTTCCCAAGGCAAACCCTCAGCCAGCGAGCCAGCTCTCCGCGAGGTTGCGCAGGCGTCTCCGGGCCCGCAGACGCTCATCCAGCCCGACATTGAAAACCCGGTCAAGCTCCCCGATCAGATTCCCGTGCCTCAGGTTGTCATTTGGTCGCCAAGCAAAATCACGGTCAAGAAGATCACTCCGCCACCACCGCAGAAGCCTGCGTCGTCCGACGTCCAGCCCTCGGTCGAACGGCCCAATGATGAACTCACATTGGCCGACGTCAATGTTGCTTCCAGTTTTCATCCCACGCCCAGGCCGATCGTCACCCCAAGCACGACTTCCCCCGTCGCCGTACACGTTCCGCAACAGGTGCAGTCGCCTCCGGTCACTTCCTCGCAATCCACGGCGCAACCTACGCCGGCCTCGATTCTGTCCTTATCCAACCTGCGCATGAAGGAAGGAATTGCAACCTTGCCGCCGGTGAATGAGAGTGTGGTCGTGCGTGGGCCGGGAGTTCTCGCGGGTCAGGGGAAGGACGCCTCGCCTGGAAATCCCAACTCCTCCGCAAAGCCGGGACAGGGGGGGGCAAGTCCGGGTCCAGCCGGCAATCCGAACAATCAAGGCTCCGGCGCAGGTCAAGGTCTGGCGTTCAAGGTGTCCGGGCCAGGCTTATCGGCTCCGAATGGCGGCCAGAAGGGTCCCGAACCCGAAAACGGCAGCGGCCCAGACAGCCTTGCAGGGAATCAGCTTTCGACAACCACCCTCACTGTCCCCAGAGATGGCCATTTCAGTGCCATCATCGTCGGAAACTCGCTTGACGATCAGTACCCCGAAATAGCCGGCGTTTGGAATGGAAGAATCGCGTACACCGTTTACCTGCATGTCGGCTTGTCGCACAGCTGGGTGTTGCAATACTCTCTTCCACGCACGGTCGACGCCTCTGCAGGCAGCGGAGCTACCCATCTTGACGCGCCCTGGCCTTATGACATCGTGCGGCCCAATCTCGATTCCGGTTCCATCGATACTGACGCGCTGATGGTTCACGGATTCGTGAATCAATCCGGCCGCTTTGAAACGCTCAGTATCGTCTTCCCGCAAGCCTTCCCTCAGGCCCAGTTCGTGATCGCCGCGCTCGAGAAGTGGCAGTTCCGCCCTGCCATGCAAAACGGCCAGTCCGCCAAAGTTGAAGTTCTCTTGATTATCCCTGAGCAGTTCGAGTAACCGGCTCGAGCCGCCTGCCGTATTCCACGACTGTTTAGAATCTTCGCTTACGGTCGCGTTCCCAGTTCCTGGAACATTTCGCCATCTGCCAGTGGCGTCACCACAGGTACCGCTGCGCCTACATACTCCGTCAAGGGGCCGGTGCCGTTGGCACTCGACGATACCCACACGTTGCCCGATCCGTCGATAGCGATTCCGTACGGTGAGAACATCCCGGAGTTTACGTAGCCATTGGCGCCAGTGATCGGGGTTCCGGCTGAATTGAATTCGCTGACGCTGTCGAAGTTGCCGCCATTATTCACTGCCCACACGTTGCCGGCGCCGTCGATGGCGATCCCATATGGATTGCTTAGGCCTCCGCCGCTGTAGCCATTTTTGCCCGAGACAGCCGTCCCGGTTGAAGTCAATTCGCTAAGGCTGCCGACGGCGCCGCCTCGGTTTGTAGCCCACACGTTGCCCGAGCTATCAATCGCCACGCCGTAAGGGGCGTTCAGTCCCGCGCCTGTGAATAGAGTCACGGTGGGCGGCTGACCCGGCAGGTTGCTTGGCACAGCCTCGGCAAGGCTCGCTTTGCCGGCAAGATAATTCGCCGTCCACACGTCTCCGGAAGTGTCGGCGGCAATACCCGCGGGACCCGCCAGGACCTGGTCACCAAACCCGGTGCTGCCGGAGATCGCCAATCCGCCGGATGTGTTGGATTCGAATTCGCTCAGGCTGTTGCCGCCATTATTCGCAACCCATGCATCGCCTGTGGTGTCGATGGCGATGCCGTATGGATTGTTCAGCCCGCCGCCTGTGAATCCGGGAGGACCCGATATCTTTGACCCATTGGAATTGAATTCGCTGATGTCGTCTCCGTTAAAGTTCGCAACCCATGCGTTGCCATAGTGGTCAATAGCCACGCTGGTTGGGTTGTCCAGCCCGGCCGCAATGTAAGGCGAACCGGTCTTCGGAACCCCGTTGGAATTGAATTCGCTCAAACTGCTGGCGTCATAGTTCGGCACCCACACATTCCCGGCGGCATCGATGGCAACTCCGCCAGGCGCAACTCCCGTACCGTCCAGCCCGCCTCCCGTGTATGTGATTGCAATCGTGAAATCGTTTGGCGCATAGAGTAGCGTCGGCTGGAATGCCAGATTCGACGGCACCAGCCCGAGCAACGTTGTCACGTTCGCACCGGGATTGTGGGCGATGTTAATCGCCGCAGTCGCCGTCTCCATCGGCTGTGAGTTCCCGTTCATGGCGTTGCTGAATAACGTGCCGCATGGCGTCGACAAAGGTCCCGCCGAGTTCACGCACGCCGCCAGAATATCTGCCAGTGAATCGATCTCGGCTTGAGGTACTAACCCGTTGCCGTTAGGGGTCGCGGGAAGCGCGACGCCCCGGCCCAGCGATTCAAGGTTGGTCACAGTCGCAAATGCGTTCGGGACATCTGTCGCCGTCGCCAGCGTGCTGCCAGAGCTGGAAACGTGCGTCGCGTCCGTTGCAAATCCGGAGATCGCATAAGCTGTCGTGATTGTCGAAATCTCGTTGAGCACAACATAGGGCGCAGACGAAAGCGCGCCGCACGTCCCAAGGGCTGCCATGAGGCCGATGGCCGAATTTGCACCGCTCCCCAGCCCCGGATCGCCCCCCACGGCGTAAAGGTACACTTGCGATCCCGCGTTAGGGCAAGTGAAATCGCCGGTGATGCTGAATGTGCCTCCGGATTGCGTCGTGTAGTAATAGTTGCCGCTACCATCAACGCTGGTGCCGCCGCCGCTTTCCAGCAGCGAGAGGGCCGAATCGCCATAATGGGTTGTGTTGGCTGCGAAGAGGTAGACATGCGCGCCAACGATCGGCTGCTGCCCGCCGTGCACCATGCCATGCAGCGGCGCTCCCGGAACGGAGCCGGACGCTGTCTGTGTTGGCGTTGGTCCCGGCACTCCAGAGCAGCCGGAAAGGATGAGAACACACGATGCCAGTACAATCGTCCAGGAAATACGCACGGGGGGAACTCCCTTCGATCAGCCGAGTCGCGTCGTTACCCGGTTTTCTCAGACGTTGTTACCGGATTCTCTGCGTAAAGTCAAGCCCACATTCTATGTAGTGCCGGCCGGAATCAGTCGCGGCGTGCTCAGATTGTCTACAATCGCGCGGAAGATTGCCGTCAGCTTGGTAATGTTCTGGTTGGTTGGCGCCGTCGCCTCGCAACCCTGGCCGTCATCGGAGTAGAAATTCGCCGCAGACGAGGCCATCGCCGCTAATGCCTGGCAGGGCTGGTCCCCCGGTCCCCAGCTTCCACCATTCACCCCAACCGAGGCGCTGTATGTCTTGTCCGACAGGCAACCCCCTGAGGTTTCGGCGCCGTAACCGATCGTGTACACCGTCGTCCCCGCATTCGCAGCAGCCTGCGCCGCCAGCACCGCCTGTCCGCACATACCCAGTGCCGACGGGTAGGTGGGTGACTCATAGCCGTTGGGGTTGCTGGTCTTTGTTCCCGTTCCATTTAAAGTGCCTTCCGACGCCACGAGTTGGCTCTTTGTGTTGCAAGCGCCGGCCGCGGTGTTGGCATTCGAGGCGCAAGCCGTCGCGTCGCCGTCGGTCAGCAGAATGATGGCATTCTGCGACCCCGGATTAGCCGCCTGCTGCACCAGCAGTGCCGCCTGCGCCGCGTAGATCACCTGCGCGTAATAGGTTCCTTCGCCGCCCGGCGCCTGGATCCCGGAGCAGTTGCTTTGTCCCGAGTCTCCCGCCGCGATCACGATGCCCGCAGCCTGGTTCAGGGTCGTCGCCGTATCGCTCGTCTTGTAATTGTTCGCAAAACTGGTCACCTGGTAGGTGTCCGCCGAGGGCAGTGTCGTGTTGGAGGGCGGATCGGGAAATGTGTATGCGACGATTGTTGGATTGCTCTGCGGGCATTTCGAATCATCCGGCGCCGTCGCGGCCGTCACCGCAGGGAACACGAACAGGCTGACGCTATCCACGTAGGTCGTGCTTGAGGTGCAGGTTTGGCCCAGCCCGCAGGGATACAAATCGTTCAACAGAGCTTGTATACCTAGCAGTGAGCAGGTGATTTGCGTTCCATTGCATTGGTCGCCGCTGTCCGCATCGTTCATCGACGAGGTGGTGTCCTGAATGACGGCAATGTTCCATGGGCTATTCTGGCCGCCCGCCATAGCCGCCTCCGCCGTATAGGACACGTTCATCTGTTTCATGCCGACAAGTCCGCCGAACCACAACGGAATCGTCGCGGCCTGGGTTACCGACATTGCGTTGTATCCGCCGGTGGCGCCCGATGAAGTCTGGCACGGCACGTTCAGGCTGGTCGACACAGTGCTCAGGCAAAGGAATGCCGGTGTCGCGGTCACGTTCTGCAGCATCGGGTTCGCGTTCATGCCATTCGACTGCGCGCTGTAGGTCGTCACGTAGGTTTCCGCCAGCGTCGTGTTTGGCATGGCTTCCGCGCCGGCCAGCGCCGCCGAGTTCGTCGACGCCACAAGCCGCTGGTACGCGTAATACACGTGCCCGGCCTCAACCGATGCTGCGGTCAGAGACATCATTGTGGATGCTGCGATCATGACCAGAACTGCTGACTGGCCTCTTTGATTTCTCAGGAACCTGCGCATTGATGAAATTCCAAACTGTTTCATTTGCAAATTCCTCCTTTCACGCAGCCTCGGCGCGGAATCCTTCGGCGCTCGGTCGCTTTTTGGGTTGAACTTGAATTCTGTGGGCACATGGGTCGCATGGTTTGCTGGCAGCGCCATCGGCGTCGCCAAGGCAAACTTGAGCATTGCTGGTGCTTTCCCGCCACGGAAACGCAATGCGCCTCTTCGCACGGTGCCGGCGCACGGATCTGCCTGCGCGTGCAGTCGCACCCGCGGCAATTCTGCTCTTCTGGAAATGAACGGTTCGCGGAGGATCGGCCAACGCGAATGAACCTTGGAGACAGTTCTCTGAGTGCGTGGTCAGCGCGAAGAGGTCATCGGATTTGTCCCTCTGCGATACCATAGTGCGGCCTCGCGGACACTCCTGCGACCTCTTGGGGAAGGGGTAACTTCTGCCATCATCGTGCCTTGTTTGATTACTGCAAATTGCACTTTCGTGCTATCGGCTAATTACCTACGTCATAAATTCGTTGGTGTGCGTCAACTATGCAGCAAAAAAGGGTACGGGGATCTCCCCGTACCCCTCCTAACTCCGTCCCTTGTTGTGTTGCTACGCCTTGACCTACGTCGTTCCGGCGGGGATCAGCCGCGGCGAGCTCATATTATCCACAATCGCGCGGAAGATCGCCGTCAGCTTGGTAAGGTTCTGGTTGGTCGGCGCCGTCGCCTCGCAACCCTGGCCGTCATCAGAGTAGAAATTCGTCTGCGCGGACGCCATCGCTGCGATCGCCTGGCAGGGCTGGTCTCCGGGACCCCAGGTTCCCCCGGCCGTCGTCACGCTTGCGCTGTAGGTCTTATCGGACAAGCACCCTCCCGACGTCTCTGTGCCATACCCAATCGTGTAAACGGTCGTCCCAGCCTTCGCAGCAGCCTGCGCCGCCAGCACCGCCTGTCCGCACTCGCCCAATGCCGATGGGTATGTGGGTGACTCATAGCCTGAAGGGTTGCTGGTCTTTGTTCCCGTTCCATTTAAAGTGCCTTCCGACGCGACAAGCTCGGATTTCGTGTCGCAAGCGCCGGCCGCGGTGTTGGCGTTCGAGGCGCAAGCCGTCGCGTCGCCGTCGGTCAGCAGAATGATGGCATTCTGCGACCCCGGATTAGCCGCCTGCTGCACCAGCAGTGCCGCCTGCGCCGCGTAGATCACCTGCGCGTAATAGGTTCCTTCGCCGCCCGGCGCCTGGATCCCGGAGCAGTTGCTTTGTCCCGAGTCTCCCGCCGCGATCACGATGCCCGCAGCCTGGTTCAGGCTCGTCGCCGTATCGGTCGTCTTGTAATTGTTCGCAAAACTGGTCACCTCGTACGTGTCTGCCGAGGGCAGTGTCGTGTTGGAGGGCGGATCGGGAAATGTGTATGCCACGATCGTCGGGTCCGCCTGCGGGCATTTCGAATCATCCGGCGCCGTCGCACCCGTCACCGCAGGGAACACGAACAGGCTGACGCTATCGAACGGCGTGACTCCGGCGTTCGTGCAGGTTTGGCCCATCCCGCAGGGATACAAGTCACTCAGCAACGCTTGTATTCCCAGCAGTGAGCAGGTGATTTGCGTTCCATTGCATTGGTCGCCGCTGTCCGCGTCGTTCATTGATGCCGTGGTGTCCTGAATGATGGCAATGTTCCATGGGCTATTCTGGCCGCCTGCCATGGCCGCCTCCGCCGTATAAGACAAGTTCATTTGCTTCATGCCGACAAGTCCGCCGAACCACAACGGAACCGTCGCGGTCTGGGTCACCGACATTGCGTTGTATCCGCCGGTGGCGCCCGATGAGGTCTGGCACGGCACGTTCAGGCTGGTCGACACAGTGCTCAGGCAAAGGAATGCCGGTGTCGCGGTCACGTTCTGCAGCATCGGGTTCGCGTTCATGCCATTCGACTGCGCGCTGTAGGTCGTCACGTAGGTTTCCGCCAGCGTCGTGTTTGGCATGGCTTCCGCGCCGGCCAGCGCCGCCGAGTTCGTCGACGCCACAAGCTTCTGATACGCGTAGTAAACATGCCCTGTCTCAATCGATGCCGCGGACAGAGCCATGATTGTGGATGCCGTGATCATCACGGCCACGATCGCTTGGCCCCGCTCGTTCTTCAGGAACCGGCGCTTTAATGAATTTAGGAACCGTTTCATACCCATAGGTCTAATCCTTCCTCTCACGCAGTGACCGCTTTTTGCGGCAGCGCCAACCGGTCCATCACGCTGGCTTTGCGGTACTGGGAGCCATCACTTCACAGCCTGAACCTTGAACGACTCGGATTCGTTCATCTCCCAATCCCCCGTCGTACAGGAGAACGAATTCCCGCTGTTTAAGCTCTCAAGGTCGTAGCCGCGTTGCTGGGGAAGTCAAGCGCTTAACTCACACTGTGATCTCCCATTTCGTCCTGGAATGTGTCACCGCGAGATCTTGTTGACTCCACGGCGGCCTTCCCAGACACTGGGGACCTTCAGTGATCATCTAGGTTCCGCAGTAATCGGAGAATTGCACTTTCGTGCTAGGGGATGGTGACCACGGTACTAAAGTGACGGCGAGCTCAAACTGGGCGAACAGAAAGAAAAAGGTGCGACCGATTGCCTCGCGCGTATCCGTCTGCCGCTCATCTGTCCTGGCGGCAGGCCATCGCAAAAAAGGGTACAGGCTTTGCGCCTGTACCCTTCAGATACTTCTCGCGTTCCCGTCCGCGCGGTGAAATTCTCTACGTTGTCCCGTTGGGAATCAGCCGCGGTGAGGTGAGGCCATTAACGATCGCCTGGAAAATAGCGGCAAGGCTCGTGAAGTTCGCGTTTGCCGGCGAGAGTGCTGGGCATCCGCCCGAATTGTCGGAATAAAAAGTGTTGGTGTTGGAAGCCATCGCAGCAATCGCGTTGCAAGGCGTCCTGGAATAGGTACCGCTCGGCCACGCCTCTGCGCCGTCCGTGGAACCGGCAGTTGTGGTGTACGTTTCGTCCGTTGTACACCCCGTAGTCTCCGACCCAAAACCAATCGTGTAGACAACCGTTCCCGCCGCTGTGGCCAATTGCGCTTGCTGAACAGCCTGCCCGCACTCGCCCAGCGCCGAAGGGTAAGTGGGGGACTGATAGCCATTCGGATTCGTTGTATGCGTTCCGGTTCCATTCAGGGGAGTGCCAGTGCATCCGCCTGTCGGGCAACTGATGGTGCCGGTAGTGGCAGTTGCGGAAGTGCAGGTGCCGGTTGAGCTAAGCGCCGGGCAATTTTGTGCAATAATCTGGCTCCCGTTTGTGCAGGCGGAATTCCCGCCGGCTGCGCTGTTCGCCTGAAGATTACATGCAGTCGCATCACCGTCGCTCAGGATGATCATAACGTTCTTTGAGCCGGGATTCGAACTCTGCTGCAGGGCAAGCTGCGCCTGCGCGGCATTAATCACTTGTGCATAGTAGGTTCCCTGCCCGCCAGGCGCCGAAAGGCCCGCGCAGCCGGTACCGCTGTAGGCAACCGCCTCGGCCAGAGCCGACGAAACTGCGAGGGTCGACGTATCGCTCGTTCGATAGACGTCGTTGAAGGGAATGATCTCGTAGGCGCCCGCATCTGTTCCGCTCGACTCCATAGCGAGATTCTGGGAGGACCCCGTTGACACATTGACGAAGTTGTACGGCACACTGCTGGCTCCGGTGCCGCAGTATTCCGACTTATAGTTGTTTGCGCTATAGGATGTGCTGGGCGCGGGGAACACGAACAGGGCTACGTCGTCCACGTAGGGCGTGGCTGAGCTGCAGGTTGTGTTCTGCTGGCAGGGATCCATATTCTCTAGCATCACCTCGAGACCCTGAACCGCGCAGACAATCTGCGACGTCGTGCAATCTTTATCTCCTGGTATGGTGCTATTCATCGATCCCGTGGTGTCCATGATGACGGCCAGATTGTACGGGATGTTCGTTCCACCCTTCATCGCCGCGGTCGCCGTGGATGTCAGGCTCATCGACGGCATGCCGACCAGCCCCCCAAACCACAGATTCACAGTCGCCGTCTGCGTGACCTTGATCGCGTTGTAACCTGTCGTGCTGCCCGGGGGAAGCTGGCACTCCACATTGAACGGCGCCGACGACATGGTGGACGAACAAAAGAGAGTCTGTGTTGCAATGGCATCATTCGTCAGGAATTTGCTGGCGTTTAGTCCCCCTGGTGATACGGAACTGAATTGCTTCACTGCCGCCGTCACTGCCGCCGTGTAAGCCCCGGTCGAACTGGTATTAAGGAGCGCTTCAGACATGGCTTCAGCTCCGGCCAGTGTGGCCGCGTCCGTCGAGGTTACCAGTTGGCGGTACGCATAGTAGACATGGCCGACCTCCGCCGAGGCCACAGCCATGGTCAGAATCGCCGTCACACTGATTGCTACCATTACGATGGATTGGCCTTGCTGACTTCGCAAGAGTCTGCGTACTTGTCGAGACAGAATCCGACTCATAGAAAGCCTTTCTCCGTTCACATCTGTATTGCTGACTCGCTCGTTGACAAAGTGCCCGCCTTGCTGGTGCCGGCATTGAAAAACGGCATCGCAGGTATTCCGAGCCATGAGTACGTGTAGCTCACGGTGAGAGTCACGGGGTAATTGGGCTCCATCGCTGGCGCCGAACTGCAGGAGAATGAACTTCCGCTTCCCGTGTAATTATCAGTCGTGAGGCTCGTATTCGTGATCGTGAGCGAATACGAGAAATTCGCGACCGTCCAGGTCGGCAGCGATTTAGTGATCGTGCTCTCGGCATAAGCGCACGGGTCGCTACTCGGAAACAGGCCGGCTTCACTTCCAACAGCCATCGCGGTGGATGAGGTTGCATTCCCAAGCTGTTGCAAGTTGTACATGCCCAGAGTCAACGAAGCCCCCAGGTATATGAGGCCAAAGAGCATCGGCAGCGTCAACGCGAACTCGACGAGGGCCGAACCCTCCTCGCCGTGCCGTCCAAAAACGCGTCTTGCGCGCTCGGCAAGCAGATTGCCCATCCTTCTTAGGTCATTCCCGATCTTCATCGTTTCACCTCCCGGCTCAGCGGGCCTTGAGATCGCCTTTCGGCCGCGCCTGCCCAGGGACTTCCCCGAGCTCTATGGTGTTCATCATCTTTCCAGCTTCAGCTGCGCCAGGAAGAGTTCGAACTCTTCCCTGCTGGCCGCGTCCATCATCGTGGTCTTCCCATGGCGTAAGTCTTGGTCGTCGGAGAGAATAAACTGCAACCCGACGCCGTCCGGCCCCCAGCGCACGGCCCGCGACTGCACAGCGATTGACCGTTCCGCATACTCCTCGCCGCGATTGGTCCTCTGCAGAGTCATCAGAACCAGAGTCCCCGGATACCACCGCTCCTCTGTCACCACATAGAGTCCTGACGAACTGATATCTCGCACACCGTGCGCTGCAGGGGCCGCGCCATTCCAGTAATACGCAGCCAATCCGGGCTCCTTGACCCGCGGAGCCTTTCGCGGATCCGGTGACCACCAGCGCTCAATCCAGGTCCGCAGTTGGCTCTTTGTTTTCACGCTTGGAGGTGTCAGATCCATGCTGTGCGTCTGCAGAGCCTCCGGCTTCTCGTGTCCATTGCGGTCTTCTAGCTCCAACAGGCCCGGGCCCCCGCTCCAAAGTGGCTTCTCGCGGAGCACCGCCGCCCCTGTAATCACTGGTTCGGCTTCCACTTCTTCGCGAGTATTGGTCAGCCTCTCCAGCTGCCGCTCCATCTCCTCTGCGACGCACAGCACAAGCTGATCGCCCGATTGAGTCTGCGACGAATAAATCGAGTGCGCCGGCAGCGCCAGCACGCTCTGCGGCTGCGGGCTCGATGAGCTCACCTGAAAGGTCGGAAACGATTCCGCCAAATCGATCACCCGGCATTCCTCGTCCAGATAAATCAGATCCAGCGGAGCTGGCATCGCCGTCGCCGCGATTCCTCTGAAGGGCTTCATCCACAAACCTTCGCCCGACTTCATCGGCTTCTCTAGCATCGGTTGTGCCACATGGTTTAAGGAAAGGTCGCCGGCCTTTACCTTCAAACCTAAAAAACATTCCCGCGTTTGGTTGTAAGCACAAAACGTTTGCGATTCCATCATCTTGGTCCCTGGCGGCTGAGCCGCAGTTCCTTCTTTACCCTGCGTTCCATTTGCCAAATCGTCTTTTTCCATCAATTCCATGTGCGGCTCCGACCCTTCTCTTCGCCTGCAGTTAACCCCGCGAAGGGAACACTTCACCTGTTCCCCTTGCCCAGGCTCCTCACTCAGGCATCTGCCGTCCGCACGGCAGGCCCCCTTGGCAACGGAATCATCGCGTCCTCGCCGTGGCTAAATGCGATCTCTAATCAAGCCACGGATGTGTGCGCTCCGGCTTCTACTTCACCCGTGTCC
The DNA here is from genome assembly GCA_964468605.1 of uncultured Occallatibacter sp. Taxonomy (GTDB): domain Bacteria; phylum Acidobacteriota; class Terriglobia; order Terriglobales; family Acidobacteriaceae; genus Telmatobacter. The sequence continues at coordinate 9,190 of CAYYKV010000033.1, read as the reverse complement.
GGCGGCGCTGTATCAGAATCACCAAAATGATGACCGCCAAAGCACCGGCAACAACTCTGATAATCATGGTGCTATCCATACAATTTTTCCCCTTCCTGCCTCGGTTATTTGCTTAGTGAACTGAACGACTCAGCCATCACGATAGCGGCTGGTCCCAGTGTAACCAGAAATAACGCAGGAAAAATAAACAGCACCAGCGGAAACACTAGCTTCACTGAAGTTTTCCCTGCCATCTCCTCGACCATTTGCACGCGCTGCACGCGCAGCGTGTCCGAATGAACGCGAAGCATCTTGGCGATACTTGTTCCAAACTGTTCCGTCTGCACCAACATCGATACAAGGTTGCGCAGACTTTCAACGCCGGTGCGTTCCGCCATGTTCTTCCAGGCGTCCGAACGCGCCCGTCCCGCACGCTGTTCCAGCACAACCACGTTCAGCTCATCGCAAATCTCGGGCTGCGAGCTGCGCAACTCTTCCGCGCTGCGCGCCGTAGCCTGATCCAGGCTGAGTCCCGCCTCCATGCAAATCACCAGAAGGTCGAGAACATCAGGCAAGCCACGCGTCAGCTTCTTCTGCCGCGCCGCGATGCGCTTGCCCAACCAGAAGTCTGGGGCCAGAAATCCACCGCCCAGCGTTATCAGATACACGAAGAACGGACCAATGTTCGCCAATCCGCTCACTGCGGCAATGGTCCCCAGCAGCAGTGGTACCAGCACCTTGCAGCCGTAGAAGATCTTGATCGCGTTCTCGTTGCGATAGCCTGCCAGCGACAGACGTTTCCGAATTACGGAAACTTCCTTTTCGCTCTTCGGCATGAGGTTCTCGAACCGCTTGACCACGTTGCCGATCGAAGACCCGGTATTTTGGAAGGTCTCGACCAGCGTCTTCTCCTTGCGCCGCGGGTTGATTACCTGGCTGATGCGATCCAGCGCAGCCTCGCGATAGAACATCAATACACCGATGCTACCGATCAGCACGAACACAGCCGCGAATGCCAGAATTGCAAAAGTCATGGTTCTCCCTCACACGTCGATGTCGACGATCTTGTAAATTACAAACCCGCCGACCGCGATCAGACCGGCGGCCAGCCACATCAGCTTGATGCCAATGGGGCGATGCCAAAGGATGCTGATCATTCCCGGATCGATAAAGTAAATGGCCACGCCCAGCACAACCGGCAACAGGGTGAGAATCAAGCCGGTGAGACGTCCCGACGCGGTGTGAACCATAATCTGGCGTTTCAACCGAAAACGTTCCCGGATGACATACGCGGTCTTGTCCAGTACTTCGGCCAGGTTGCCTCCGCTCTCCTTCTGAATCAGGATCGCGGTCGTCGTGATCTTTAGATCCTGCAAGGGAACCCGCGTGATCAGGCTTTCCAGCGCGGCCTTCATCTCCAGGCCGTAGTTCTGTTCCTCGAAACAAATCTTGAATTCGCCGCAAATCGGTTCCGGGCATTCGCGCGCCACCAGGGCCATCGCAGCAAGCAAACTATGCCCGGCACGCAGTCCGCTGACCATTAGGTCCAGTGCCTCGGGCAAGTGCTTTTCGAACGCTCCGAAGCGTCTGTGGCGTTTGACCAGAACAAAGCCAAACGGCATCACGCCCAGCACTACGCCCGTCGCGAACGCTAATAGGGGGTTATCGGTCGCCTGCAGAAGCCCATAGGCCGGGATCACAAAACCGGCGGCGCAAAACAACAGAAGCCGTCCCGCGCTCCAATTCAAGTCGGCTTGGCTCAGCATTCTGCGTAGATAAGGCGTCAGTTCGAAATTCAGCAGCTTTTGGTTCAGCCAGGGAATGGTGCTCAGCAATTCGTTCTTGCGTACATTCAGCTTCTGCGGGAGCAATTCCCGCCGGTCGACTTTAATCGCCGAGTCCAGAGTGGCAAGCGCCTGCTTGGCGTTGTTGGACGGTCCCATTGCCGCCAAGGGCATCGCGATTAACGCAAATACGCCCACGAAGACCAGACCAATAATCAATCCCATCTCGATTCCCTCCTTTCCTCTCAGTTGACCGGCGTTTCTCGCTCGAACAGGCTCGGCGGCAGGATCACGCCCGACACGCGCAGTCTCTCCAGGAACCTGGGTCGGATGCGTGTGGGCTTGAACACGCCGATCACGCGGCCATCCTGGCCGATGCCTTTCTTCTCAAACGTGAAGATCTCCTGCATGCTGATCACGTTCTCTTCCATACCCGTGATCTCGGATATGTTGGTGATCTTGCGGGTGCCGTCGCTCATACGTGTGGCCTGCACCACGATCGTGATGGCCGAAGCCATTTGCTGCCGCACCGATTTCTCCGGCAGGTTCATGTTGGTCATAGCCACCATCGACTCCAGCCTCGACAGCGCGTCACGCGGCGTGTTCGCGTGAATGGTAGTCATTGAACCTTCGTGGCCGGTATTCATGGCCTGCAGCATGTCAAACGCTTCCTCGCCGCGAACCTCACCGATGATGATCCGGTCGGGCCGCATACGCAGGGCGTTGATTAGCAATTGCCTCTGCCGGATCGCGCCCTGTCCCTCGATGTTCGGCGGCCGCGTCTCCAGGCGCACGATGTTCTCCTGCGCCAGCCTCAATTCGGCCGCGTCCTCAATTGTCACCAGCCGCTCGTTGTTGGGAATATATTGCGACAGGATATTCATGAATGTCGTCTTGCCGGCGCCCGTGCCCCCCGAGACGATAAGGCTGATGCGCGCCCGCACCGCCGACGAAAGCACTTCCATCATCTCCGCCGAAATACTCTTTAACTGCACCAATTGGTTGGCGGCCAGCGGTCCGGTTCCGAAGCGCCGGATCGACACTGACGGACCATCGAGCGCCAGCGGCGGAATGATTGCGTTCACGCGCGAGCCGTCGGGCAAGCGGGCGTCCACCATCGGCGATGACTCATCGACTCTCCGGCCCACGCGCGAAACGATCCGGTCGATGATTTGCATCAGATGCCTGTCGTCGCGAAACGATGTATCCACCCTCTGCAGCAGTCCGCCTTTTTCCACAAACACGTGGTCCTTGTCGTTCACCAAAATGTCGGAGATCTTCGGATCCCTCAGCAGCGGCTCCAGTGGTCCCAGCCCGAACACCTCATCCAGCAGCTCGGCGTGGATCTTTTCCTGTTCGTCGAAGTTCAGCGGCACGCGCTGATCCGACATGATCTCTTTCACCAGGCCTGAGACCGCCTGGCGCGCCTGGCTCGAGTTCACGCGCGAAAGCTTCTCCAGATCCAGCTTTGAGATCAGCGTCCGATGAATCTCGGCTTTGTACGATTCCAAGTTGAGTATTTCCACTTTTTACCTTCGCTCCAGTAAGGGAATTCTGCTTTTAAATGTCCTCATCCAAAAAGACTGAATGCCTTCTTCTTTTTGGCCGTGGTTTCGTTCTTTCCCGTCACCGCATCTACCATCTTCCGGATCTGCCGCGAGATGGCCGAGTCCGTGAGCACCAGCGGCTTGGCGCTGATCTGCATGTTCCGCACCGACTCATAGTCGTTGGGGATCTTCCAATGCGCCGCCCTGGTGAGCGCCTTGGTGATGTGCTCCTCCGACACCCCCAGCACCCGCGATTCAAATCTGTTGATCACCACTTCCAGCTTGGGCAATGGCGCGGAGAAGAACTGCGTGATGAGCCGGTTGGAGTTGCGTAATTCCGGAATGCTTGCCTGCGTCACCAGGTACACGGTAGTCGCTTCCTTATAGGCCGTTGTTCCCATCAGCTCCAGCCTCGACCCCAGATCCACGACCACGTTGTCGAATTCATGTCGAGCAATGTGCAAAAGCCGGTTGATGCCCTCGTTGTCACTCTGATACTGTACAAACCGTCCCGGCGCCGCCAGCACCCACAGGCCCGAGCTGTGCTTTACCAGAAGATGCTCCAGAAACTTCGCGTCCAACCGATCCACTTCCTGCAAAGCATCGATGGCCGAGAACTCCGCATTGATTCCCATATTCAGGGCTGCATCGCCCAGCGGCAGGTCGAGATCGATCAGCAGAGTCTTCTCACCCGACTCCTTGGCCAGCGCTACGGCAAAATTGCAGGCCAGCATCGTCGTCCCGGCCCCACCCTTGGAGCCCATGAAGGCATAGAGCTTTCCTGCCGCCTTCTTCGGCGGCCGCGTTAATGGCCGCCTCGCTGCGGCACGAACCAAGGCCTCAGCCATCACGTCCGGCGAGAATGGAAGCGTTAGGAACTCGCGCGCGCCAGCGCGCATGCAGCGTACTAGCAACTCCGGATCCGAGGTTTCCGAATACACCATCACCGTCGCTGTGCCGTTGGCCCCGATGCTCTCCACCAGGTCCAGGGCAGACTCTGCGTCGCCGTCCAGATCGATGATGATGACGTCGAATTCCTCATCCAGCGTCGCGGGAAGATCGCCTGTTCCCGGTGTATAGTTTGAAAACTCGCTGACATAGGAGCCCGCGCATCCATTCATCGCCTGCATGGCTTCCAGACGGTGCTCCTCGCTGGGGCTGATCACCGCGATGGAGAGATCCTCGACGCCGATCGAATCGGGAAACGAGCTGCTCGAATATGGGGATTGATTCGTGGCCACGTTGCTTTCGCTCCTTGCTGTGCGGTATGCGCGATGACTGGCTGGCACAGCATCCCAGTCAGCCGGAAGTTGATACCTGGCTTGCTCCGAGCTCGACACTGTCTAGCTCCGTCTTCAACGTGCGAAAAACGAAATCAATGTCCCGATCGCAATCGCCGGCGCATACGGCATCTTGCGCCGTCGCGGATTGCTCAAAACCGCTTCCCCACGTTCTTGCGCACTGAACATCAGATCGCCGGTGTGTTGAAATAATTCCTTCAAGAATCCGCCCCACGCGGCCACCGCCAGTGCCATCAGTCCGCCCACGACGCCGGTCATCACCAGCGCCAAAATCAACTGGTATGGTCCAATCCATGCTCCAATCGCAGCGCAAAGTTTTACGTCGCCCGCGCCCATTCCTCCCATCCAGAACAGGAACCCGTAGATCAGCAGCCCAAGTCCCGCCCCGGAGAGACTCTGCTGCGCACCTTGCCACCCGTGGAGCCACACCGAAACCACAAGCCCACAGCCAAAGAAAGGAAACACAAGCCAGTTCGGAATCCGCCGACTGCGAAGATCTGTGAAGGTAGCCACCGCCAGAACAATGACGGTGGGCCACCAGGCGAACGAGTGCATTACAGAGCTCCTTGTCCTGAACGACTTGCAGGACCACACACCCACTAGAGCAATTCCTGCGCCAAACTCCGGTTGGCCTGAAGCCATGTCGATTCAGATGGATGTGCGCAAAATGCCCTACCTGGTGTCCACGTTCGTTTACACCCAGGCTTTCCTCTGAAGTGGTCCGTATACACCTCCTCGTCCTCCTCCTATTGCCTCGATGACCGCCGTAACTCATTGCTAAATCAGAAGATTACGAGGCTAGTTACGAAGGTCAAATCAGCCTGTCCTATGTAAAATTTGATCTGCTGCCCAAAACCTCAGTGAGAAAGCACTCAGCAATTCATGTCTCGTTCTGAGACAACGGCTCGTGTCCTCCCAGCTCGGGGCTCGCATGCACCAATCTCCCGGCGCACCCGATCGGATTACCTTCCGAAAATTGCCGTCTCTCCCGTAAATCACGGCCAAATCGTCTCGTTCGATTGCGAACGCGGTCTGTGGCTGATCGTGAACTCGAGAGGACCATGAAGTGCTTGAATATATAGAATTTATTAGCCGACAGCGCGTTTTGTTCCTTGGCTGGCGCTGGCTGGATTCTTCGCCACGTTCTCGCAGCTCCGCTTCAGCTGCCCGATTCCGCTTCAGAACCCTTACCAAGGTCTGATCTTTAGTAGCACGAAAGAGGAATGTTCCCTTCGTCTCCATTTGCCGATGATGAACTCACATCGCCCTAGCCCATTAAATGGCGTCGAGCTATCGGCGAGATCATAGATCGCCCGCCAATGACTAGAATTGGACTGTTTTCGGAAGACCGCACTTTGCACCCGCTCCTTTCTTCTGCCCTTGGTAAGGACTTCGAGGTCCTGCTCCAGCCGGATGGAGATGGAACGGACGCTCTCACGTCCGCCCCCGACTGCGATGTCATGATCCTCGACCTCTATTCCTCCCAGGACAAGTTGCAAACTCGGATTGAATTTGCCCGGCGCATGATCGCCTCCAGTGTCCCGTCCATCCTGATGGCCGAAGACAGCCTGCGTTCGACCGCATTCGAACTTGTTCGTTCCGGGGCATTCGGTTTCTGCCGCCGCCCGCCATCGATTCGCGACCTCAAGACGATGCTTGTCCGGGCTTGCGAAACCTCGTCGCTGAAGCAGCAGTTACACAGCGTACAGCAGCGCATCGAGGAGCCGGGCAATTGCGACCGCATCATCGGATCGAGCCCGGGCATGCAGCGCGTCTATCAATTGGTGCGCAGCGTAACCAGTCTCAACGCCGCTGTTCTGATCACCGGCGATAGCGGAACGGGCAAGGAACTCGTCGCCCGCGCTATCCACAATCTCGGCAGCCGTGCCAACAAACCTTTCGTCGCCGTCTCTTGTGGCGCCATTCCCGAGACCCTCATTGAAGCCGAGTTATTCGGCCATGAGAAAGGCGCCTTCACCGGCACTGTCGGCTCCCGCGAAGGCTACTTCGAACAGGCGGCGGATGGCACACTTTTCCTCGATGAAATCGGCGACCTAAGCGTCTTCACCCAAGTCAAGCTGCTTCGCGTCCTGCAGCAGATGGAATTCAGCCGCCTCGGCTCGAACAAGCTCATTCCCTTGCGCGCGCGCCTGATCTTCGCCACCCACCAGGATCTCGGCAAGCTGGTCGCCGAAGGCAAATTCCGTCAGGACCTCTTCTATCGCATCAACGTCATGCGCATCGATTCGCCACAGCTCCAGGAGCGGTCAGAGGACATTCCCCTCATCGCCGGCCATTTTCTGCGCCACTATTCGAACGTCTTCCAAAAGCCAATGGACTCGATCGAGCCGGCGGCCATGGAGATGCTCCAGAACTACTCCTGGCCGGGCAATGTGCGCGAGCTTGAAAACGTCATGCAGCGCGCTATCATCCTGGCTCCCGGCCGCGTGGTCCGCGCCGAGGACTTGAACCTCAAGGCCCAGGAACCGGAAGAGGATGCCGCCGACTTCGACCAGATCGTCGACATCGCCGACTATCAATCATCAGGCTCGTTCGAGCGCCAGCTCCGCGACTACAAGATCCGCCTCGCCGTCGCCGCTGTCCGCGAAAACAACGGGAACAAGACCCTGGCTGCGCGCAGCCTCTCCATCTCGCGCGCCTATCTTCACAGGCTTTTGCGGCTCGCCGAGAACGAAGCTCTCCCCGAGCCCGATCCTCTCTATGCGGAACACAAGCTGCGCGAGACAGTCACCGCTTGACGCGCCAATCCCTGCACTCAAACCCTACGGCAATTTGAAACCCGCGAGCCATCTGCAAGTCTCATCCAATTGGGCGTTCATTCGTGCGTCTTGATTTACGCGAAATAATCGACTTGCTTCGGTAGCGCCGCTTCAAGGGGCTCCGCTCCCGCAGCCGCCTCGCCCTCAAGGCCGAGATCGTCTTCTTCGTTTTCCTCAGCGCCCGCGGCTTTTCTCTTGTTCCGCTGCTCTCCGTCGTCGCCCGGCCTGGCCGAAGCGTCGATGTCGAAGATGGACGGCCGAATCTCCGCCTGCGCCGCCCTCACGGCAGGCAAAGCGCGAATTCCCGGAATGGGGGCAATCTCCATCTTCACGTCCCGGTTGCTGTGGCTTCTTATCGACAAGGAAGGGAAAGTCTTTAATCTTCGTTCACCATTCTCGTCCGATTTTCGGACATTTGCGCCAGAAGCTGCTTTACCGGTGAAGCGTCGAATCCGTTGAAGCCAGCAGCCCGTTCCCGCCGTACGAGCGCTGTTGGCTCCCGCTCGGTCCCTCATTCCCGGCCCGGTCTTGATTCAGAAGTGCCAGCCCCTGTTCGAGGCTCATTCCCGCGGGGACCGCAACGAATCCCCCGCGCACCTCGCTGGTCTCTCGCGCAAATGTCTTCACCAGGAGCGCACGGATGTTCATGTGCACTTCGAGAGACTCCGTCTTCCAGTCGGTCGCGCTCACCTGTTGGCGCACCAGCCGGAACCACCCTCCCTTGTACAGCCTGCCCAAAATCCCGAAACCGAAGTCCACATTCTCATCGATCCGGCCCTCCAGCCTGGCCAGCCGATTCGACCTCGCGTCTACCCACAAGGTCCCGCTCATGGAGTGGAAGATTCGTTCCTCAATGCTGTGCGCTTGATCCGCGGGATTGGGCTGGAACAGCAGCCGGTAGCAACCATTCTCTTCGCCGTCGTATTCGTAGACGAACGCGGTCGGCAAAAGCGCCAAAATCCGCCCGATCCGTTGCTCATCCTCGTCGTACTGCCGCAGTTGTCTGGCCTGCTCGTCGCGCGAGCTTAGCAGCCGCTCCAGCCTCTCTTGCTCCTGCTGCTCAGCCGCAGGCGTCAACGCGCGTCCATTGCTCAGCGCCAGCCGCGCCACCGGCCCCTCGGAGGTTTCTATTTGCTCCTCTAGCCGCGTCCCCGTCTGCGACCGGTGTTCCACCCAGTACCGCCAATAGCCGTGCCGCGAGTGATCGTTCAATTCGTTGTAGACCACCTCGCGAACCAACTGCCCCGCCGGCATCGGTGGCTCCGAGCGCGCGTAGCTTGCGCCTTGCATCACTGTGAAAACCACCATCGTCGGCCAGAGCACACGCATCGCATCACCTCCGGAGCCGAAGAACTCCGTTCCGCAACGTGACCTGTGAGCATCATGAGGGCAAAGCAATGAAGTTCCGGCGATCCCTCCGTGAAAAGCCGGAGAATCACGCCGCCGGAACCTTGTTCGTCAACGGGAACCTCCGAAATCCTGCTGCAGCTCGCGCCACCGAAATCCACTACTCAATCAAACCGTTGCAGCCCATAGTTCGCATGGATTCTCCATGCGATCAGAGTGTTAGGATAGGTTGCATCCGTTTCGGAGGTCGCCAATCATGACTGAAACTTCCGCGCCCGCAACATTCACTGCCGAGCAGATTTCCTCGCTCACGCGCCAGAATAATTACGGCACCTGGCGCTTCCAGAAGACCTGGAAACCGCTCTACATTGCTGACGCCGAAGGCTGCTGGTTCATTGACGGCGCGGGCAAGCGTTACCTCGATTTCAGCTCGCAGCTCATGTGCGTGAATC
>CAYYKV010000032.1:0-21536 GCA_964468605.1 uncultured Occallatibacter sp. | reverse complement strand
CACACTTCCGGCAACGGCAGAAGGAACGGCGTCGTAATGAAGGATATTGACCATGTTTGAGCCTGGAAACCGAATTCCGATTTTATTCGCCGCCAGTGCGCTGAGCTTCGTGGCGCTGCTTGGCGGATGCCGCGTCGGCCCGCCGTATCACGCACCCGCGCCGCCGGCCGCTTCAGCGCCGAATTACAAGGAGTCCACCGTCAACTTCAAGGACACCGACGGGTGGAAGGTGGCGAGCCCGCAGGACGCGATGATTCGCGGCAACTGGTGGGAGATTTTTGGCGATCCGGAACTGAACGCACTGGAAGAACAGCTCAATATCAACAACCAGAATCTGAAGGAGTACTTCGAGAATTACATGGCGGCGCGCGCAACGATCGCCGAGGCTCGCTCGCAATATTGGCCGACGATCACCGCGAATCCTACGTGGAGCCGGTCGAAGAGTTCGGGAAGTCTGAGCAACTCCACCCAGGCCAACGTCGGCAAGCAATCAACGCTTTGGAATGCGCCGATCGACGTTTCGTGGACGCCGGATTTCTGGGGCAAAATTCGCAATGAAGTGCACGAGGCGCAGTATGCCTCGCAGGTGAGCGCCGCCGATCTTCAAACGGAGAAGCTCACCGAGCAGGCCAGCCTGGCGGAATATTTCTTCGAGATTCGCGGCCAGGATATGCTGCAGCAGATTCTGAATCAGACCGTGGCGGACGAACAAAAATCGCTGGACTACACGCAAGCGCAATATGACACCGGCGTCGGCGATTACATCTCGGTTGCCGAAGCCAAGACGACAGTAGAGTCGGCGGAGGCGGCGGCAACGAATGTGGGCCTGCTTCGGGCGCAATATGAGCACGCCATCGCAGTGCTGCTGGGCAAGGTTCCGACCGATTTCTCCATTCCCGTGAAGCCGTTGCTTTACAAGCCGCCTTCCATTCCCACCGGGGTGCCCTCCCAGCTTGCGGAACGACGGCCCGACATCGCCGCGGCCGAGCGTACACTCGCCGAGGAGAACGCGGTCATCGGAATCGGTTACGGCGCGTTTTTCCCGCAAGTGACGATCGGCTTGGATGGTGGATTCCAGAGCTCAACGTTGACCAGTCTGTTCAATTGGCCGAGCCGAATCTGGTCGATTGGCCCATCGGTTTCCGAGACGATCTTCGACGGATGGCTCTATCGCGCGGAACTGCGCCAATACACTGCTCAATACAACGCGGACCTGGCCACTTACCGGCAAACTGTGCTCACTGCCTTCCAGCAAGTGGAAGACTACATGGTGGCTACGCGAACCTACTCGCAGCAGATTCTCCGTCAGCAGCAGGCGGTGAAGGACGCGCAGGACTATCTCAATCTGGAGTTGGTGCGCTACAACACCGGGGTCGATCCGTACGTCGATGTTGTGATCGCGGAGACCACGTTGCTGAATAACGAGGAAACCCTCAACGCGCTCCAGGTGGAAGAAATGACGTCGGCGGTGCAATTGGTGCAGGCGCTCGGCGGTGGGTGGGACCGGTCGCAGCTCCCCACACCGGCGCAAACCGGCGCCAAGACAACCAAGGCGGACTACACGTTGCAGCAGTAGAGAGCCAGGAGTCGGGTTTCAGAGATCAGGCCCGGAGCGCGCTTACTGCGCCGATCTGTAGCAGATGGTTTCGCCATCGAGCTTGTATTCCGCGGAGCATTCGTCGCCTCCGCAGATCATCGGCTCGCCTGCGCAAAGCTGGCGGCGGGTGATCAGCCCCAGCGTCCCGCAACGCGGGCACGACATCACGGCCACATAGGGATTGTGGGCCTGGCCGAGTTTGGCCTGATTCTCCAGGACGAAAATCGTTCCTGGGTCCATTCGTTCGGGGATCCATTCTTCCAGAAAACTCAAGTCGGCTGCCATCGTTCCCTCCGGGGTTGATGGTTCCGAGCCGTGACCCTGTTTCCGCCAGGCTCTGTTTTTTCTTCAAAAAAGCAGGCTGCGAAACACTTACGAGTATTAGATGCATGCGTCCGATTTACGACAGTGTTGCCGGACCGAACCAAGTTGTCAATCCGAATCGAAGCTCGGCATTTGCAAGTGGGATTCCCCCGAAATGGAATCCGTAGTCGGTTATCGAGAAGCTGCAGTGGCCGTGGCGGCGTGGGAGCGTGCGAAATCATCAATCGCCTTGTAAGTCTCCTCGTTGCGCAGAATGGCCTCGACATACTCCCGCGTCTCGGTGAATGGAATGGACTCGACGAACTCGTCGATGCCCGAATAGGGTCCGGCTGCCTGCCAGTCGGCCACGCGATTGTCGCCGGCGTTGTAAGCGGCCAGCGCATACTCCTGCACGCCGCCGAAGCGGTCGAGCATCTGGCGCAGATAGCGCGTTCCCAGGCGGATGTTCATGGCCGGGTCGAGCAGTTGAAAGGTCTGGAAGGAAGCGATCCCCTCTTCGTGGGCCATCTTTCTCCCCACCGAGGGCAGCAGTTGCATCAGGCCGTAGGCGTTGGCATGGGAGATCGCGGAGGGATCGAACTCCGACTCCTGGCGGATTAACGAGGCCACCAGGTAGGGATCGAGATTATTCTTAGCCGACTCGGCCTGGATCGTGTCCCACCATGGCTCCGGAAACAGGATCCGCCAATAGGCCAGAGGGATGGACTCGATGGAGGCGGACGCCGAACCGGGCAAAGCCCGCTTGAGCGAGCGAACGGCGCGGAAGACTTCGCCATAGGAGGAGTAGATCTGCGCTTCGGCGAGCGCGCTCCAGGATGAGGAGTCAGGATCGGCCTTGATCTCCTGCGCGATGTATTCGTTCAAGCCTGCGTTGGCCAGCAGACGCGCCTTGGCCAGATGGGGGCTGTCCTCGGGGTACGTGTCCACGAGATGCGGCAGGGGGAGGGGCTGGATGCGATCCAGTTGCGGCTGGGATATGGACTGAGTGCCGCCCATCGACGCGAGCCGCTGCCGCGACATCTGTGCGTAGAAGAAGTGCTGATAGGCGCGGACGATGGTGTGGTAGCTCGCCGCGGCGAGCGCGGTATTGTGGTCCAGCGTCTCGTAGAGGCGCCCGCGCCAGTAGAGCGCTGAGACCGTTTCCACGGCAGCCGGATAGTTGCGAATCTGATCGTCGAAGATCCGCTCAGCATTCTGGTAAAGGCCCAGCCGGTAGCTCAGCCAGCCTGAACGCCAGTGTGCGGCCGCGGCGTTCTTGTCACCGGGAAATTGCGCGGCGAGCTCGCTGTAGTACTGGATCGCCGTGGGGTAGTCGCGCTTCAGCAGGTACATGTTGCCGCTGGAAAAAAGCGCGTCGGCGAGCCAGGGGCTTCGGGGAAATCGAGACTCCATCTCCGAGACGATTTGCTTCTGCCCATCGGTGTCATCGCGGTCGCGGGCCAGTTCCATCAGCAGGTCGAGGCGGCGAGCGCCGTTTTCATCGGGAGTATCGGGCAAGGCTTTGGCCTCCGATACAGTGAGCCGCTTCAACTTCAACTGGCAGGCTGCTTCGGAGACGGCAAAACCGGCAAGGGTCGCAGCATCGAGGCCCGGTTTGCGCGCCAGAGCCTGGAATTGCTCAGAGGCCTCTTCGTAATGGCCGGCGTTGTAATAGGCGTCAGCCAGGCTGCGCAATTCGGCCACAGTCAACGAGGCCTCGGCTCCCGTCTCGGTGAGCTTGGCGCGCGCCGTCTGTGCCTCATCGCTCAAGGGATGTTCCAGCAAGACGCGCTTGAAGGCGGCCTCCGCTGCCTGTTGCTGGCCCAGCGCCTGCTCTACCTCGGCCTCGACGAGTTGGAATCCGGGGCGGTCCGCGGCTTCGGTGCCTGCAGCCGCCTCGAGAACCTGGCGCGCGGCAGTCAACTTGTTCATCGCCAGCAGGACGTTGGCTTCAAGCTCCGGCGCCTGGTCGTCAAAGATGCTTTCGGGGTAGCGGGCAACATATCCGTGCAGGATGGATTCCGCGGCGGCATCGTCACCCGCGGCATGGCTGGACTGAGCGTCGAGAAAGTCGACATAGTCTGAGAGCTCTCCGTCAGCGCGGCGGGCCTGGGCCAGCGCCGATTCGGCCTCGGCATAGCGCTTGTCGAGGAGGTAGGCGTGGCCAAGCGCAAGGTAAGCTGCGGCGGCGGCTTCGCCGGTGTGGCTGTGCGCGTAGGCGGCGACTCCGGCGTAGGCCGCCGGCGTGCGCAGCGTGGCCAGTTGCTGGGCCATGGGCTGCAGCTCTTTTGAGGCGACGAATGCCTGCTTGAGCCGCGCTGTCCGCGCCAGGCGCGCCGCTCGGCTCGACGGATGGGCCGGCTTGTGCTTCGCGGTAGCCTTCTTTGCCGTTGGTTCGGGACTTGCAGTTTCGGCCTTGCTGCTGCCGGTATCTGCTTTGGCGCTGGTCGACGCATGCGCATTCGACACAGGCGCGGGACCATGCGTGCTGGCTGCGGGGAGCGGAGTGGATTGCGCCGGCGCGGGCGACGTGATTGCGAGGCACCAAAGCAGAGCAGCCATCGCCGCGAGTGCGGACCGCAAAATCGGCGTTGTGGCGCGCGATGGGGAAGGCAAGCAGGTCATAGTTCCACTCTATGCCGGATTGGACGCAAGCGAACGGCGCGGGGAATCACTTGCGTAACCATCGGCTCGGCGCGCAACAGTTTACGACCGGCTCCGTGCAGTTTGGCCCGATGGACCTGCGTCCGTTACACTCATCTTTTGCCCGGCCTGCTTCCCGGTCCGCGACATTCATCCCGGTCCGGTGGAAGAGATTCCCAGCACCGAGCCACCAAGCGGCGAACCTGCCTGCAACTTTCGCGGCATCTTTCTGGAACCAAGTTCAATGTCAACCATCCAACCAGTAGCGGAGCAAGACCAGCACCCCGACGTGGCCCTTGTGGCGCAGGTCCGCGCCGGCGATGTCGCGGCGTATGACACGCTGGTCCGCAAGTACGAGCGGCAGATCTTCAGGATTGCGCAGCACATTACGCAAAACCGGGAAGACGCCGAAGACGTAATGCAGGACGCTTTTTTGAAGGCGTACGAGAAGCTCGATCAATTTCAAGGGAACTCGAAGTTTTACACATGGCTGGTACGAATCGCGGTGAACGAAAGCCTGATGCGGCTGCGCAAGCGGCGCACGGGCAAACTGGTCTCGATGGACGAGGACGTGCAGACCGACGAGGGAAGCGTGCCTCGCGACTTCGCCGACTGGGCTCCCAATCCGGAGCAGAATTACACCCAGGCCGAGCTGGCCGAGATTCTCAAGAAAACCATTCAGGGCCTCCCGCAGGGCTTTCGCGTGGTTTTTGTGCTGCGCGACGTGGATGGGCTCTCGACGGAAGAGACCGCCGAGACGCTGGGATTGAGCGTTCCCGCTGTGAAGTCGCGACTGTTGCGGGCGCGGCTGCAACTGCGCGAGAGGCTGACACGCTATTTTGGCAGAAAGGCTCCGGCGATTGCTCAAGCGGGCGCCGCGCCACGCGGAGACGGAGCTGAAGCATGACCTGTACCGAGTTCCTGCAAATCCTCGACGATGTGCTCGACGATTCGATCGCCGTGGAGACGCGCACTGAGATTGAAGCTCACCTGCGCAAGTGCGGCCATTGCGAAGTGGTTCTGAATACCACGCGTAAGACGATCGAGATCTTCCGCTGCCACGAAATTTACGAAGTTCCCACCGAAGTGAGCGCGCGGCTGCACGCAAAGATTATGGAACGGTGCCGCAAAGCGAAGTAAGCAGCTTTCCTCTCCTTCCCGCCGGCCTCCCAGTCCCCTTCTTTCGGTGTCAAGGCCCCCGGCCACCCCGCACCTTTGCAAAGTCCGCCCTAACTCTTGTCTTTTCTGATCTTTGACCCCTGATCTCTAATCTCGGTCAAGTTTGCCGATTATTTCCGCAGAATCTCTAGACTTGTCTTAGGTGGCCAAAATCGCAAAGGTTGGATTGAGCATTGCCCTGGCGGGTGCGCTGTCTTGAGAGGAGCGGAATAAGGTGAGGGAGTGATTTTATACACTTTGAAAGTCAAAAAATGACAATAACTCTTTTATAATCAGCGAAAATCGATCAAAATCCGTTGCGATTTTTGTCGATTTTTGTTCGATTTTGTCACGCAAACAGGCCATTTTGGGGCCCATCCAGGGCACTATCCGCGCCCGCCCGATCGCATCTGAGGGGCTGGGCCATTCTGAAGATCGCACCTTCGCGTGGGCCCGTCAGTGCCTTTCGTTAGCAGCCGGGAACGGGGTTCTTGAAGACAAGGTCGATCGGGAGCCAGTCTGTCAGGCGCTTATCGTCGATTTCGGAGTCGCCGGCGGTGCTCGACAGTGTCGACCGGGTGAGGGCCACGGTGACCTTCACTTTTCCCTTGACGCAGTACTCCTCAAGAAGCGTGGCCAGGCTTTGGTCGGTTACATCCATGTAGTCGGCGGAAAGAACTCCGTCGGTGCCGGGAATATCGACCGCGCCCATGATGATCTGGTTCATCGCCATCGTGCCTTTGCTCTTAAGGCTCGAAGTGTCGATGCGCACGACAAGGATGGCTCTCTTGTCGAGCGCGTCCTGGGGCGCGTTGGGATCGGCCGTGTACTTGATGGGCGGAATGGTGATGCCGGACTTGTTGGGCTTGGCGGGCGGCGCGGCCAGGGCGAGATGGTAAGGCGGCCCGGTGAACTTGGGCTTAACCGGGATGCCGGAGTTGTTGTTCTGGGGTCCGCACCCCGCAAGAAGAGCCAATGCCGCGATCGCGAAAAGAATGGATTTGTTCAAGTCATCCTCCAAGTCGTTCAAAATAACGCGCCATGATAGCACTGCGGCGGGGGGATGGGGTGTGACGGGGAAACAGGGACTACGGGAGTTAGGGAATTCGGGATTAGAGGACTGAGGGGCTGGGGACAAAGGTGGTGGCGCCACAACTTTCGGCGCAAGATAGAGTCTGAGCAGTTAGCGAGCTCGAGCCGTCCAGTAATGTGCCGGCCATTCCCCTACGAGGAGCATATGCGATGGATCTGTTGCGCGGGCCGATCCAAAGACTCGGTGCCCTCGTTCTCTGCTGGATCCTGTGCTTCCCCGTTCCGCCGGCGGCGGCCCAGGATGCGGCAGAAATCCAGAAACCGAATCAGACAAAGCATCGGCCTGACTATGAGTCGGGTCAACTGCGCGGCGACGGCCGGATTCTTCATGCGCTGAACCGTTTGACCTTTGGGCCGAGGCCTGGGGACCTGGAAGCTGTTCGGGCATTGGGTCTGGACAAGTGGTTCGACGGGCAACTGCACCCTGAGAACATCGACGAAACGGATTTGAATGCGCGGCTGGCGGAGTATCCCGCGATGCAGTGGAGCACGCAGGACTTGATGTTCCGCATGCCGGGTCCGTTCGTCATTCGCCAGGTCGCGGACGGAAAGATTGAGATTCCGCGCGGCGGGACGCTGCGCGCGGTTTACGAAAACCAGATCTACCGATACCAGATGAGGAAAGCCGCGCAGGCCGAGAAGCAGACGGCGGCGAATCAAGGCCAGAATCAGGCGCAGAATTCGGCCGACAGTGCGCAAAGCCCGGCGATGAACGGCGGCGGGAACGGCAACGCAAATATGGAGGGCACCGGCGGCGGGGGCGCGAGCGCAAGTCCAAACATGGATGCGGGCGCAGGAATGACGCCGAGCGCGGCGGCGCCCACAAATATGGCCGCGGCGGAGCAGCCGGATATGAGCGCGGCAACGACTCCCGCTATGAACATGACGGCGCCGGCGAAAGCCGATCGCGCCGCGGCGCGGGCGGGTGCCGACGAAGGGGAAATTGCGAGCATCCTTGCCTTGCCGCCAGTCGACCGGGTTCGGCGTCTGCAGGCGATGCAGCCGGAGGAGTTCGAGACCTTTACGAAATCGCTGAAGCCGGCGCAGCGCGCAGCGCTGGTGGCCGGCATGAGCCCGGACTTAAGAGAGTCCGTGGAAGATTTGACGGCTCCCGAGCAGACGGTAGTGCGCGAGCTGATGGCCGAGCGGCTGACGCGCGACATCTATTCGAGTGCGCAGTTGCAGGAAGTAATGACGGACTTCTGGCTGAATCATTTCAACGTGTATCTGCGCAAGAACGAGCAGATGCCCTACTACCTGGTGAGCTACGAGCGCGACACGATCCGGCCGCACGCGCTGGGCAAGTTCGAGGACCTGTTGGAAGCCGTCGCGCACAGCCCGGCGATGCTGATTTATCTGGATAACGCGCAGAGCATGGGGCCGGATTCTCTGGCCGCCGATCGCGCGAGGATGGGCGCAGCGCGTCGGCCGAATGCGAAGAAGCAGGCGCCGGAGGGGCTGAACGAAAACTATGCGCGCGAACTGATGGAGCTGCACACGGTGGGCGTGAACGGCGGCTACACGCAGGCGGATGTGACGCAGGTGGCGCGGGTGCTGACCGGCTGGACGGTGGACAGGCCGCAACTGGGCGGCGAGTTTCAGTTCAACGAGAACCGGCATGAGCCGGGCACGAAGAAGGTGATGGGCACGAAGATCAAAGACGGTGGCGAGAAGGAAGGCGTCGAGCTGTTACACATGCTGGCGATGCGGCCGGCGACGGCCGAGTTCATCTCGCGCAAGCTGGCAATCCGGTTTGTGAGCGACGATCCGCCGCAGGCGCTGGTGGACCGGATGGCGAAGGCGTACATGGCAAGCGGCGGCGATATTCCGGCGGTGCTGAAGACGCTGTTCCATTCGCCGGAGTTCTGGGCGGCCGGCGACGACAGCGCCAAGGTGAAGACGCCGCTGGAATACGTGGTGAGCGCGGTGCGGGCGAGCAATGCGAACGTGGCGAATTTTGAGCCGCTGGTGAATGCGCTGCGGCAGATGGGAATGCCGCTGTATGGATGCGTTCCGCCGGTGGGGTACAAGTGGGACGAGGCCGACTGGGTGAGCACGGGAGCGCTGGTAGACCGGATGAACTTCGCATTGTCACTGGCTTCGAACAAGCTGCCGGGAATTACGGTGGGGTGGGCGCCAGAGATGGATATGAGCGCGCTGGACAGCGATGCGCCGGCGCAGCAAGTGGTGCCCACGCCGGAGACGGAAGAGGCGCGGCTGGAGCAGGTGCTGCTGCCGGGCGGAGTGAGCGATGCGACTCGAGCGGCGGCGCTGAAGGAGTTTGAGGCGCAGAGCGCGGCGGCGGATGCGCCGATGATGATGGCGCGGAACCCGCAGGCGCCGGAATCGTTCGACAGAATCAGGGCTGGTTCGGGGGCAGGCTCGGGGGTAGGCTCTGGGGCACCGGCGGCGCGAAAAGCGAATCGCGCGCCTGCCGATGCGTACGAGCGGGAAGATCAACTGCTGGCAGGATTGCTGCTCGGGTCGCCGGAGTTTCAGCGGCGCTGACGCGCCGAGGGACGTAGGGACCAGGGTGTGTTTCAAAGCAAGCTTTGTAACAAGGGCACGGCTTTAGCCGGGCCGAAAAAGGCAGCAAAACAATTGGGTTTTAATCCCTGAGGGATAACACCTGGCATCTATACAGCCATTTTTTTGAAATACGCCCTGGGGACTTCGGGAAGTAGAAGCGGAATTGGCGAGTTGGCAAGTTAGGAATAACGCGGTGTTAGCGGGGTTAGGCGGCGAGTAAGTGGTGAACGAAGCGGAAATCGAATCAGGGTTGGAAGCAGGAGATTTGAGATGCGGATGAACCGGCGATTTTTTCTGCACAGGGGCGCGCTGGCCGTGGCGGGCACGACGGCGATGCCCAATTTTCTTGTGCGCTCGGTGTTGGCGCAGGCAGCTGGAGCGCCGGGTCAGCGGCTGGTCGTGATCTTCCAGCGCGGCGCGGCAGACGGGCTGAACGTCGTTGTTCCCTATCGCGAAAAGAATTACTACAAGATGCGGCCGAGCATCGCGATTCCGGAGGGTCAGGTGTTGGATCTGGATGGATTCTTCGGCCTTCATCCGTCGCTCGGCGCATTCAAGCCTCTCTACGACCAGGGACAGCTGGCGATTGTGCATGCGTGCGGATCGCCGGATATGAGCCGGTCGCATTTTGACGCGCAGGACTATATGGAATCGGGTACGCCGGGAGTAAAGAGCACCGAGGACGGCTGGCTGAATCGCGCGCTCCAGGCAGAGGACTCGTATGTCGCCACTTGCAATTGCGGGCGGCATAACCAGGAGCATACGGCGTTTCGCGCGCTTGCACTCGGCGCCGAAGTCCCGCGCACGCTGGCCGGTAAGATTCCGGCGATCGCGATCAGCAACGTGAACAACTTTACGGTGGCGGGACGCGGGGCGACGCCCTCGCCGGCAGCCAGCGCGTTTGAGGCAATGTATGCCGACTCGGGCGACCGGATTTTTCATGCGGCGGGCGATGAGACGTTTGAAGCGGTGAAGATGCTCAAGGCTGCGAATCCAGCGCAGTACATGCCGGCGGCCGGCGTGAACTATCCGAACACGGATTTCGGCAACAACATGCGGCAGATTGCGCAGCTGTTGAAGGCGAACCTGGGAGTGGAGGCGGCGTTTACCGACGTGAGCGGATGGGACACGCACCAAAATCAAGGCGGCGTGGACGGACAGCTTGCCAACCGGCTGAGCGATTTTTCCGCGAGCATTGCGGCGTTCTGGCGCGACATGGGCGACCTGGCCGGGAACGTGACGCTGGTGACGATGTCGGAGTTTGGACGTACGGCGCGCGAGAATGGGACGGGCGGCACCGATCACGGCCACGCCAACGCGATGTTTGTGCTGGGTGGGCAGGTGAAGGGCGGCAAGGTTTACGGTAAGTGGCCGGGGCTCGACGACGGACAACTCAATGAAGGCCGCGACCTGGCGCTGACCACCGATTACCGGCAGGTGCTGGGCGAGGTGGTGACGCGCGCGCTCGGCGCGGAGAATCTGGAGACGGTGTTTCCCGGTGCGCGGCTGAGCCGAGCGGGATTCTTGCGGCTGGTTTAGCCGATTTGGTGGCGGAAGCGGCCTGCTGGCACGCAGCCCGCCGCATGGTTTACCCTCAAGAGCGGCATGAACATTCAGCGCACGCTCCTCTTTTCTGCCCTGGCCGTAGCTGGCGTTGCCGCAGCCGGTTTCATTGTCTTTGCGAAACAGTCCAGCGCACCCGCGAGCCAGGCAATTCCCGACGCGCCGCAGGTGACGCCCGAGGCAACGACGGTTCCCAACGGTCCGTTCGTGGTGATGGACACGTCGATGGGCCAGATTACCTGCCAGTTCTATCAAAAGCAGGCACCGAAAGCGGTGGCCAATTTTATTGGGCTTGCCGAAGGCACCAAAGACTGGACAGATCCGGCGACAAGGAAGGTTGAACATCACAAGCGGTACTACGACGGGACGATCTTTCATCGCGTGATTCCGCAGTTCATGATTCAGGGCGGCGATCCGACGGGAACGGGGATGGGCGATCCCGGATACAAGTTCGACGATGAGTTCGATCCGGGCCTGAATTTCGATCGGCCGGGACGGCTGGCGATGGCCAACAGCGGGCCGAATACGAACGGGAGCCAGTTCTTTATCACCGAGCAGGCGACGGATTTTCTCGATCAGCACTACACGCTCTTCGGCCAATGCGACGACGCGAGCGTGGCGGTGGTGAAGGCGATTGCGCGCGTGGAGCGCGACTCGAACGACAAGCCGCTGAGTCCGGTGCTACTCAAGAGCGTGAGGATCGTTGATTCGCTTGATCAACTGACGACGCCGCCACCTCCGCCACCTCCGCCATCGGAAACAGTGGCGCCCGGAGCCCCGCCCAAACGGATTAGCATTAGCGCCGGGACGGCGGCTGGTTTTCTCATATCCAAGACCTCGCCGGTCTATCCCGTTGACGCCAAAAAGGCTCATGTCCAGGGTACGGTCGTCCTCAAGGCGGTCATCGGCACCGACGGCACAGCGAAGGAGCTTACTGTGGTGAGCGGGCCAGAGATGCTGCAGCAGGCTGCACTCGACGCGGTCAGGCAGTGGCGCTACAAGCCCTATCTGTTGAACGGCGAACCCGTCGAGGTTCGCACCACAATCAACATCATCTTTACCCTGGCCCGTTAATCGGCTTTGTCAATCTATCTCACGCGAGGAATAAGCATGGCACTTGCAGCAGGAACGTACGCGGTCTTTACGACCACTGAAGGCAAGATTACTGTTCGGCTATTCGAGGCCGACGCGCCCATCACCGTCAAGAACTTTATCGAGCTGGCCGAAGGCGCGAAGGAGTGGTCGCATCCGGTAACGCGCGCGAAGAGCAAGGACAAGCTTTTCAACGGTACGATTTTTCACCGCGTGATTCCCGATTTCATGATTCAGGGCGGGGATCCGGCGGGCACTGGAATGGGCGGGCCGGGCTACCGCTTTCAGGATGAGACAAGGGGCTCGGCACACAAGTTCGACAAGGCGGGCAAGCTGGCCATGGCCAACTCCGGCCCGAATACAAACGGCAGCCAGTTTTTCATTACCGTCGCGGCCACTCCCTGGCTCACCGGAAACCACACGATCTTTGGCGAGGTGGTGGAGGGTGAAGAGGTGGTGACCAAAATTTCGAAGGTTCCTCGCAATGCGCAGGACAAGCCGCACAAGCCGGTGGTGCTGGAATCGGTGACGATCGAACGCGTGAGCTGAGCGCTTCGCCAGGAGCGGGCCTCTTGCTCGGGCGAGGGGCCTTTCAATTTGCATTCAACGGAATCGCGCCGGGCTCACGTATGATTTTGGACATGAGCGCGAGTGGAATTGTCGACATTCCCACCCATAATTCGGTCGATGAGGCCGTTGAGAAGATTCGCGGCATTCTCGAGGCGAAGGGCATAACCTTATTCGCGCTTGTTGATCACAGCGGCGAGGCCGAAAAGGCGGGGATGAAGATGCGCCCCACCAAACTGCTGATCTTTGGGAGCCCCAAGGCGGGGACGCCGGTGATGCTGGCGGCGCGGAGCAGTGCGATCGATCTGCCGCTCAAGATCCTGGTCTGGGAAGACGAAGCCGGAAAAATCTGGATCTCCTATAACTCCGCGGATTATCTGCGCAGCCGCCATAACATTCCTGCGGAATTGATGAAGAACATTGCCGCAGCGGAAGGAATCGCGGCGAAGGCAGCAGAAGAGTGAGCGATGCGGATTCAGGGGAAATGCGGCGGAGCCCCGCGACGAACGCGCCGCTGAAAGGCCCGGACGCGGAGGGAAAACCGCGTGCGTTGAGCGGCGCATCGCACGCGTGGCGCGCGCTGCGGCACCGCAACTTCAGGCTCTTCTTCGGCGGGCAGACGATCTCGCTGACCGGCACGTGGATGACGCGCATTGCGACGTCGTGGCTGGTGTACCGGCTGACGGGGTCGGCGCTGCTGCTGGGCACGGTGAGCTTTGCCGGGCAGATTCCCACGTTTCTCTTTGCGCCTTTTGCCGGCGTTTGGGTTGACCGGCTGAACCGCAGACAAGTGTTGGTGTGGACGCAGACGCTGTCCATGATCGAGTCATTTTTGCTGGCCGCGTTGACACTTTCTGGACACATTACCGTTGAATTGATTCTGATTTTGAGCGTGCTGCAGGGCATCGTGAATGCGTTCGACATGCCGGGACGGCAGGCGTTCATGGTGGAGATGGTAGGCGACCGCGCCGACCTTGGGAACGCGATTGCGATCAATTCGTCGATGGTGAATGTGGCGCGGTTGATTGGGCCGTCGCTGGCCGGAATGTTGATTGCGGCGACCAGCGAGGGATGGTGCTTTCTAATCGATGGAATCAGCTACATTGCGGTGATTGCTTCGCTGCTGATGATGCGGCTGGACGCAGTGGCAGTGCTGCGGAAGGCTACATCGATGCTGACGGAATTGAAGGAGGGCTGGAGTTATGTTGCAGGTTTCCTGCCCATTCGCACGATTCTGACATTGTTTGCATTAGTGAGCTTGATGGGCATGCCGTTTGTGGTGTTGATGCCGATTTTTGCAGCCAAAGTGCTGAGCGGAGGACCGCACACGCTGGGGTTCCTGATGGGAGCGATGGGAGTGGGCGCGCTCGTCTCCGCGCTGTCGCTGGCGGCGCGCAAGAGCGTGCGCGGATTGATCCGCATGATTCCTGTTGCGGCGGCTGTGTTCGGACTGGGACTGATCGGCTTCGGGCTGTCGCACGTTTTCTGGCTGTCGATGCTGATGGTGCTCATCGCAGGCATGGGCATGATGCAGGGGATGGCGGCGAGCAATACGATCATCCAGACGCTGGTGGATGAGGACAAGCGCGGGCGCGTGATGAGCTACTACACGATGGCCTTCATGGGGATGGCGCCGTTCGGCAGCCTGCTGGCAGGAACGCTGGCTCATGCCATTCCGGCAATGCCAATGTGGTTCCTCGGGGGGGCGCCGCTGGCCGGCGCGCAGTGGACGGTCATTCTGAACGGAGTGGTGGTGGTGCTTGGGGCGGCGTGGTTTATGTCGCGACTGCCGGCGCTGCGGCGCGTGGTGCGGCCGATTTACGAGGAGATGGGCATCATTCCGGCGGCGAGAGAGATGGCGGCGGCGGTGACGGCGGAAGAGATGAGGCAGTAAAGAGACAGCTTTGAGCTGCTCGCTTGATTGTGATCAGTACGGGCGAGGACGCCCACGCGACAGCCGGCGAGGACGCCGGCGGTACAGGAAAGATGCGCTACCGGAATAATGCGCTGAACTTACTGCGTGACGCCGCAGAGATGCACCTTCACGCCGAGTTCGGCGAACATTGAAGCTTTGGTCGCGAGGGCCTTGTCGGCGACTTCGACAGAGGGCGCGTAGGCGATGTTGACGTGGTTGGCGCGGTGGCGGGCCATCATCTGATTCTGGCTGACGCCGTGCAGGATGGCGTGGACGATGGGCCACTGGATGGTGGTTTCGCGCCAGCGGCGTTCGGTTTCGGCGGCGGGCAGACTGACCACAGTGCCGCGGCCGAGATCGACGTGAAGAGCGCCTCCCTCGACAAAGACGCGGCTCCATACGATTTCGCCGGGTTTGCCAACGCCCTTGAGCGATCCTCCGCCGAGGGGGAAGTACATGGCGGGCTGGCGCTCGCTAACGGCGCCAGCGTAGCCGCCGGCGAAATGATTGGCGGGGGCTGCGCCGGAGATCTGAAGCAGCCAGACGAACGCGTCGATGTTGTCAGAGCCGTTGGAGCCGGGGCCATTGTAGTGCTCGCCCCAGCGGACATCGTGGAGAGTGGTTGATGGGTCGAGGCCCAATGCCTTCCAGCAGAGATTGGTGACCAGCGCGTCGACGCCGGCGCACTCGTCGACTTCGTTGAAGTGCGGGAGCGGCTGCCCGGCATAGAGCTCGGCTTTGTTTCCGTCAGATTTCCCTTCTGCGTGGACAGGGGGACGATCGGAATTATTGAGCATGCCTTCGGCGAGATCGGATGCGGGCACCATGTCCTTGAGGCCCTGCTGATATTGAATGCCGACGGCGTCGCAGCCGAATTCGTGCGCGATGCGGACCGCCGCGATGTACATTCTGCACTGGTCGAGGACCTGATCGAGCGTCAGATCGGTCGATGCGTCCTTGCCGAAGTCGAATTTGACGCCTTTGTCCACGAGCCATTGATAGACGGCCTGAGCTTCGGCGTCGCTGACGGTGCGCATTTTGGCGACGAGAGCAGACTGGCTGAGCCGCTCCTTGAAGATTCCCGCGGGATTGAGCAACTCGTCATCGATGATGGCGTTGTACATGCCCATGCAGCCTTCATCGAAGACGCCCATGATGGCTTTGCGATATTTCAGATCCTTCGCCAGCTGCGCGCCCAACTGCGCGCTGGCGGCTGCCAGCTTGCTTTTGTCGAGCGAATGGACGTGGGAAAGATCGTGCGTGATTTTGCCCTCGCGAAGCCACTCGTCGAGCGCGTTTTGAAAATAGGCGTCGGTGAAGTCCTTACTCCAGATGGAGGAGAAGGGCTTGCCGGCCTTGACCAGCGAGCCGTTCAAATTGAGAAGGCCGACGAGCCCGGGCCACTGGCCCGACCAGTTGGCGACGGTGAGAATCGGTCCCAGGTGCGAGCGCAGGCCGGGCAAAACATGATGGCTGTACTGCCATGCAGCGGTAGCGAAAACGAGGCGAGCCTGGGGATGAATCTTCATGAAGACATCCATGCCCTGGCGCTGCGAGGAGATGAAACCGTGTTTCAGTTTGTCGTCATAGGCGTGGGCACGGACGAGCTTGACGCCTTTCTGCGCAAATGCTGCGGTTAGTTGTTGTTCCATGTCGCGCTGCGCGGGCCAGCAGACCTGGTTGGCGGAGAGGCGGAGATCGCCGCTGGTGATGAGAAGAATTTCATTCGCTGCCGGCATTTTGACTTCGTGATTCTCGGTCGCCATTTGGATCGCTTTCCGAAGATGGATTGGTTCGCACCAAGGAGAAATATACACCGGAGTCCTCAACAGGGTTTGCGGCGGCGACAGATAGGATGGAAGTGATTTCAAAAGTTGGAGCGAGAGAGTTGCGGAACTGAAACATGTCGCGTAAGAAAACGCCGTTGCATGTTGTGTCCCGAAAGCCGGGGGCCAGCGGCCAGAAAGACGCCGGAGATAAACCAAGCCTCGGAAAGGCGGAGCTTGTCTCGGGGCGATGGCTGCTGGCGGCTGTATGCGGGACGATTGCGGCCGCGGCCCTTTGCGGCTGGCTCGGGTTGTGCCTGCTTTTCTGGCAAGGGAGCTGGCAATTGCTCTACCATCCGGCGGCGACAGTTGCGAGCACGCCGGCCAACGCTGGATTGACGTTCGATCCGGTGGCGTTCGCAGTGACGGACACGGGCGTGTCGCGGCTCAAAGGCTGGTGGATTCCTGCGGCGCAGGGAGCTCAACGGACGCGGTTCACCATAATCTACCTGCACGGTCAGAATGGCAATTTAGGCGACACTGTGGACGCGCTGGCGCAGCTGCACGCGGCGGGCGTGAATGTGCTGGCGTTCGACTATCGTGGCTATGGAGCGAGCCAGTTTGCAAGGCCGAGCGAAGCGCACTGGCGGCAGGATGCGGATTGGGCCCTGGATTATCTGACTGGGACGCGGCAGGTCGATTCTGGGTCAATCGTGCTGGATGGGACGGGGCTGGGCGCGAATCTGGCGCTTGAAGTTGCAGCGAAACATCCGGAGTTGGCCGGTGTGGTTGTCGGCTCGCCGATCGACGATCCGGCGGGAGCGATCTTTAACGATGCGCGGGCGCGGCTGGTTCCCGCGCGGCTGCTGGTGCGCGACCGCTACGATCTGAATGCAGCCGCGGGGATGCTGCGCGTGCCGCTCCTGTGGTTCGAGCGCGCCGATGCGGCGACAGAGGGACAACAGCCGGAGGCCTACAAGAAGGTCGCGGCGCTGAAGATGCTTGTCTGGCTCAATCCGTCAGTGGACGTAAATAAGGAAGCGGCTGACGCCCTGAGTCGGTGGCTTGACGGGCTGCCGGTTCGCTGAGCATCCCGCGAGCTTTCGTGCGAAGACGAACTCTTAGCGCACAATGTCGCGATGAAGGGCTTTGACCTGGTAGCCGGCTTTGTGGAGGCGCTTGGCTACCTCCTCGGC
Source organism: uncultured Occallatibacter sp. (assembly GCA_964468605.1). Taxonomy (GTDB): domain Bacteria; phylum Acidobacteriota; class Terriglobia; order Terriglobales; family Acidobacteriaceae; genus Telmatobacter. The sequence goes on along the minus strand of CAYYKV010000032.1, from coordinate 4,115 downwards.
CATCATCACGCTGCGGTGCTGGCCGCCGGTGCAACCGAATGCGACTGTAAGATAGCTCTTGCCTTCTTTCACGTAATGCGGGAGCAAGTAGAGCATGAGCTTGGTTACGCGACTGAGAAATTCCTTCGATTGCGGGAATCCGCGGACGTAAGCGGCGACCTTGGGATCGAGGCCGGTTTTCCTGCGGAACTCTGGGACGAAGTGGGGATTGGGCAGGAAGCGCACATCGAAGACCATGTCGGCGTCGAGCGGAACGCCGTTCTTGAAACCAAAACTGAGGCAGGAGACGAGCAGGCGCTTGGTCTGTTTTTCGTGGCCGAAGCGGGCGTGGATATCGGCGCGCAGCTCGTGGACGTTGAAGTTGGAGGTGTCAATGAGCGTATCGGCGACGTTGCGAATGGGATCGAGCAGTTGACGTTCTTCGACGATGGAGCGCCAGACGGTTTCCGACTGTCCGAGAGGGTGCGGACGACGCGTCTCAGAGTAGCGGCGAACGAGCACCGCGTCCTGCGCGTCGAGATAGACGACGCGGATTTGAAGCAGCTTTTTAATGCTCTTGAGGATTTCGGGAAGGCGGTCGAGAGTGGCGCCCTCGCGAACGTCCATGACGATGGCCGCGCGTTCGACTTCAGTTGATTTGCCGACGAGAGTGGCAAATTGAGGCAGCAATTCGAGCGGCAGATTGTCGACGCAATGGAATCCCAAATCCTCAAAGGCCTTGAGCGCCGAAGCCTTGCCGGCGCCGGAGATTCCGGTGAGGATGATGAGCTGCTTGGCCGGTTTGCCTGTCGCCCTTGGCTTGCGAGTTGTTGAGCGCAATTTTGGCGATCGGCGCGATGGCTTCTGGGGCGTCATTGGTTTCAATGCTACACCGGAATTCGAGGCTGCTGGCAAGATGGCGGAGACGCGTGGCGAGCGAAAGAAATCAGATTCCCGGCGCGAATGCGCCGAAACCGGACTCGGCCAGCGCGAGCGCCCTTTCCGCATCGAGGGGAGGCGACAGCAGTGGGCCCTGACCCAGAGCGCATCCCATGCGGGAGAGCGCCGCAAGCTGTTGCGGAGTTTCGATTCCCATTGCGACCATTTGCAGGCCCAGCGTGTTGCCGAGGCGAATGAGCGATTCGAGGACGGCAAGCTGGCGGCCCGACGAGAGCGCGGCGGCGGTGAGCCGGGGGGAAAGCTTGACCATGCCGACAGGGAGATGAACAAGATGATTCAGCGGGGCGAGACTCGAGCCGAAGTCGTCGATGACCACGCGCACCTGCCAGTCCGCCAGGCGCTGCAAAATGGCGACAGCGGCGTCGGGGTTCTCATTGAACGCGCTCTCCGGCGCCTCGAACAGGAGGCGCGACGGATTTGCACCAGTGGCTGCGAGAGCCTTCATCAGGTGCGCGACGAGGTCGGGATGGTAGAGTTGGCGGCGCGTCAAATTCACCGTCACGATCAATTCCTGCTCGGGCAAGCGATCGCTCAAGAGGCGCAATTCGGCGCATGCGGCATCGAGTGCTTCGCGGCCGAGCAGAATGGAAAGAGTGTTGTCTTCTGCTGCGGCCAGCAGATCGCCGTAGCTATCCACACTGCCGTCGGCGCGGCGCAGGCAGAGAAACGACTCGAATCCTTCGAGCAAGCCGCCCACGAGGCGGTAGATCGGCTGAACCTGAAAGACGAATTGCCGTTTGTTGACAGCGGTCCGGAGCTCTCGATCCCGCTCCTGCTGGCTGGTGACGGTGAGCTCGAGGTGTTTGTCGAAGATTTCGTAACGTCCTCCACCAGCTTGCTTGGCCCGGTACATGGCGAAGTCCGCGTCGCGAAGCAGAAAATCGGAGGTGGTGTGGTCGGGACCGGCTATGGCGGCGCCGATGCTTGCGCCGGCGTGGACGTCGCGGCCGAAAATCTCAAACGACCGCTCCAGCTCGCGCAGGATGCGGCCTGCCACGACTTCGAGATCGTACGTGGTGAGAATGTTATCAACCAGAACCGCAAATTCATCGCCGCCTAGGCGCGCAGCCGAGTCCTGGGGACGCAAGGATGCGCGAAGGCGGCCTGCAACGGCGATAAGAAGAGCGTCACCCGCGGCATGGCCGAGACTGTCATTGACTTGCTTGAACTCATCGAGGTCAACATAAAGGACGCCGCAGTTCTGGCCGGGATCGCGCAGGCGCCGGTTGAGTGCGAGGTTCACGTGGTCAAGAAACAGCGCCCGGTTGGGCAAACCCGTGAGCACGTCGTGCATGGCGTCGTGCTGTAACCTCTCTTCAGCCTGCTTGTGCTCACCGATGTCGCGGAAGGTGAAGACGTAGCCGACCCTTCCGCCATCAACGATCAGCGGGGCGATCTGCAGGCTCACGTCCACGAGTTCGCCGGCTTTATTGCTGCGCACCGTCTCCGCAGTCGAGAAGCCATGGTCGTCGACGGCCTTGAGCAGCGCAAGATTCTCGTTGCGGCGGGTCTCCGGCACAATGAGCTCGCGCAGGCTGCCGCCACCCGCCTCTTCAGCGGTGTAGCCAAACATGCGAGTAAAGGCTGGATTGGCGTAGAGCACGTGATTCTGGTACTCGATGGCGACGGCTTCAGGGAGGCTGGCCAGCACGTCCTCCATCAGCCGCGATCTGGGAGCGCGCTCCCGATCGCTGGGATGGGCCACGATGACGGCCTCGCGCTGCTCGGGGTGAGGAATGCTATAGGTGCCTTCTACGGGGATCAGGTGGCCTTTGCCGTCAGGAAGAGTGGCATGAAATGGACTGCCATGCTGCGTACCGGTTAAAAGAGTCTGCGGCTCGGCGGTGCCGGGGAAAAATCCCCATAAAACCTCTTCGACCGGGCGTGGAGTCCACTCGCCTTCGGTAAATCCCAACATGCTGCGAGCTTCAGCGTTGGCAAAGACGATGATTCCGCTTCGCTCCAGAAACACGAGGACGGGCAGTCCATCAAGGACCTCTCGCTGCGCGTCGGGGTTCGCGTTCTGGGAGAGATTCAACCCAATAGCCTCCCTGGAGTCTGCCCGGCGATCCGCTTGCACTTGCGCCGATTCCGCATGGGCCCAGTGTGTGCTGTAGAAGTCGCCATGCTTCAAATCGTATGCGCCGCGAAGCGGGTCAACCATACCCAAATTCGGTCACCGAATGCAACCAAAGTCCAGCACATTGCATAGTTTGCGCGGCTTTTCCCGCCTGGCGTGGCGAAACCGCTATCGCAATGAAAGGCAACCGCCCGGCTGGGACAAATCCGCAGCGCAACGATGAGAAAATCCCTGCGAGAGAACGGCAGAAAGAGAATGGCAGACAAAAGGACAACAAAGGCGAATGAACGGGCGACCTAAGGTATTTCGACAAGCTCCATCTGGCCGTCGCGGCGGCGATGCAGGACGAATGTGTCTCCCGTAATGGTGCGGAAGATGAGCAGATCGCGGTCGCGGAATTCAGCGTCCTTAACGGCCTCCTCGATGGTCATCGGTCCGAGTGCGATGGCTTCGGCGCTATTGACGATGTGCGGCTCGACGACCGCGGCGTTGGCGGGAAAGGAGTGGACAGCAATGGACGCTCGTGCCTTGCTTGCGAGGCGAGACGGTCCGGTTTCCTCGTCATTTGGCTCAACGCGCGTTTTGGACCGCGTAACGGGGGGAGCGGTGAGAACCTTTTCGCCCTTAGGCAGGCGCTTCGAGACGAGGCGGCGATCGCGGAAGCGGCTGGCTTGATTTTCGGCGTGCTCGATGGCTTCGCGCAGGGCCGCGACTTGCGTGTCGGCCTTGCCGGTAGCGGCAAATCTCTGCAGTCGCCCCTGGACGGTTAGTTCGACGATGTGGATGTGGCGTTGAGTGGTAAAGGTGACGCTGGCGCGCGCGGTTCGGCCGAGAATGCGGCCCATGCGCTCCAGTCCCTCCTCGGCCTGCTCCCGCAGAGCTTTGGAGATTCTTCCTTTTCTGGCGGTCATTGCAAGATCCATGGTCGCCCTCCGCTTGGAATCGTCCAGCCGGCTCTGGAGTCCGGCGTTTGTGGAGCACAGTATATGACGGGTGAGCCTATAGCTTCTAGCTGGTCTTCAGATCTCCCAGCGCAGCAGGGCCGCCCCGACCGTGAACCCCGCGCCCATGGCTCCCAGCAGGACCAGATCGCCCT
>CAYYKV010000031.1:0-21547 GCA_964468605.1 uncultured Occallatibacter sp. | reverse complement strand
CTTTGACAGAAGCGGGAGGGAAGCCAGCAACTGTTTCTTACATCGCCTCGGGACTCTCAATGCCGAGCAAAGCGAGAGAGCCGACAAGTTCACGGAGTGTGATGGCAGCCGTGGCGAGGAGGAACGTTTTGCGCGCGGGGTCTTCTTCCGTGAGGATGTGATGGCGATGGTAGAAATTGGCGAACTCCTGCGCGAGCTGGAAGGCGTGCTTGGCGAGATAGGCAGGTTCGGAGGTCGCTATGCACTGCTCGAGGATCTGGGAACGGCGGCCGGCGCGCAACCATAAGGACCAGATGTCTTCATTGGCTTCGCCGGATAGGTAGCTGCCAAGATTGGCGGTGGGCTGATCGGCGAAATCGGCGAGCACGGCGTCGGGAGTGGTGTTGCCTTTACGGAAGATGTTCCGGATGCGGACGACGGCGTATTGAATGTATGGGCCGGTCTCGCCTTCGAAACTGAGTGCGTCTTTGAAATCGAATGCGATAACCGAGTTGCGGGTGACCTTGAGCATGAAGTAGCGGAGAGCGCCGATGGCGATCTGCTCGGCGATTCTCTGGCGCACTGCTTCGTCGTGGGAGGTCTGGCGCGAGTCGACTTCCGCGCGTGTGGCGGCGATGAGCTTGTCGATGAGGTCGTCGGCTTTGACGCCGAAGCCCTTGCGGCCGCTGACTTCGATGTAGGATTTTTTCTGATCTTCTTCGGAGATGTCGTAGCCCAGCTCGACGGCGCAGCGGGGCGTAAGCGCGACCATTTCGTAGCTGAAGTGCGTGTAGTGATCGGCCTGATCGGTGTAACCCATGCCGCGGAGGGCCTGGATGACATTGGCCTGAGGGTCCGATTGGCGCGCATCGATGACGTTGTAGATGGCAGTGGCGCCGCCGAAGCGCGGATGGCTTGCCTCGCCGTGTTCCGCGGAGATCCAGCACTCGTGATCGGGATAGGTGAAGAAGCGCTTGTAGCCGAAGTCTTTGCCGAGAAGGCCAAATTTCCAGAGGTGGTAGGCGATGTCCTTGCCGACGTAAGTGACGGTGCCGTTGGAGCGGACGATGACCTTCGCGTCTTCGTCGGCGCCTTCGGTTATTTCAGCGCCGGGGCGGGTCATTACCCAGCAGCCCTTGTTCTTGCCTTCGTTCTCAAAATAGAGCACACCGGATTGCTTGAGTTTTTCGAAGGCTGCTTCCCAGAATTTAAGGTGAAGGATCTCGCTTTCGCGGGGGAGGAAGTCGTATTCGATGCCGATGCGGAGCATGGTTTCAAGATGGCGGCGGAGGACGGCGGTGGAGATGAGGTCGGCAATTTCGGCAGTGTCGTTGCCGCCGTGCTCGATGAGGTGCAGCGTGTCGAGGCGCAGTTGCCTGCGCTCCTTTGCCTCTTGGTCGGTCCCATCGGAATACCATTGCGAGGTGCGGGCGTAGAGATCCCAACAGTAGAAGTCGATGCGCTCGCCTTTGTGCGCGAGATCGGCGAGAAGCGCGCGAACCTCTGCCGGCGATTTCTTTTCAAGATGCAGAAAGCCGACCACGACGTCGGCGACCTGGACGCCAGTGTTGTCGATGTAGTTCTGCACGTCGACTTTGTAGCCGGCGGCGCGAAGCAGGCGGACGAACGTGTCGCCGAGGATGGCGTTGCGCAAATGGCCAATGTGCGCGGCCTTGTTGGGATTGATCGAAGTGTGTTCGACGATGACACGGTTGCCACCAGCGGGTTCCCCTAGTTTCCGGGCAAAGGCTCCGGACTTGATCGATAACTCAGAAGCAACGTCGCGCGCGCTGGCGGTGCGATCTAAATGCGCGTTGATGTAGGGGCCTTCGGCTAGGATGCGGGCAAATCCGTCGACACGACCGAGGGCGGTGACGATCTCCTGGGCGATGATTTTTGGCGCCTTGCGGAGTTTGCGCGCCAGCTCGAAGGCGATCGGCGTGGCGATCTCGCCGAGGCGCAGATCGGGCGGCGTCTCCAGAGGGATCGAATCGATCTCGAGATCGTATTTTTCTTTCAGGACGGCGCGAAGACTTCGGTCAAGCCGCTTTTCGAGTTCGAGAACCACGCGAGAGCCTCAGGAAAATGCTTGATTTTCCTAGTGATTTTAGCACCTGAAGTGCGGCGGGCCGTTCATCGAACGGCGCGCGGGAGCGACTCTCGATGTGCATTCTTCCGCTCGCTATGGTTACTCGGTTTCGCGATACTTCTTGCCAGTCCAGAAGGATTCTTTGGTAGCCGTTTTGTGCTTTGTACCGGCACTTCCACCTGTGCTTTCCGTGTATGGCTTGCCTGTAAAGAAGCCGGTTTTCTCTTGCGACGTCGATTTCACGGCACCGTCGACGCCCCTCGTCTCCCTGTAGGCCTTTCCGGTCCAGAAGCTTTTCTTTTCGCGCGTGATTCCGGTGGTGTTTCCCGAGGCACTTCTATGTCGGCGCTGGTCGGTCCCTGTCCAAAAAGACTTTTCGTCGGCTGACTCGGAAATAAGCTTGCCCAGACTGTTGTAGGTCCTGAAGACCGTTTGACCGAGAATTGTCGTTTCACGGATAGTCTTGAATGGTTTGTGCTTGAAGATTTCCCTACACTCGGGGCACTTTTTGGGGAGATCCCAACCCTTCGCCGCGCAATTGATCTGAGTTCCCGTGGAGACCGCAAAACTGGAGCTGCAATGCTCGCAATTCTTCGTTTGGGGAGCGAACTTCCTTTTGCACCCGTCGCAGAACTTGGGTGGAGTTGACCAGTCCCGATTCGCATGGATTGAGGCACCGCAGTGTTCGCAGGATTTGTCGTACCATTTCGCCTCGCGACTGGCCTTGCAGCTCTTGCAGAATCGTGGAGGAGAATTCCAATCCCGGTTCACATGGATTGCGGCACCACATCCTTCGCAGGATTTGTCATACCATTTCGCGTCGTGGCTGGCCTTGCAACTCTTGCAGAATTTTGGCGGAACGTCCCAATCGCGATTCACATGGATCGTTGCTCCACATCCCTCGCATGATTTGTCATACCATTTTGCGTCGTGGCTGGCCTTGCAACTCTTGCAGAATTTTGGCGGAGAGTCCCAATCGCGGTTCACATGGATCGTCGCACCGCATCCCTCGCATGATTTGTCACACCATTTTGCGTCGTTTTCCGACTTGCAGCTCTTGCAGAAACGAGGTATCTCCCAATCATCCAGGATGTGAACTTCGTGTCCACACTCTCGCGCGTAAGTTGTCTCCCATTTACCCATGGACTAGACACCTCCGGACCAAATAGGGTCCAGCGCCCGAATCAGCAACATAGCGTAATTACGATGTTATACCGTTCTACCATCGACGAGATACGATGGGAAACACGCTCCTTTCGAGTGATTGCACGGGAATTGTCGTGGCCGAGCTTTGACGCTCTACGCTCGCGACACCTAAGATTAAATCGAAGCGATACTGAATGTTGCACCAAGGGCTTAACCGAAATTGAGGGCTACGTCGGACAAATGGAAACGAAGGTTACTGCCGCGTCGCGCTTTTACCTGACCACGCCGATTTACTACGTGAACGCGCGGCCGCACTTGGGTCATGCGTACTCGACGATCGTGTGCGACGCGATTGCGCGGCGCAAGCGTGCGCTGGGAATCGAGACATGGTTTTTGACGGGCACCGACGAACACGGGCAGAAAATTGAGCGCTCGGCCGAGGCTGCCGGGTGCACGCCGCAGGAATTCGCAACGAAGATTGCCGGCGAGTTTCGCGGATTGTGGGACCGGCTGGGGCTGACGTACGACGATTTCATTCGAACCACAGAGCCGCGACACATCCGCGGCGTGCAACACCTGTTTAAGACGCTCTGCGACAAGGGCTACATCTACAAGGGATCGTACACCGGGCAATACTGCGTGAGCTGCGAGGAGTGGATCGATGGGCCTCCGGGCACGGTCTGCCCCATTCACGGCATCGTAACGGAGACAGTGAGCGAGGAGAACTACTTCTTCAAGCTGTCGGCGTTCGAGAGGAGGTTGCTGGAGTTTTACGAGGCGAATCCGGGATTCATGGGGCCGGAGTCAACGCGGCGCGAGGTGATCAGCTTTGTGCGCAGCGGGCTGAAAGACCTTTCGGTGAGCCGGACAAGTTTTTCGTGGGGCATTCCGGTGCCGGGCGATGAGAAGCACGTGGTGTACGTGTGGCTGGACGCGCTGGCGAATTATATTACTGCGCTTGGATACGGGTCGGACGATCCGAAAGACAAGGCGCGATTCGAGAAGTTCTGGCCGGCGGACCTTCATTTGATTGGGAAAGAGATCAGCCGGTTTCATTGCGTGTACTGGCCGGCATTTTTGATGGCGGCGGGGATCGCGACGCCGCGCTCGGTGAGAGCGAATGGTTGGCTGCTCTTTGACCAGGGAAAAATGTCGAAGTCGCGGGGAAACATTGTCCGGGCCGAGACGGTGCTGGAGGTTCTGGGTGCGGATGCGCTGCGGTACTTCCTGCTGCGGGAGATTCCGTTCGGTCAGGACGGAAATTTCTCCTTTGACGCCCTCGTTCAGCGGTACAACGGCGACCTGGCCAACGGTTACGGCAACCTTGTGAGCCGCGTGGTGAACATGGTGCACAAGTACTTCGGCGGGGTTGTGCCGGGAGTGGGCGCGGGTACGCAGGCAGAGGCTGCGCTGCGCGAGAACGCGGAAGCGGCGATTGCGGCGTTCGGACCGGCGTTTGACGAATTGAATTTCTCCGAAGCGCTCAAGAGCCTGTGGCTCCTGGTGGCAGAGACGGACGGATATTTGACGGCGAATTCGCCCTGGAAGAAGCCGCCGGAGCGATCGGATGCGGAACACGCGGAGCTGCAGGCTCGGGTGCTGGGGACGGCGGCGGAGGCGATTCGCGTGATTACGGCGCTGGCGTATCCGATTGTGCCGGACGCGGCGGCGAAGGTGTGGGCGCAGCTTGGGCTCGGTCAGTTGGCGGATGCGGCGAAGAACGGATTCTTGGGTAAGCTCGTGTGGGGCGGATTGAAGGCGGGGACGAAATTGGGCGAGCCCGCGCCTCTGTTTCCCCGCGCGGAGAAGGAAGCGATTGAACGTATGCAGAGTCTTGAGGACGAAAACAATCGGACGGCAGTGGAAGCGGCGAGCAGCGGAAGTGCCGCGGACAGTGCGAAAGCGCCTGCGCCGGCGAAGAAGGAAGCGGCTGCGGCGCCGGTGAAAACGGCGGCGGAGAAGGCTCCAGCAGCGGTAACAAAGCCTACTGCGCCGGTGGCTGCGAAGATTGTGGCGCCGATCGCGGCGAGCGCGCCGGCGGCGGTGGTGCAGCAAGCCGCAGGTGAGCCAGCGGCGCAAGGACCGCAGCACATCACCATCGACGACTTTGCCAAGGTGGAGTTGCGCGTGGCGCAGATTCTGGTGGCCGAGCGCGTGCCCAAGGCGGACAAGCTGTTGCGCCTCGAGGTTGATCTTGGAACGGAGAAGCGGCAGATTCTGGCAGGGATCGCGGAATACTACGAGCCGGAAAAGCTGATTGGGCGCAAGATTGTGATCGTGGCGAACCTGGCGCCGAGAAAGATGAGGGGCCTCGAGTCCAACGGAATGCTGCTGGCCGCCTCGCTTGAAGGCGGAGCACCGGTGCTGGCTGGGTTCCTTGAGGATGTGGCGCTGGGCGCGCGACTGAAGTGAGGTGCTCCGCACTCTTACCTTTTGGAGTAAAGAAGTGCGTTACGCACGGGTAGCGCAGACAAGAATTGGTGCGGAAGGCGGGACTTGAACCCGCAAGCCTTTTGGGCGCTAGCTCCTAAGGCTAGTGTGTTTGCCATTTCACCACTTCCGCACGGTGCGGCGGCACAGGCCGGGCCTGTACCCTTCAAGTCTAGAGTGAAAACGACGCAAGTGGCAATGCGGACGCGGCGGTGTGCGCGCCGGAGTGCATCTTATTTCAACTCTCTTGAAAAGTCCCCGCTTTTGCCGCCGGATTTGGATTCGAGGCGAATGTCGCGGATGACGATGGCCTTGTCGAGGGCCTTGGTCATGTCGTAGACGGTGAGTGCGGCGACTGCGACGGCGGTGAGGGCCTCCATTTCGACGCCTGTGGGGCCGGTGGTGGAGACAGTTGAAGTGATGCGCACGCCGCCGCGCACGACAGTGGCCTGGACGTCGACGTGGGTGAGCGCGAGCGGATGGCACATGGGGATGAGATCGGCGGTGCGCTTGGCGGCCTGAATGCCGGCGAAGCGCGCGATCTCAAGGGGATTGCCTTTGGGATTCGAAGGCAGAGCGGAGAGCACCGAGGCGGATATTTCGATGAAGGCGGAGGCAGTCGCGGCGCGGCGCGTGGGGCGCTTAGAGCCGACGTCGACCATGGAGGCTTGACCGGATGGGGCAAAATGCGAAAGGCGCGAGCGCCTGGGACGCGATGGTTTGGGCATGGGGCTCCTCAGGAAAGCAAAATGCGGACGGTCGAGCCGGCGCGAAGATGATGAGCGTCTTCAGGCACGACAAGGAAACAGTTGGCGCGAGCCATGGCGGCCAGGTCGCCGGAACCCTGCCACGGGACGAGGGAGACTTCAGGGATCGCACCGGAAAAGGTGCAGGAGGCGGGGAGAAAGCGCGTGAGGCCAGTCTTCGCTTTCACGTCTTCCGTGAGGCGCGCAAGGGCGAAGCGAGGGCCGCAGGCGCTTTGTCCGGCAAGAGCGGCGACAATCGGCGCGGCGAATAGCAGAAACGTGACGGCGGAGGAGACGGGATTGCCGGGCAGCCCAAAGCACTTCGTGCTGCTCTTGTTTTGGATGAGATCTGTGGCGTGGCGAGGCAATTCGCCGAAGACGAGCGGCTTGCCGGGTTGGATGCGGACGCCGGTGAAGTGAAAGCGCGCTCCGGCGCGGGTGAGGGCCGGCTCGACCAGATCGAATTTGCCTGCGGAGACGCCGCCGGTGATGAGCAGAAGATCGGCGGAGGCGGCGCGGACGAGAGCGGCGTCGAGGGATCTGGCTGTGTCGCGAGCGATGGGCAGGATCCAGGGATCACCGCCGGCGGCAGTGACCATGGCGGCGAGCATGGCGCTGCTGGAGTTGCGAATCTGGCTGGGACCGGGAGAGGAAGAGATGGCGACAAGTTCGTCGCCGGTAGAGAGAATGGCTACGCGCGGCTTGATGAAAACTCTGAGCGTGGCGCAGCCACAGGAGCCCGCAAGCGCAATTTGCGCGGAGCCAATCAAGGAGCCGGCAGGGAGAAGCTTGTCTCCTTTGCGCGCCTGCGCTCCGCGGGCGACGATGTTTTCGCCTTTGCGGATGGTGCGCGGCGGCAGGAGGCGGATGGCGCGCGCGGATGGTGCGCCGTTTTCTTCGACGTGCTCCAGCATGACAACGGCGTCAGCTCCGGCCGGGACGGGCGCGCCAGTCATGATCTCCCAGACTGCGCCGCGCGGAAGCGAACGGGAAGGAGTTTGCCCGGCGCGAGTTGAGCCGGCGACGACGAGAGGGCGATGCGCGGAAGCCTCTGCGGCCCGGCAGGCGAATCCGTCGCGGGTGGAACGAGCGAAGGGGGGCTGGTCAGCGTCGGCTCGAAGCGGCTCAGCGAGGACGCGGCCAAAGGCCTGGCCGAGCGGCACACGCTCCGACCCCGGACGAAGGCGTGCGAGCCTGGCAGCGTAGGCAGCGACCAGCGCGGCAGCCTCGTCGTAGCTGGGCAGCGACGGGATGGGGAATTTGTGGCTGCGCCGCGAGGAGCTCATGGATGGATTGTATTGGGTTCAATGCAAGGAGCGTTATTTCTGCGGAGCTGGGCTGGGAGTGGTCGAGGGCTCGCCTGCCCGCTGGAGGATCTTTGCAGCGTTGGCGGCAAACGGACCGCTGGGGTCCAGTTCAAGGTACTTGCGATAGGCATCGGCGCTACCAGCGGGCAGAACGAGCTTGTTGGTATCGGGATCGACTCGGGCGTTCGCGGAAAGACCGTCGGCTTCGATGTAATACAGGATGGCCGAATTTGGATCGGCCTTGATGGCAAGATCGGCAGCGTCGACCTGTGCTTCGAAGTTCTTTGCGTTAAAGAAAGCGATGGCTTGGCTGCGGAAGTATTTGGCGGCATTGGAAGGATCGGCTTTAGCGGCGGCGTCAAAGGCGGCGTTGGCATCATCGACCATGAGCGTGCGGGCGTAAATCTCTCCCAGACCGGCCTGAACCGCGGCCATGATTTCAGGCCGCGGCGGATCCTCCTTTTGCGCGAGATCAAGGGCTTTCTTGAAGTCGGATTCAGCGTCGAGGTAATTCTTGAGGCCGGCTTCGGCGCGCCCCAGGCCGATCCAAACGACAGGTTCGGTAGGATCGGCAGCCGCGTCTTTTGTCATGAGGGTTTCGATTTCGGTCAGCTTCGCGGTCTCGATTTCAGCGGTCATGGAGTCAACGTCCCCGCGGGCGGCCGAGCCGCCAAGATTTTGGGCTGCGGTGACTCGCGCATTGTCTGCGGCCTGGAGGTCTAGATTCACAATCTGCAGGTCGGCACCGATGGCGGAAGCGTCGCGCTTCGCATCAGAGGATGCGGCGGCGTTGGCCTCTCTCAATTCCTGCAACTGTCTTTGTTGATCGGGCGACAGCCTGGCGACGAACTCCTGACGGGTCATATCGATGTCCTGCGCCGTTGCCTGCCCGGCCACGATCTGAACACCGCTGATGTAGTCGACGATCTTTCCCTCGGGCGTATCGGGCGCGCGATAGACGACTGTGTATTCGCCCGGAGGCGCCGGGCCGGAATATTCGCCGGAGGTAGAGACAGGAAAGTTGTAGCTCAGTGTCTCGCCGCCGTCCACTGAGAGGCTGACCGTGCCGTCCTTCTGAGGCGCTCCGGCTGGATTGATGACTCGGCCGTGAATGCTGCCCATCTCCGGAGCGGGCGGCTGCTGCGCCTGTGCGGACGCGAGGGCAGCGTGGAGCGGGCCGGCCCCAACCGTGAGGCACGCCAAGGAGATAAGGCGCAAGCTGAGCGCAGAACTCATGCAAGGGATTGTAGAAGGTTAGGAGCGTCGGAAAGAAGCGAGGTACGGCAGCCTGCAAATTCAAAAGGCGTCCGCGAGCGGACGCCTTTTGAGGCAAATGTTGCTTGCGGCCCGTTAATGGGACTTGGGCGCCTTGTAAGAGGAACTTATTTTTTCGCCCGCCTGCTGCAGAATACCCGCCACATCATTGGCGTACGGGCCATTGGGCGCAAGCTCCAGGTATTTTTGATAGGCCGCCGTGCAATCGGGAGGCAGAACGATGCGGTTTGTCTTTGGATCGACTGTAGCGTTGGCGACCAGTCCCTGGCCTTTGAGGTAGTAAAGGATGGCTTGGTTGGGGTCAACCTTGATCGCCTCATCGGCCGCGGCCGCCGAGGCGGCGCCGTTGTTTTCCTGGTTAAAGATGACCGCCTCATTCCTCAGGTAGAGAGCGGCGTTGGGCGGATCGGCCTTGGCTGCTGCGTCAAAGGCCGCGTTGGCCTCAGGGACCTTGTTGGTTCGCGCGTAGATTGCGCCTAAACCAGCGTCCGCCTCGCCGATCACCGGCAAGCGGGGCTTCTTTGAAGCCGACTCCAGGTCGAGGGCCTTCTTAAACGAAGTGATGGCATCGTCGTAGTCCTTGAGGCCGGCTTGCGCGAACCCCAAGTTGTTCCACAGCAAGGGCTCATCCGCCTTGAGCCCCGTATCTTTGGTCATCAGGCTCTGGATGTCGGTGTACTTGGCTGCCTTGATCTCATCGGCCTTGGCGGTAATATCGGTCTTGGAAGCACTAGCGCCGAGTTGCTGAGCCGCGGCCATGGATGCGGTGTCGATGTCCTTCTTGTCCTGATTAACGATTTTCAGGTCGGCATTGAGCTGATTGATCAAGGAATTCGCCTTGAGGGCCTCGGCATTCTGCTTCTTAAGATCCTCGAGTTGCTTCTTTTCCTCTGCCGGCAACTGGTCGATGTATTCCTGGCGCGACATGTCGTCGTCCTGTTGAAGATCCACACCTGCGACAATTTTGATGCCGCGGATGGAGTCGACCATCTTGCCAGGAGGGGTATCCGGCGCGCGGTAGATCAGCATGTAGGTTCCAGCCGGTGCTTCGCCGGAGTAGGCGCCCGTGGAATCAACCGGGAAGGAGTACTTCAATGTGGCGCCGCCATCGGTGGAGAGGCCCACCGTACCGCCCCCCTGGGGTTGTCCCGTAGGATTGATGACGTGCCCGTGAATCTGGCCCGTTTTTTCGGCGGGCTGCGCTTGAACGGAAGGGAGCGCCAGCGCGAATAGGCCCGCCGCAGCGGTCAGACCCAGCCAAAGTGAAAAAATGCGTTTCATGTCTTCTCCTTGAGAGAGGCGGGACGAGTGCTGCCCGCAGCCTCGAAAAAATTCAAAGTTCCGGCGCTGACCGGGAGACCCAAACACGGCTTCATCCGGCGAGGCGCATTTGCAGCAAAACCAACGTTAAATCCAACCCAGCGCCCTGCACAAGAGGGGGCGGTCCGATCGTCCCACGCCGGACTCGGACGACACCGCAGCCAAAGTTCGCTCGGAATGGCGCCTGCAAGCAGGCCAACCCTTCCTCGGCGACTTGGTGGAGTGCCTTTGTGGATCAACGACTGTCATGGTAGAGCCGGGGTAGCGAGGTCGTGTGTGGCGCGTATCACACACTAGAATTCATGTATGGGGGCTGTGATTCGCAAGGCGACCGCGGCGGATGCCGCACAGATTCTGGAGTTTATTCGCGCGCTGGCGGCTTTTGAGCGCGCGCCAGACGCGGTAACGGCGACCGAGGAGGGCCTGATCCGCGATGGATTTGGACCAAATCCGTTTTACCGTTGCCTGATCGCCGATTGCGATGGACAGCCGGCGGGTTTCGCCTTTTATTTCTTCAATTACTCGACCTGGGTGGGGCGACCCGGGATTTACGTTGAGGACCTATTTGTGCTGCCACAGTTCCGGCGTCGGGGCATTGGGAGGGAGCTGCTGAAACAGATAGCCGCAATTGCGGTGGAAAACGGCTGCCAGCGCCTGCAGTGGGAGGTTTTGGACTGGAACACTCCGGCCATCGATTTCTACCGAGCCATTGGAGCCGAGTTTCTGGACGAGTGGCGGAACGTGCGCCTGAGCGGCGAGGCGCTAGAGCGGCTAGCCGGTGGCGGGGCAGACGACGCTTCCGCGTCATGAGGCCTGTGGGTATGCCTAAGGACTCAAAGGCGGCGAATGGAGCTTGGCCGGAAACGACCTGGCCAAGGACGAGATGAAAAAGATTCGCGTAATCGGCGGGGGGTTGGCGGGGCCGGAGGCGGCGCTAACGGCGGCGCGGCTGGGCTGCGAGGTGGAACTCTATGAGATGCGGGCGATGGTAGATGGAAAACCGCGGTTGACGCCCGCGCACCAGACTACGGAGTTCGGCGAGCTGGTGTGCTCCAATTCGCTGAAGAGTGAGACCCCCAACACAGCGCCTTGGCTGCTGAAGCAGGAGATGCGGCGCGGGCGTTCCGCGCTCCTGCGGATTGCGGATGAAACGGCTGTTCCGGCGGGGCATGCTTTGGCCGTGGATCGCGTGGAGTTTTCGAGGCGGATTGCGGAAGCGATCGAAGCGGAGCCGAAAATCCGTGTGGTGCGCGAAGAAGTGACTGACCTTGGCACGTCACTTGACCAAGACGAGAACGGCGCGAAGTGCACGATCGTCGCGACCGGGCCGCTGACCACGGATGCGCTGAGCCGGGAGATTGAGCGGCAGACAGGCGTGGGGCATCTGGCGTTTTACGACTCCATCTCGCCTATCGTCGATGCTGAGACCATCGAGATGAGCCGCGTGTACTTTGCGGCGCGCTGGGACAAGGGAACGGCGGATTACATCAACTGCCCGATGGACCGGGCGGAGTACGACCGGTTTTTGGATGCGCTGCTGGCGGCCGAGGCGGCCGAAGAAAAGGAGTGGGAGAAGCTCGACTATTTCGAAAGCTGCCTGCCGATCGAGATTCTGGCACGGCGGGGACGAGATACGCTGCGCTTTGGCCCGATGAAGCCGGTTGGGCTGCGCGATCCGCGGACGGGAAAGACGCCGTGGGCGGTAGTGCAATTGCGCAAGGAGAATCTGCGCGCCGATAGCTACAACCTGGTCGGGTTCCAGAACCATTTGAAGTTTGGCGAGCAGGCGAAGGTGCTCCGACTGATTCCGGGACTCGAGAATGCGCGCTTTCTGCGCTATGGGCAGATTCACCGCAACACGTACATTTGCGCGCCGGCCCTGCTGGACGAGGGCCTGCGGCTGAAAAGCAGGCCGGGATTGATGTTTGCGGGGCAGATTTGCGGTGTGGAGGGGTATACCGAATCAATTGCCTCGGGAATGCTGGCGGGGATTTACGCGGCGGCAATGGCGCGAGGCGAAGAACCGGTACCTGTGCCGCGAGCGACGGCGCTCGGATCGCTGGTTCACTACATCACGCACGCCGATGCGAAAGGTTTTCAGCCGGCCAACATCACATTCGATCTGCTGGAGCCTTTGGATCTCGACCCGCTCGATGAGGAGACACGGCGGCGCGTTAGGGACAAGAAGGAGCGGCACCGATTGGTGTGCGAGCGGGCGCTGGACGCGTTCGATGCGTGGCTTGCGGCAATTGGGCAACCGCGAGCGGAACTTTGCAGGTAGGAAATGCGTAAACCTGTAGTACGCTGTTTCTTCCCAAGGAAGGACTCCTATGCAACTCATCTCCGCCGTCGATTCTGTTGCGCCAGCCATCGAGCGCACCAAGGAGTTCCTCTTCAGGCCATTCAAGTGGGGAACGTATTTGAAACTCGGCCTGGTGGCGATTATCACAGAGGGGCTGGGGAGCAATTTCCATTCCTCGTCAACGAACGTAGATCATGGCGGAGGGCACGGCGGGGGACATGTGCCCAGCATTTCCTGGCCGTTCCATCTGGCGCCCGAATGGATCGCGGCGATTGTGTCGGTTGCGCTGCTGGCGATTCTTTTGTCGGTCTTCCTGTTCTACCTGATCACGCGGCTGAGGTTCGCCTTCTTTCACTGCCTCGTCCACAACACGAAGGAGATTAAGCCGGGATGGCGGCTCTATCGAGGGCAGGCAACGCGCTTTTTCTGGCTGAACATTGTTGTGGGAATCTGTTTCATGGTGGTGCTGGTGTTAGTTGCGCTTCCGTTCGCAGCCGGTTTCTGGCGGCTGTTTCAAGAGAATCAGCAAGGCGGACAATTCAATATTGGTTTGCTGCTGGCTCTTGTTTTGCCGCTGATTCCGATCTTCATCCTGCTGGTGCTGGCTGGAATACTCAGCGACTTGATTTTGCGCGACTGGATGCTGCCGCATATCGCACTGGATAACGCGACGGCGGGTGAAGCGTGGCGGCAGGTGCGGGCTCGCATGGGGGCCGAGAAAAGGCAGTTTCTTGTCTACGGTCTGCTGCGAGTGATTTTGCCCACGATTGCGGCGATCGGCGTGTTTATCGTGCTGGCGCTTCCCGGACTGATGCTGGCAGGTTCCCTGGCGGCGATTGAGTGGGGCGTTCACTCGATGTTCTCGGGTGCGACGGGAAGCTCATGGCTTGTGGGCATTCTTCTCGAGGTGTTCTTCGGCGTGGTTGCATTTGGCTTCGCACTACTGGCGAGCATCTGCGTGGGAGGGCCGTTGAGCACAGGGACACGCGAATACGCTTTGATCTTTTACGGTGGCCGCTACAAGGCGCTGGGAGACATCCTGTACCCGACGCAGACAAGTGCCGGGAGCATGAACAGGGCTGTTTGAGCAGCCGGCAAGAATACAGTCGGGAACCTTTCGGAACTTTTCAGTGTCCAAGACAGGGAAGGCTCTGAGTGCGCCGAGGACGCCGCGCGAGCGTGTACCCTGAAGGTTGGGACGCGCGAAACGGAACTGCGATGCGCGCCCTGGGACTGGGGAGTCCGATTGATGTGTAGGATGGCCAATCTGGCAGGCGCGATGGTGCTCGTGTGCGGCTCGGTTTTCGCCGTGGCGCAGGGTGAGCAGCCGACGACAGCGGAAAAGCAGTCGGTAACAACGATCGTTCTGCCGCCGTCGCCAAACGCGCTATTGCCCGACGCGTTTGACGGATGGTTGGCGACAGGGCCATCGAAGGTACTGACCGACGCGGCGCTGGCTGACCCCGCCAATGCGGAAGCGCTGAAGGAGTATGGATTCAATGCAGCAGTACTGGCCAGCTACAAGCGCGAAGGCGACACGCTGAGCCTGCGTGCGCTGCGATTCGACGACGCGAGCGGAGCCTACGGCGCATACACCTACTACCGCCAGAATGGTTGGCCCAGGGAAGACATCGGAACGGGCGCGGCCTCGGACGACAAGCGCGTTCTGTTCTGGAAAGGGACGACCGTCGTGGATGCGACGTACTCGCGCATCGGGCCGATGACGGCCGGTGAACTTCGCGAGATTGCGAAGCAGCTTCCGGTGCCGACTGGCAACCGCGGGATGATCCCACCCATTCTGGCCAACCTGCCTCGGGAAAACATTGACGGGCAAACGACGCACTATGCGGAAGGCCCTGCGGGCTACACGGGATCCGGGGGGGTGCTGCCGGCGTCGCTGATGGGGTTCGACAAGGGCGCAGAAGCCGTGACAGCGAACTACTCGCTGACCTCAGGACCGGCAACGTTGACCATAATCGACTACCCCACACCTCAGATTGCCGAAGCGCAGGAAGCGGCCATTCGCGCATATCTTAAGGCCGGTAGCCAAGCGCAGCCGGCGTGGCCCAAGCCATTGACCGACTCCGACCTAGCCTCGCTGGAGGTGCGGCATAGCGGGCCGCTGGTGGCCCTGGTGAGTGGCGATGCGGTGCCTGACGATAGCCACCGCCTGCTCGAGGCCGTTCACTACGAGGCGAGCCTGACGTCGATTCCGGAGCCGGTGGAGTCAGACGTGGAGAAGACCAGCAAGCTGCTGATGGGGATCGCCGTGCTGACAATCATCGGGGCAGCGGCGGCCATCGTGCTGGGAGGGTTCCTGGGCGGCGGAAGAGCGCTTTACCGGTTGGCACGGGGCAGGCCGATCTCGTCGGTCTACGACGAGGAATTCATTCACCTCGATTTGGCGGAGAAATGGGTCGAAAGAATCGAGGTGACTAAGGTTGTTGAAGGGCCGCATCTGAAGGGTTAATGCCATACGATGGCTGTGGAAAAACGGACTGAAACCCGAAGAAACACTACGAAATCACGGGAAATGCCGAAAGATTTGAGGCGAAAGATCGGCGAATAAATCAACCCTTCGGATGGAAGGGTTGCATTGTTAAAGTATTGAAACAAAATTACTTATTTTCACAAACATTTTCTCTTGACACTGCTTCCCCCCGCTCCTAGTATGCAGCCAGAAAGTTCTAATGGGTTTGCCTCCGTTGGAACTATTCTCCCTGAGGAGAGAGCTGCCCTGTTGCCGGGCGGCTCTTTCCGTTTTAGAGGGGCTGTTAGCCCTCGCTACGGGGCTCTTGAGTCGCGGCGGGCGCGGCTTCGGTCCAGCGCTCGCCGCATTGCTCGCATTTCCAGGAATTCGCAGGGTCCACGGTTTCGAGAACGGGGTCGCCGGCACCGCACTTTGGACACGATGGCGGAACGAATTCAGGAACCTCAGCCTCAGACTCCTCAACGATCTCGGGCGGAATGGGCCGCGCGGCGATGGCGCGCGCCTGCTCAAGCTGATCGGCGGCAACGAGGACACGTGGATTGATCAGGTCAAGGCTCGCATAGGCAGAGTAGGCGCTTGGCTTCGGCCCCTCGATCCAGCTCTCGATGCCTGCTTGCCTCAGCGATTCGGAGAGCTCGCTCGCCTCTTGCGCAGTGTCGCACTCGCACAGCAAAGTCTTCCACGTGTATTCAACCGGGCCATCTTCTTCGCTGGGGACGTTGGGGGTGTCAGGAACGAGCTCCGGGGAGCGCCCGAAGGCAATGAGGGGATTGACTGTCGGGTCATGAATCGATGCGCTTGTGTCAAGTGCAGCGGGTACCGCGGGTGTCGCGGGCGATGCGTTCGCGGGGGGCGGCGCATTCGAGGCGATCGGCACGGGACTCGCAGCCTGAGGATCGGCGAGGCCACGGCTCCTCATCTCGACACTCAGCACCTGGCGCGCGGTATCGGTGAGGTGATTGAAGTCTGTGGCCAGTTCGCTCAGTTCGTCATCGCACAACTCGCGATAATGAGCGGTGAGCGTTTGCCACTCGCGAATTGGGTCGGCTTGCATGGGCAGCATTGTAGCGCCGATGGAACGGCCGTGATGCGCGCTGCGCAGCTTTACCTCGATCCGTCGCGACGATACAATCAAACAATAGAAGCTAGGAGCAGGCCGACGTAGCTCAGTTGGTAGAGCAGCTGATTCGTAATCAGCAGGTCGTCAGTTCAAGTCTGACCGTCGGCTCCAGAATCGTGCGAATACCCAGAAGCATGGCGGAGTGACCTTTCGAATGCGAGAGGCCACTTTCTTTAGAGTGGTTCCGCATTTCACCTGCACTATTCGGCGTCTTGGAGGGTGGCCTTTTCCTTCCACCCCACAGAAGAAGACCTGTCTGTGGAACCCCGGTTGATGAAAAAGCCACTAGGCGGTTGGGGACCTGGATATAGCAATTGTGGAACCGCCGGAGGCCGCGCGTGCAAAGAATTGGGCCTCTCTACCTTGCAGTGGAGAGGCCCAGTTTCTTGCGCGTTGATTCCGAAGCAGCCTACTCGAAGATGACCGTCAAGGGTGAGCTTGATGTCACCGAGCCCGATGCGCCAGCAAGTCCTGCTGCCGGCGTCGCAGTGATCGTGGCTGTGGACGTAACCGGCTTGACGGTTGCGCTACTGGACGAGCCGCCGCAGCCGGAGACAAATCCTAATCCGGCGAAGAGGACAACCAGCAACACCAGCATGTAGAGCCGGTTGCGCTTCTTGAAGCCCAGGAAGCAGAGCGCCACCGCCAAGGTCGCCGGGAAGAGCGGCCTGAAGTCCTGGCGGACAACGGCAGCCGTCGCGGGCGGCGTAATGGTCAGCGTTGTGGTTACGGTTGTGCCCAGGGGCAAACCGGTCGTCGAGTTCTGGGTAAAGACGGTTACAGGGTTCGGGTTGAAGGAGTAGGTGTAGCCGGATGGCAAGCCGGTGAGGGTAAAGTTCACCGAGCTAGCCGCGAAGTTGTTCGTGGAGGTGAGGGTGATCTGCGTCAACCCGACGGTTCCCGGCTGAATTGTGAGCGAGGACAGCGAAATACTCATGTTCAGGCCCGGGTTCTGCCCAGCGGGGTTGACTGCGAACGTCTGCGTCAGCGGCACGGCCGCGGCATAGGTAAGGTTGTCGCCGGGCTGGGTAGCGGTTATGGTGCAGGTCCCGACGGATGTACCCTTGCCAAACGTGACTGTGGAACCGCTGACCGTGCAAACCGTCGATGTGCTGGAAGCGTAAGTGACTGGGAATCCAGAACTCGCAGTCGCGTTGAGCGTCAAGCTGGATCCGCTAACCTGCGTTCCCGGATTGGCCCAGGTGATGGTTTGCAGCGGAAGCGCCCCAAGAACACTTATGGTGAGCACTCCCTGCTTGGCGGCCGAATAATTGGCGTTGCCTTGCTGATTCCCGTCGATGATCAAGCTAGCCGGGAAGTTCAGAGCCTGGTTTGGCACAAGCGCAAGCGTCGCGGTCGTGACTCCGTTCGCCACGGAACTGCTGAGAATGGTGAAGATGACCTTATTGCTCGGATCCGGGCTGAGGGCGATCAGATTGTTTGTGGCACCGCCCGTGCCCTGGATGGTGACCGTCGCGCACAGGGTGATGGGAGAGCACGACGCAATGTAATGAAGAGGCGTGACGACCGGAGTGAAGGTGACGGTCTGGGTCGCCTGGTTGACAACGAGAATCTGCTGAACCTGCGGAGGTGCCAGGTAGTTGACGTCGGCGGCCTGATTGGCATCGAGCACGATTGTGCCCGCCGTCGTCACCGTTAGCGTCGCCGTTGAGGTGTTGCCAGTCACCGTCGTGGCGGAAACCGATCCGGCGCCGGTGCTGGACGCGTCGACCGAGAAGGTCACCGGGGTGCTGGCACCACCGCCGAGCGCGCTCAGGTTAACCGTCAATCCAGGTGCATACACGACCGGCGAGACCGGCGGCGTAAAGGTGATCACCTCCGCTGACTTGTTGATAGTGAGGGTCAACTGAGCCTGCGGAGCAGCGTCGTAATATGTGCCGCCTGCCAGGCCGCCCACTTCGTTGGCATCGATGACAATGCTGCCTGCCTGTGTGACGGTCAATGTTGCGGTCGAAGTGGTACCGGTCACTGTAGTGCCGGAGAAGGTTCCAGCGCCGGTGCTCGATGAATCAACGGTGAAGACGGCGGGATTGTTGGAGCCGCCGTTGGATACGCTCACCGCGATCGTCTCGCCAGGCGAGTAGGTGGAGGTGGTTGTTGTGGGCGCCGTAAAGGTGAGCGTCTGCGGAGTCGTCAAGGCAAAGCCAGTCACCGTTGCGGTTCCTTCGCCACCGTTGGTGGTATCGGTGACAGTCAGGTTTGCGGTTTGAGTATTAGGCTTCGTTGCCGTGAAGGTGATGGTCGCCGGATAAGAAGAGGCGGAGACCGGAGTGGTGAAATTGGCCGAAATCGTCGAGCAAGCGGTCCCAGCCGTCGCGCCGAACTCCGAATTGGAGGATGCGATTGCCAAGGTTGCAGCCGTTGAACAATTCAAGGCATTGTCCACGACGGTAGCCGAGGTGTTGACCGGAGCGCCATCGTATTGAGCGTTGGGGGTGGTTAAGTCGCCGAGCAGAGCTTCGCCAAGATTATCGCCGCCGGAGTGATAGACCACAACCCACTCGTTACCGTTGGAGTCGAGCTCCATACCCTTTGCGCCCAGCGACGATACGACGTATTGGTGCGCAGTGTCAGGGCCGCCCGTTTTTGTATTGGGGATTGCAAACGTTCCATCGTTTTGGTCCGCGTAGTAAATGGTGCCGTTGGAAGTCACAGCCACGCCGTCCAATTGATTGTCGTAGGCGCCAGGAGTGGCGACGGTCAAGGTCTGCAGCAGGGTAGGCGTTGCAGCAAAGCCTGTACCCGCTGTGTAGGGAAGTTCGTAGAGGTTGGAACTCGCGGATTCAAGGTTGCTGAAGTTGGTCCCGCTGGTGTAGACGCCTTCAGTGAAGAACATATTGCCCCAGGGATCGAAAGCAATTTGGCTGACCGAATTCGCATCGGAGTAGACCAGCGTTGCGGTGCCGCCAACCTCGCAGGCTACGTTGCACTCATAAATAGCGCTGGTGCCCGGCGATGCTGGAACCGTGACCATGTAGAGGTTGCCGGAGGGATCGACGGCCACCGCCTTCATTCCACCGTTCGGAATATTTGCAACAGTACAAATAGTTGTGTCGGTGCCGGTGCAGTTTGGCGCTGACGACAGATCGCTTAACGCTACATAAGCGCCATTCACAAACGGAATCTTGTAGACCGCCGAGCTGTAAAGGTGCCCCATGTAGAGGTTGTTCTTGCTGTCGATCGCGAATACGCCTCCACCGTTCATCGATATTTGCTGGACCAATGCACCGGTGCTTGCGTTGACGATGTCCGTCTTGTTGTTATAAGTGGTCCCAACATAGATCAGGCCATTCTGCGTCACGGCGAAGCTTCCGCCCGCCGGGTTCTGCCCGTCGGTGAAGGCGCCACTCTGGTAACTCCAAACGATCTGGTTCATTAGCAGCGCGGGCACGTCGGACGCGACCAATGTGTTGGCGATGCTGATTGTCACTTGAACCTGCGTCGCCGCCGCATATAGATTGCCGGCGTTGGACCCTCCCGCCTGATTCGCGTCAACTTTTATGGAGCCGACCGACACCGCCGTCAGCGTGCTGCCGCTGATGGTTGCGCAAGTGGGACATGTTGAAGCGGGGTCGATTGTGAAGACGACCGGATTGCCGGAAGCGCCACCTGTGGCCGACAGCGTGATTTGCTGGCCGATCTGCAACGAAGTAGGCGGTGTAAAGCCGGTGATGGTCTGCGGCAGAATCGACGATACGGTGGCAGAGCCGCTCATGTTGACATTGAACATGAACGCCGGAGTGGCGATGTTAATGGTTGCCAAGCCGGTTTGAGGTCCGTTGGGCGTCGCGGGCGGAGGGGCGAAGGTACCCGTGAATTGGCAAGACGCTCCAGGAGGCCCGGATGTACCGCTCGTGCATCCGTTACTCGCCGCCGGGTCGAGGGTAAACATCGTGTTGGTAGGCTCGGTAACGTCAGGAGTTGCCAAGGTTGCTGCGGTGTTGCCGGCGCTCATGAGGTAGACCGTTGCGGAGTTCGTGGCGCCATCCGAAACGGTGCCGAGATTGACCGAGGCCGCAGTGCGCTGGATCGCATACGCCGCTTTGCCGTGGCCGCCGCCAACATACAGGTCACCCTGCGAGTCCAACGACATCGCATAGGCCTGCGGGGCGATGGATTCGACGGTTATCGCCTGCGCAGGAGTCAAGGTCCCGCTCAGATTGGGAACGCGAACGATGTTGCCTGTCGCAGCGTCGGAAACAAGCACGCTGCCTGAAGCATCCACCGCGACGGCGACAGCCTGTGTCACATTGGGAGGCGCGATAGTGGAAATGGTGCCTGCTGGCGAAAAGATTAAAACCTCGTTTAACGTCGAGTCGGCGACATAGAGGTTGCTTGATGAATCAACGGCAATTCCCCATGAAGACTTGAGGCCGTTCGCCGCGGTTGCAGGAGTGACACCAGATTGACCGGTGATGGGGTCCCAGAAGACAACCCGCTTGTTTGCATTGTCGGAGATGTACAGTGTGCCATTCGGTCCCACAGCCAGCGCGGTCGCGTCTGCCAACGCGGTGCCGCCGAAGACGGTGGAAGAAGGAATGACGGTCGTTTGCGTTCCAGCCACAAATGCGCCCGCGGCGCCGGTATTGGTAATCTCAACAACATCGGGGACGCCGTCGTCGGCGATGAACAAATTCCCGTTAGCGTCAAAGGCGAGTCCGTCAGGATTGATAAATCCGGAGCCGACCGCAACCGGCGTCGTCGTCGTTCCTGCGGCGAACTCGGAGACCGTGCCCGCGCCGGGGTCGGCCACAAACACGTCTCCCGCGGGATCCGCAACCACGGATGTCGGGTCGGTGAGTCCGCTCGTATAAGCCGTGGCCACGCCAGGATCGACATTTCCCGTCGGGCCCTGGCCCACACCCGAAAGCGCTGCGATTCCGCTGGCGCTGTTTGTGGAGTCTGTGATGGTCAGCGCCGCGCTGCGCTCGCCGATCGCGGCGGGCGTAAGGTTGGCGGTGACAGGGAATGACGTGAATGCGGCAGCGGTCAGCGGCCCAGAACTGAAGACGCCGTTGCTTCCGCTGAACGTGGTGGAGCAAGTGGTGCCGGCGGCCGCGGTGAATTCAGTCGTGGGCACGCCAAACTCAGTGACGGCAAGCGCCAGCGTTGGAGGCGTCGTGCAAGAGGCGGCGCTGTCGAAGATGGTGGCACTGACCGCAGTTGCGGCTGTGCCCGTGGGAGAGGCGCCGAGCGCAACCGCGCCCACGGGGATGAAGGACACAACGTCTCCGCCGTTATAGGGAATTCCGTAGAGGTTGCCTTGGGAATCGATCGCAACGCCCTTTCCACCTTGTGTGGAAAGCTGATAAATCAAGCTC
>CAYYKV010000030.1:0-21685 GCA_964468605.1 uncultured Occallatibacter sp. | reverse complement strand
CCTGCGCGGTGACGTAACCCTGGGCGACGAAGAGGTCGTCTTGCGTGGCGGCGTCGATGTGAGGCACGCCGTGGGCGTCGCGGCGAACGGTGACAGGCGCGGAGAGGCCGGCGAGATGCACGTCACCGTCGAGCTGGGGCAGCGCTGCTTTGGCAGCGGAGCGAAGCCAGAGCACTCCGGCCAGAGGAGCAAAGAGAAGCACGACGAAGAGGCCGACGCAGGCCCAGAGAAGGATCAGCGGCCAGCGGCGTTTGCGGCGCGATTGGATTGGCGCAGGCGGCGATGACAAGGCACTTGTTGGAGGTGAGTCGGACATTGGGCAGATTCAGAATACGACGCGCCGAAGGCGCTCACGGGGAATGAGTAAACGGTCTCCCGGCGAGAGGGTCGGCCGGTTCAATCCGCCGGCTGCGCGGCGGGCGCTGGGGCGTTGCGGGCGTAGACGGCAAGCAGAAACAGGAGAAGCAGCAGAATAACGCTGAGGACGAGCAGGCTGCCTTCGGGGCCATCGGCGCCTCCGCTCCAGAGCGGGTTTCCGACGGGGCTGGCGGAGAGGAAGTGGCCCTGTCCCTGGAGGCCGCTGTCGGCGGCGCCGTAGAAAAAGGTTTCAGCCCAGTCCCATGCGGCGTGGCAACCAATGGCCCACCAGGCCGAGCCGGTGAGGCGAACGCTCAGGCAAAAAGCAAAACCCATGAAGGAGGCGGCGAAGATTCCGATCCAGTTTTCGCCGCTGTTGGAGGTGTGATAAAAGCCGAAAAACGTGGAGGTAACCCATGCAGCCTGCCAGAATCCACTGCGTGGGGCGGACTTTTGGTTGAGTATGAGGCAGGGAAAGAGGCCGATCGCGGCGGCGAGGTAGACTCCCCAGGCGCCGTTGCCGCCGCCGTTAAGAGCAAGGTAGAAACAGATGGCGATTTGTGCAGCGAGGGCCCACCAGAAGTTGATGCCGCGGGTGAGCGTGGAGAGCCCGTAACAGCGAAAGAGGCCTTCTTCAACCACGCCGACGAGGAGGAACGCGGCGGCCCAGAGAAGGCCAATGCCCGCGGCTTGCGCGACGGGAAGCGACGCGGGACCGAGATTCAACCAGCCGCCCCAGGCCAAAGCAGCGACGAGCAAGGAGAGCGCGGCGAAGCCGGCGGCAAGGCCAGAGATGAAATGGCGGACGCGGCGCGTGCCGGCAAGGTTGTAGCTGAGGATTCGCCGGTCCTCAATGAGAACCATGATGAGCGCAGCGGCGATGAGGGCAAGAAACGGGACCAACTCCGCGATCAAAACAGCGCCCGCGGATTCGACGGGCGTGTCGTGAATGAGGCCGGCCGCGAAGAAGAGAGTTCCGAGGACCTCACGGAATAGGTAATAGAGTCCGGCGAAGAGAAGGATGGACCAGCCGGCGCGCAGACCGTGCGGACCGATGAAGACCCAGTCGAAGTCTCGGTCGTGGTGGGGCGGGGGGTGGGGCACAGATTCGCGCGTTCGCGGCGCGTCGCCAGCGGCGGCGGCCGTCGGCGTTTCTTCGACTGCGGGCTGCAGCTCCGGCTGCATCGATATTTCCTCACGCGCACAAGAATCTTGTCGTCCCGCGGTGGCGGTCGAAAAGGTACCCACCAGCTTATACGTTTCCTGGGGTGAATGCAGTGGCCCCGGGCTGCAAGTGCGCGCCCGGGGCCGGGAGGGTTGTGCGGGGAGCTGAGGCTTACGGCTGTTTTTCAGCGGGCTGGCCGGCAACCTGGAGGTAGTTCTTGACGGTGAAGACTCCGGGGACCGAGTTAGCGCGCATGTAAGCGACGTTCTTGTCGGCTTCCGAGTCGACCACGCCGTAGAGCTCGACATTTCCGTTCTGCACGGAGATGCGGATGGGCTGAGCGGGATCGATGGCGTACTTGTTCAGCGTCGGGAAGCCGTAGATGGCGCGTGCAACGGCGAGGCGGATGCCCCAATCCATCTGCGACGCGGGATCGACTTCAATATTGTCAACGACATCCTTGACGCCGGGCGTGGTGGACACGACAGCCAGAGCAGAGTCTCGGTTGGGGTAATCGTGAGAATGACCGCCCAGCGTGACGACGCCATTCTGGACATCGAGGGTAATGGCGTCGAACGTGCTGCCATAACCCATGCTGACGTAAGTGAGCTTATCGAGAAGGGTTTTCTTTAATTGGTCGTCTGGGACGTCGGGTCCGGCGACCTGGATATCGTTGCGCACCGCGGAGACGCCCTTCACCTTGTGAACGATCTTGTCGGCGTCGGCCTTGTTCTCGTAGTCGCTGACCGTGCCGGACAGGGTGGCAACGTTGTTCGCGTCTACATTGACCTGAACGTCCTTGAATTGCGATTTATTCAGCTTGGATCGCACAGCGGCGGCTACATCCTGCGCGTCAGCGGCGTGCGAAAACTGGGGAACGACGAGAGCCGCAGCGAAAAGAGCCGCGGCAAAGAGAAGAGAGTAGCGGCGATTGATGGTTCTTGACATGGGAAGATCCTCCATCATCAGGATTCTTGGATCCTGGCGGCAGCTCCCCGACGATCGATCAAGTGGCCGACGAGCCTACCGGACTGATTAGACACAGTTGGGGTGCGATTGGTTGCGTGAATGAGGCTGGAAATCGGTGGGCAAGAGGGTTAGCGGTAGCGGCGAGTGGCCTTGACGACCATGGAGAAGACGCCGGACTCGTCGCGAGCGACGACGAGGGAGATATGGCGATTGATGGCCACTTCAGCCTGAAGCAACTGCTGACTGGTGGTGTTGACGTCAGTGGCGTAGGTGAGGGTAACGGTGCGGCCAAGCTGCTCGACGACAGTGATGCGGGAGGTGGAGTTGCCAAAGGCGCCGAGGTAATTGGGGTCGACCTTTACGGAGCCGGCGCCGAATAGCTTTTGGATGCGGCTCGAGACGGTGGCGTTGAGGGCGCCGCCGAGCAGCGCATCGGTGGTGGGATTGCTGATGGCCTGCTCCTGCTGCTGGGTGTAGAGGCGCTGCTGGTTGGCGGTGTGGCCGAGCGCGAGCAATGCGACGACGTCGGCCTCGGGGAGCGGAGGATCGCTGCGGTAGGAGACGCTGAGCTTCTGCGGAGATCCCTGGAGGCCGAGGGAGATGTCGTAGTCCTCGACATGAGCCGTGGCGCTGAGATCGATGACCGGCTCGATGCGGACGGGGTTGGTGAAGGTAATGTCGCCGCGCTCGAGATCGTAGCGGGTTCCGGCGATGAGCGCGCTGCCCTCGGTGATGGAGACTGCGCCGAGGAGCGAAGGCGAGGCCAGTGTGCCGCGGAGGCGGAGATTCACGTCGCCGGCCAGCTTGGCAAAGGCGTTCTGGAAGTTCAACTGCGGCGAGGAGGCAATATGCACGTCGAGACGCACGTGGTTTGAGGGCGCATTGGGCGGCGCGACCGTTTGGACAGAGGTGTTGGCGGCGACCGCGAGCGCTGCCAGGTCGAGGTCGGGGCTGACGGCGAAACGCGTGATGAGGACATCGCCGCCGAGGAGGAGGTTATTCTGCGGGCCCTGAAGTTGCAGCGTGAGATCGGCAAGCGAACTGACGCCTTCAGGGTAGCGAATATGAACGCCTTTGCCGGTGACCGTGAGGTCGGCAAAGATTCCGTGCTGATAGGCGAGGTAACCGCCGAGCGAGAGCTGGCCACCGCCGGTCATGGCGGTGAGGGACCGAACCTCAAGGCGGTTCTGATTGAACTCAAGCGTGCCGCGCAACTGGCTAAGGCCGTTGGGAAGATCTTCAAGGGCGAGCGCGCCGTTCTCAAAATCGACACGGCCTTCGAGGCCGGGATGCTGCAAGGGGCCGTGGGCTACAACCTGGAAGGTGGTGACGCCGCTGGCAGTAAGGTCGGGATCGAGCGATTCAGCGAGCTTGAGGTTGATGGAGCCGCTGGCAGCAAGATCGAGCTGCTGCGCGCCCTCGAGCGAAAGCGTTCCCTGCGCGCGCAGATCGGTGTTTTCGCCGGTGACGTGGAGGGGATCGAGATGGATTGTGCCGCCGGCGAGGGTGGCGTGCGCGTCGCCTTCACTTTTGAGAGGCACACCGGCGATGGTGACCGCCAACTGGCGAAGGTTGGCATCGCCGCGAAGCTGCTTGGGATCAGAGAGCGGACCATCGATCGAGACCGTTCCGGCGAGCGCGGAGTCAGCGCTGAAAGCATCAAAGTGAGCCATGCGGAAGAGAGCGCCAATGTTGAAGCGGGAGAACTCGAGGCGGGCCTTGGTTGCGTAGCCGGACTTCATTGCCGTCTGGCCTTCGAGGTTGAGATCGGCGCCCTGCAACTCGGTAGTTGCGGTGTAAACCAGGTTGTGACTGACGGTGTGCGCGGAAACTTCGAGGACGCCGAATTGTTGTCCACCCAACGTGAGGGAGTCGGCTGTGGCTTGGATATTCATGCGCGGATCGTCAAGCGAGCCGGAGCCGGAGACGGAGAGCGAGAGCTTGCCGGCAACTTCAAGATTGTGGCGGCCAACCCAGCCGATCTGGGCGATTTCGATTCCGCCGGCATGCCCATCCAGTGCGAAGGTTTTGGCATTGAAGTCGTAGCTTCCCGAGGCCGAGAGGTCGCCGCCCGCGTCGCTGGCGTGCGCCGAGGAAACTTTGAGCACATGATTGGCGAACGCACCTTCCATTCGGACTCGCGCAACGGGTTCCCCGCAGACGGTGCCGCGATCCATCTGCAACGAGCCGGAGGCTGCCAGATCGCGGAGCGGTCCGGTTGCCTCGATCTGCGCATTGAATGTGCCGGTGATCGGCAAGCTCCGGGGGCCGTCAACAAGAAAAGGCTGAACATCAGCGACGTCGAGATTGCTGGCGGCAACATGCGCGTGGAGGACGGAGTCGTCGCTGTAGGTTGGTTCCGAGCTGCCGTGGAAGCGACGAGGGGCCGTCGTTGGGGGCAAGGCGCCCGGTGAGGCATCGAGTGTTCCACTCAGGACGAGCCTGGAATTGCCGCGAAGCAACAGCGCGTGTTCAATGGCGATCTGACTGGGCGAATAGCTGCCTTCAACATCGGCTGAATCCAAATGAACCCACCGCGGCTGGCCGGAATTGCCGGCCACTGACGGCATCTCAATGGCCAGCTGCGTGGCTTTGAGCATGCCCGCAAGATGCGGTTTGATCAAGGAGCCGGTCCATGTTCCATGAAAATCAGCCTGGCCGGAGAGAGACACAGGCAAAGCCGAAGATCCGGTTTTGCCATTGCGATTGAGGCCGAGCGAGAGCAGCACGCCATCGAACTCCGATAAATCGTGGGAGCGGAAGTCGACGTTGAGAGTCGAAGAACTGCTGACCGGGTAAGCGCCGAGCGCGCCTCCCACTTCCAAATCGCTGGCAGGCATGTGCAACTCGAGCTTGCGAAGATCCACGCCGCCATTGCTTTGCGTATAGGTGGCATCGATGACGCCGCTGGTAGGCGCTTCGCCAGCCGGAGTTTGCGCGGAAGGACTCAGGTCGAGAGAGGCGGTGACAGAGACGCTGCGGTCATCGCCTTTCGACCAGGTTGCTGTGGCCGGGCCATTTACGCTTGCGGCAAAACCCAGGCGATGGCACTCGGGCGCGCAGACGATATCGAGAATCGTGTCGAGAGAAACGCCCGTGAAATTGGCGGTGACTTTGCCGTTCATCGGGATCGAGCCGACTGCGGCCCGGACGAGCACGTTGCGGGCGGCTCGCGATTCCTCAGAACCAGGAGCGGTGGTGGCAGCGGTGACTTGCGCGGGCACAACGCCGGCGCCGGAAAGCCAAGGCTGAAGCGCGACCGTGCCTTCGACTTGGCCGCCCTGGCGCAGGCGGGCGACGATCTGCGTAATGAGCAGCTTTCCTGAATCGGCATCGATGCGCGCATCGGCGGTGACGCCGACGGCATGAATGCCCGCGCCGAGGTAGGAGCCTCCATCCACGTGCACACTGCCGGCGATGTGAAATGCGGGCGCAATGCCGTTGGCGGTCAGATCGAGGTGGGCGATGCCCTCGGGCGCGTCCGGATAGCCAGTAATGGGATCGAGGAGCCGCATGTCGAGATCGCCTGCAAGCTTGGCCTGCCAGCGCGGGTGAGTGAAATCGTCCAGCGCTCCGGAAACATAGAGCGTGCGATCTTCTGTTCCGCGACTGATGGCAGTGAGCCGAAGGCCACGCAAGGAGACGCGATTGCGTTCGAGGTCCAAGTCAAGTTGCACCTTTCCATGGACAGGCGGCGTTGGTTTACGCGGAATACTGCGGGTGAGCACGAGATCGGTGGCGGCGCCCTGGATGCGATAGCGCTCGGGAGTGGCGAATGACCCCGGCATGTAGGTCATTTGAAGGGAAACGTCATCGGCTTTGAAGTCGAGAGGCAAGTAGCGATTTTGGGAATCGAAGGATGCAGCGCGATCGTCCAAATTCAACATTCCCTGCTCGACCGCGATATGGTTCGCCTTGAGATCGAAGAGCGTGTCAATCGCCGACTTGCCGGGTTTTTCGGGCCGGCGCGGGCGCGGCTGGTTGGTTGAGCCGTCGCGATAGACGATGAGGTGCAGTTGAGGCCGGACAATCTCGAGATCGCGCAAGGAAACACGAGGAGAGAGGAGGCCGAAGATGCTGACCTGGGCGCGAAGGCGATCAATCTCGGCGTAGGGCCCTTCGTTGGGATCTTCCGTGCCATGAATGACGACGCCATCGGCTTCAGCCTCGAGATGGAGGAGACGCCAGTGAAAAGATCCGATCTCTGTGCGGCCGCCGGTAGCCGATTCAATCTCGGCGATGAGACGCTTGCGAACGAGATTCTCGAATGCGGCAGAGCTGGCGACGAAATAGACGGCAACTGCCACGAGGATGAGCAAAACCGCCGCGGCCGCGAGGCTCAGCGGAAGGTGGCGGAGGAAAAAACGGCGCAGACGGGAACGCGGACCGCGCGCGGGAATCTTCGGCGGGACATGTTGATCCGGAGAGATGGACGTGGGCTCGCGATCGCTCATGGGGCCGCACCTGCACTCGCAACTGGGCTTGCGCCCGCACTCGCGCCCCCAGTCGCAGGGGGCTCCAGAGATGGATCGAGGACTTCGACGTCGCCCTGGCCTCGCAGATTGGTGAGCCAGGCGTCGAAGAGCACATTGACTTGCTGCTCGAGCAGAATTTCCTGAATACGCGGGGCAACCTGATCCAGTGGTGGAACAGCTTCGCCGGGGGAGTATTGCGGAAGCAGAACGTCGTGATAGTAACTATCGATCTGTTGGGGAGAAATTTGGATTCCCTGGCGGAAACGTTGCTCGATGAAGCTCAAAATCTCGAGCCGGTAGCGGAAATAGGATTCTACGCGTTCCGCCGTGAGGCCGTGGACAGTGAGAAATGCCTTCCATCCGGCATCGGTCGCGCAGTCTTGACGGACGCAGGCAGGGAGCTGCTTGCGAATCTGGTCGAGGCGAGCGTCGACTGCATCCTGCGAGGGCTCGATAGCCTGCATGTCTTCCTGGCGAATCTGTTGCTCGATGAGGGCGCGGCTGATGAGTTGCTCGAGCGCCCGCTGCGGAGAGAGCGCGTCCTGACCAACGAGATTTGGATCGAGAACCGAGAGTCGGATTTCGTCGTCGATGTCGCTGGCAAGGATGGCGTGCTTGTTGACCACGGCGACGACGCGGTCGAGGACAACGGGAGAAGGGGACTGGTCCAACTGGGCCGGGCACGAAGCAGCTCCGGCCGCCATGAGACACGCGGCCAGAAGCCATATGCAGGGGCGACGGAGTGCGATCGTGACTGAACTGCATTGGCTCATCAGAAGGCCTGCCCAAGGCTGAAGAAGAAGTTGATGTGCGGTGCCTGGCCGAGGTAAGGATCGGAAGCGAAGCCGGGGATGGGGCTGCCTGGAGCTGTAGGGATGGAGTAGTTGATATTCACCGGATAGATAGGCGGATTCAGGTTATAGCTTACGTCGAAGCGAATGGGGCCGACGGGCGTGTGATAGCGCAAGCCCAGGCCCAACGCGTGAGAGAAGTCATTAAAGCTGCACGGACCCTGCTGGCCTGTGGAGGTGTAAGGGTCGGAGGCGGTGGGAGCGTAGCCCGTGGGATAGCCACTCGGGTTTGTCACGACGGCATTCCTGCAAGCGGCGCTGTCCGGCTGGCGAACGCGCAGGAAGCTGGCCCAGGCATCGCCGGCGTTGGTAAAGACATTGCCCATATCGTGAAAGATGACGAAGCTGATCGTGTTGCCCACCAAGGGCAGCGTGGGCGGTGGGAGGCGCAATTCAGTGCTGTTGGTGAGCGTCCCAGCCCCGCCGATCTGGAAGCCGGTCTCGGGATCGCGCGGCCCGGCGGCGTTCTGGGAAAACCCGCGCAGGGAAACGGCGCCGCCGGCGTAGAAGCGTTCGGGGAGCGGAATGATTCCATTGGAGCCACTGCCGAAGGCGCGAAGCTGGCCATAGCGCGTGTTGCGAGCCACCACAAAGCGGCCTTTGTCGAAGCTGTAGTAGCTGGAATTGGAGGTGTCAATGCGATTGAACTCGGCTTCGGCGCCAAAGAAGCGGTCAGAGAGGAATTCCTGAAAGCTCGTGTAGGTGCCGCGTCGAGCATCCATGGGGACGTCGCGGGTGTCGCGAATCCATGTGAATGCCGGGCCCCCGACGCGGGTTGCCGTCGACAGCAGGGAGATTTCTCCGGGAAAGACCTGCAAGCTGCTGGCGGACACTTTTACGCGGCGGAAATCGATTTCGTAAATGAAAGTGTTGGCGCGGGAAAGCCACGAACCGGGGCGATTAAAGTTTTGGGTTCCGCGGAATGCGCCTTCGAGCCGGGAAGCGACGTAGGTTGAAACATCCAGGCTGTTGGCGTAACCGCCTGAAAAGGTGAAGCCGAAGTTTGGATTGCCTTCAAGGTGCGGAACCTGGTATTGGAGGCCGATGCTTTGCTCAAGCAAACCGTAGGTGCCGCGCAGAGAAATCGATTGCTCGCGGCCAAAGAGGCCGTTGCGCGTCAGGTCGGCGAGTACGCGCGGACTTACCCCGGTCTTCCCGTTCGGATTGCAGGGAACGCCCCCGGCTGTTGCGCCGGCGCAGTTGTTTTGCGGCTGGCCGGTTTGCGCCTCGAAGCCGAAGCCGTAAGTGAACGTCCAGCGCCGCGCCTCGACGACTTGCAGCAAGACTGTTTTTTGCGGCGCGTCCCCGTCGGGGTTTTCGATAGCCGCATTCGCTTCATTGAAGAGGGCGAAGTTATAGAGATTGCGTTGCGTATCGGAGAGCGCCGTTCGGTTGAGCGGATCACCGGCGTGGAGAGTGATGGCGCGCGCCACGGTCTGCGGGCGGGTGTATTCGAGGCCAGTCAGGAGCACGTTGCGAACGAAGATCTGCTCGCCCTCATCCACGTGGAAGACGACGTCGACCTTTGCGGAATCGGAGGGCTCGGGCTGCTGGGTGATTGTGACTGCAGCCTGATCGAAGCCCTGGCTATAGTAATCGGTGACGATCGCATCGTGGTCTCCAGCCAGGCTGCTCGGTGAAAGCGGTTGACCCGGCGAGGTGTTGAGAAGCGCGGTGAGCTTGGCAGTTGCGATGTGGATGTTGCCATCGATCGTCAACGCGCCCACGCGCAGTTGCGGGCCTTCGGCAATCTGGTAAACGACCACGAGCGGTGCGGTTCCGGTGATATCAACGTGCGCTCCGGCTGCAGCGGCGGGAGGCGGATTGTCGGCCTCGACCGTCTCAGGAGTGCTGGTTTCAGGCGTAACTTTCACCTGGTAGAAACCATTGTTCTTATAAACCGCTTCGAGCGCGCTGACGTCATTCGAGACCAGCGCCTGACTATAGATTCCATGATGGTCGAGAACGCCGGCAGGATGAACGCTCAGGAGATCCATAAGCGTCGCTGAATCGAAGTAATGATTCCCGGCGACGGAGACTTTCTCCACGCGGCGGCGGGGGCCGAGTTGGACGGTATAGAGGATGTTGACCTGATCGCTGTCCGGCGATTGGGATTGGTGATCTACCTTGACATCGAAGTAGCCAAGACGCTGAAAGTAGTCGCGCAAGCGGCGGTTGCCTTCGTTGAGCAGGTCCTCGTCGACGCTGCCTTCTTCAAAGATGGGGACGAGCCGCTTAACCCGCTCCGAGTCGACTGCGGCGCCCTGGACTTCGACTTTGACGACGGGGCCGCGATTGGCGGTGAAATGATAGTCGATTGATTTGGTGGTGGCATTGTATTGCGCGGATTCGAGCTTGACATCGGCCTCAAGCCGACCCTGCCTCTGATATTGCCGGAGCACTCCATCGAGCGCGTGATTGACGGTATCGCGATCGACATGCGCTCCGGTGCGAAGACCGGCATGGCGGCGAAAGGCCTCAAGGCTCATGCCGGAGTCGCCCGTGACGGTGATCTTCCCAATGTGAGCTCTCGGTCCCGAAACCACGCGAAACGCAACATCGGCAAGTTGCTGTTCGGGGTGAGGTGTCACGGTCTGCGTGACGGACGATCCGCGATAGCCGTTCTCTTCGAGAGTGGAGCGCATCTGGCTGACGGCGCGAAGCATTTGTTCCTGGGTGAGGCGCGTTCCGGCTTCGAGCTGAGCGGCACGCTGGAGAAGCGTGTTCATCGTCGCCCCGGATGCTCCGTCGACGCTGACGGTTCCGATAAATATGCGTGGAGTTCCGAGGAAGACCAGCGACACCCCGTCTGCCTGGCGCGTACCCTCGACCTCGACAGCGTCATAGAGTCCTGAGGCGTAGAGCTGACGGAGGCTCCGTTTGAGGTTTTCGGCAGAGAGTGGGGCACCTTCGGCCTGAGCTAGATGGCCGGGAAGAGGGGCAAGGCGGTCGGCCGAGACACCCTCGTAGGAGATATGCAGTACCGGCAAGCCTTCCCATTGGAGAATGGTGTCGCCTGCTGGGACTGACGCCGATTCTGGAGTCGCCGATTCAAGCGGAACGGCTGTGGCTGAGGAGGTTGTTGCGGCGTTGGATGCCGGCTCCTGGCACCAGGCCGAGATCGGCACGGTCGCTGCGCAAAACAGAATTGACGCGAAGAAAGCCGGGCGATGCGCCTTGAGGAAGCAACGTCCGTCAAGCTCTTTCATAGAGTATGAACGCCGGTAAATGGGACGCTGTCGCCGGGGAGCCGGGGAAGCGCCGTATCGTGCTGCCGGCATTGTGCGCAAGACCATATCTTGAAAAGTGCAGCGAAACCACGGCATCCCATTGGGAAACGGAAGCGGGCCAATATTTGTTCTCGATGGAACGCCCTCTCGAATGGCATCAACTTCCCTGTTTTTATTCGAGCTCAGCCAACCCAAGCTGCCTAACTTTATACTAACGAGGAAGGAAGCTGCGTCAAAACCATAGAAAGTGTTCTCCGTATCGCTTCGAACAGAGCAGGTGGATCCCGGCGACAAAGAGGGACGCCTTTCGTTAGGAACCCCGATTCATGACGCCGGTTGCGGCGGGAGAGCACGCAATCGTCGCGGAATTCTCACACGAGATGGGAAGCCGCAATTACATCATTTTGGATCGGCCATCGTGAGCTTTTGCCGTCGCGCACGGATTCGATCCGAGAATTGTTCTGAAGGACGGGCATGCCCAATTCTTCATCCTCCGCGCAAGCGCGCCCCGGCATCCGGCCAAATGGCGGCACGGAGCGAGCAAACACAGCTCCGGGTTCGGCCAATGCGGTCGAGGCCGACGTTTTAGCGCTCGCGCAGGCAGGCGATCATCAGGCCTTTGCGCAGCTATATGGGCTGCATAAGCGGCGGATCTACTCCCTGTGCCTGCGCATGGTGGGCAATGTCGCGGAAGCCGAAGACCTGACGCAAGAGGCGTTTCTCCAACTGCACCGGAAGATCGCTACTTTCCGCGGAGACTCGGCTTTTTCAACGTGGCTGCACCGGTTGGCCGTTAATGTGGTGTTGATGCAGTTGCGGAAGAAGGGACTTTCGTTGATCTCGCTGGACGAAGCCATGGAGCCGACGCCGGAGGAGGGGCCGAGCCGGAGCTTTGGCGCTCCCGATTTGACGCTGAGCGGAACGATCGATCGCCTGGCACTGGAGCACGCGGTTGCGGAGCTGCCGGCAGGCTACCGGCTGATCTTTATCCTTCACGATGTAGAGGGCTTTGAGCATGGCGAGATTGCTTCGATGCTGGACTGCTCGATCGGCAACAGCAAGTCGCAATTGCACAAGGCGCGACTGAAGCTGCGCGACGCGCTGCGCGCGCAAGAGCGCCCGGAGGAAAGGACATGACGGGCGATCCGCGCAAAATGAGCTGCGAGGAGTTCCAGGCCCAACTGCCCGAGTTGATCGGGTCTGGAGAGGACGCGTCCGCGCATCCTCATGTCCAGGGTTGCGATCGATGCCGCGCTCTGCTGGCCGATCTGGAGACGATCGCCGAGGCGGCCCGCCAGCTCTTTCCGAGCGTGGAACCCCCGGACGAGGTCTGGACCCAGATCGAGTCGGCCATCAAGCGGGAAGGAAAATAGAGGCGGCCGGGAGGAATCCGTGGCGCGCCGGCGCCATTTGCAGGGCGAGGGCCGGTTCCCCTCACATTCCGGCTTATTTCGCCGATAGACCCCGCGAACGGCTGTGCGCAGTCCGGCCAAGTTGAAAGTAACCCTAGAGAAATCAGAGCCAGAGGTCTTTAGGGCTGGGTGCTTGGACGCATGCTCACCAGTGATTGGCAGAATCCTTTAGGGATGATTTTGAGCCGGGTGGAACCCGCACGGGAGCTGGAACGTAGAACGAAGTCCATGTGGTCCAAGGAGATGGTTGAGAGGCGGATGTTGCAACTTTTACCGGTTTTGAGCTATCTAATGAAGGAAACTTGATATGAGGACACTCAATGCCAAAACAGCCAACAACTCCAGTAAATGAAGAGACATTCCAAAAGGCTCCGGGAGCCCGGAGGATTGCTGTGTTGCCGGTACGGGACACGGTGCTGTTTCCCCATGCTGTGCTGCCTTTGACGGTCGGCCGGGAGAGTTCAATCCAACTGATCGAGGCCTTGGGGGAAGAGCGGGCGATTGTGGTTGCGGCGCAATTGGACCCGCGCCTGGACGCGCCCAAGCCGGCTGACCTGCACACGGTGGGAACGCTGGCCACGGTGCATAAGGTTGTGCGCATGCCCAACCAGAGCCGGTTTGTGTTCACCGAGGGCGTAAGCCGGGTTCGGCTGCTCAGGTTCGTCCAGTCCGAGCCGTTCATGGTGGCAGAAGTGGAGGCGATGGAGGATGCCGAGCAGACAGCTTCGCCTGAATTTGAGGCGCTGGTGCGCAACGTGGTGGGCCAGTTCCAGCAGATCGTTTCGGAGTCGCCGACTCTTTCGGACGAATTGAGGACGATAGCGGCGAACATCGAAGAACCGGCCAGGCTGGTCGATTTCGTAGCCTCGTCGCTGCCCTTCCTGACCACGGACGACAAGCAGCAGTTGCTGGAGACGCCGGGCATCGCCGATCGGCTGGAGCAGTTGAACAAGCTGCTGGCCAAGGAGATCGAGGTGCAGCAATTGCGCACCAAGATCCAGACCGAAGTGCAGGACCAGGTGCAGCAGTCACAGCGCGACTACTACCTGCGCGAGCAGTTAAAGGCCATCCAGAAGGAGTTGGGCGAGCAGGATGAGGGACAGCGCGATACCGAAGAGCTGCGGCAGAAGA
Source organism: uncultured Occallatibacter sp. (assembly GCA_964468605.1). Classification (GTDB taxonomy): domain Bacteria; phylum Acidobacteriota; class Terriglobia; order Terriglobales; family Acidobacteriaceae; genus Telmatobacter. The sequence goes on along the minus strand of CAYYKV010000030.1, from coordinate 8,095 downwards.
TTGAAGCCGCGGGCATGCCCGAGGATGTGAAGAAGGAAGCTTTGAAGGAGCTTGCGCGCCTGCAGCGGATGTCGCCGATGGCAGCGGACTATTCGCTCACGCGGAATTACATCGAGTGGCTGGCAGTGCTGCCGTGGGCCAAGAGCTCGGGATCGAAGATCGACATCAATGTGGCCAAGCAAATTCTGGACGAGGACCATTACGAACTCAGGAAGGTGAAGGACCGGGTGCTGGACTACCTGAGCGTTCTGGAATTGAAGCCGAACATGAAGGGGCCGATTTTGTGCTTTGTCGGGCCGCCGGGAGTGGGTAAAACCAGCCTGGGCAGGTCGATTGCGCGCGCCCTGGGGCGTAAGTTCCAGCGCGTCTCGCTGGGCGGCATGCACGACGAGGCGGAGATTCGCGGCCACCGAAGAACGTACATCGGAGCCCTGCCCGGTCAGATTATTCAGAGCATCCGGCGCGCCGAGACGAACGATCCCGTGATCATGCTGGATGAGGTGGACAAGCTGGGCCGGGACTTCCGTGGCGATCCGTCTTCGGCGCTGCTGGAGACGCTCGATCCGGAGCAGAACAACACGTTCCGCGACAATTACCTGGACGTGCCGTTCGATCTGTCGAAGGTGCTGTTCATCTGCACGGCGAACATGCTGGACACGGTGCCTCCGCCGCTGATCGATCGCATGGAGATCATCCCGCTGCAGGGTTACAGCGAAGAAGAGAAGGTGCACATTGCAAACCGGTACCTGATTCCGCGACAGATCAAGGAGAACGGAATCACGCCGGAGCAGATCGAGATTCCCGAGGAAGCGGTGCGGGCCATCATCCGCCACTACACGCGGGAGGCAGGCGTGCGCAAGCTGGAGCAGACGATCGGGACAGTGTGCAGAAAGCAGGCGCGGCGCGTGGTGGAGGGGCAAACCGAGAAGCTCGTGGTGACCAAGGAAACCCTCAAAGACTTTCTTGGCGGCATTCAGGTGCGTGTCGAGACCGAGGTGGCGGAGCGAGTGAAACGGCCCGGAGTGGCCGTGGGCCTGGCGTGGACGCCGGCCGGCGGCGACATCCTGTTCATCGAGGCCAACAAGATGAAGGGCAAAGGCAGCTTTACGATGACCGGGCAGATCGGCGAGGTGATGCAGGAGTCGATGCAGGCCGCGCTGACCTGGGTACGCTCCAACGCGACCCGGCTGGGACTGGCCGAGGACTTTACCAAGGAGATGGACATCCACATCCACGTGCCGGCGGGAGCGATTCCCAAAGACGGGCCGTCGGCAGGCGTGACGATGGCCACGGTGCTGGCATCACTGCTCACCGATACGCCGGTACGGCCATTGACGGCCATGACCGGGGAGATCACGCTGAGCGGGAACGTGCTGCCGGTGGGCGGGATCAAGGAAAAGTTCCTGGCGGCGCGCCGGGCCGGAGTGGAGAACATCATTCTGCCGGCAGAGAACCGCCAGAACGTCGAAGAGGACCTGACGCCGGAGATGATGGAAGGCGTGACGGTGCACTACGCGCGCGAGATCGAGGACGTGTTGGCGGTGGCTTTGCCGCTGCTGGCAGCGCGGCCGCAGCTGCAACGTGCCCCGGCAATCCTGGCAGCGAGTGCAGCGGCGTAAGCTTTGCTCGTTCTTCGCGAACAGGCCGGCGAAGTTGCCGGCCTTTTTTCTGGGTGAAGAAACACGGAGCTTGTCCTTTTTGGGCCGCGCGCTTGATTTCGAAAGATGGCTGGTTCCAGGTTGGCACAAGCCACGGTGCCACAAATCTGATTCCGTCTGGGGAAGCGACAGATCTGCCGATGTATGCCGTGGAACCTAGTGCGTCTGCACACTGAGGTTCCCACAATCGCCGTAGCGGGAAGCCACGGAATCAAAGTGGCCTTTCCCTTCCCGGGTGCTCCTTCGCGCGGAGTAGGGACAGGGCGCCGGCATTGTGAAACCGCTCAAAGAGCTCGACGATGGCGACCACTCACACGATCGTTCCACTGCACCTATCGGGAAACACGACCGAGCAGCAAAACAATGAGCTGCAGGAATGCCTTGGCGAGGCTGTGCGGACTGCTTACAGCGAGGCCATCGAGCAACTCGACCGGCAAAGCACGCAGGCTGTTCTTGAAGACAGCGGCAAGCTTAAAGCCGAGGTCAGCGCGGCGGTATTCGAAATCATCCGCAGCCACACGGTGAGCCATAAGTTTGAAGACGAGGAAGTCGCGTCGAACCGGGAGTATCCACCGACCTACCGTCTGCGGCCAGTGGAGGCGCAGGTAACAGAGCTGAGAAAGCTGTTTCCTGCCCTGGCCAATTGCCAGGAAAAGCTGGGGCGGCTGCCGTTGCCCGATGAACCTGAAGGTTGGTTTGCGATCCCGCGTTGGCAGGCGCTGGCTCCGACATACAACGAGGCCGTCGAGTTGGTGCTGGAGGTTCTGGCAAAAAGGCGCAGATTCTCCAACCGGATTGCCGGGCGCCTTGGGGAGAAGTATCTGCGGCAGACCGAGCGCAGCAGACTCGCTGAGACGATTCTGGCCGATCAGCAGCCGGGGAACGACATTCTGGTGGTCGCCGCGCAAGCCGGCATGCTGCATCGCGGCTCTTCCGCGCGCCGGACGCGGATGGCCCTGGCCGGCAATGAATTCTGCCTGGGCGTCTTTGCGATTGGCTGCATGTTGCTGACACATCCCGAGCGCATGTCCAGCGGCGACGCACTGATGATCGACTGCGGAGGCGATGAGTATTCGCCTCGGGCCGACTATGCCTTCGATCGCGTGCCGCTGTTCGACTACGATCTTTCCGGGATCGAGTTCAGCATTTTCTACGAAGACCGGGCGCGGAATCTCTGGGGCACGCCGACCGGTTTTCTGTACAAGACCATCTAGACCGCGGTCCATACGACGCCTGATTCCAGGCAGATACGTCTAACCTGCAGGCGATATGCTTTTTCTTACCATGCAGGTACGCGTGATTCCGTTTGGCATATTGAAGGAATGGCTGGGCCCCGCTGCGGCTACGGTGGAGTTGCCGGAGGGCGCGACGGTGGGAACGCTGCTCGAGCGCTTGCACGCGGAACTGCCGGAACGCGCGCCCAAAGAGGTTCTCAGTGGTATTGCGGTGGGCGTGAACGCCGAATACGCTCGTGCATCGCAGGTTTTGCATGAGGGCGATGAAGTGGGACTGCTGCCGCCGGTCTCCGGCGGGACGACTGCGCGTCCAGCGAATCCTTTGGACGAGGGCAACGGTGAGCCGAGTGTTCTTGTCGCGCTGACGCGGGAGGCGATTGCTGCGGACCGGATTGTCGCATCGGCCAAGAGCGGCGAAGACGGCGCGGTGGTGGTATTTGACGGGATCGTGCGCAACCATTCGCGAGGACGCAGGACGCTCTACCTGGACTACGAGGCCTATGAGGAGATGGCGATCCGGCAGATGCGGGAGTTGGGCGAGAAGGCGCGCGAGCGATTCGGCGTACGCCAGGTGACCGTGATTCACCGGCTTGGCCGGCTGGAGATTGGCGAAACGAGTGTTCTGATCGTGGTGGCATCGGCGCACCGCTCGGCTGCGTTTGAGGCATGCCGCTGGCTGATCGACCAAATAAAACAAACCGTACCGATCTGGAAGAAGGAGACGTTTGCCGATGGCGCGGTTTGGGCGCCGGGAGATCCGTTCCCAGAAGGATTGAGCATCGCGGAGGCGCCGCATGAGGGCTAGCTCAACGGGTCTTCGCGGCCTGTGCGCGGTTGCCGGCGTGTACGCGTTGCTTGCAACGACGCCTGCGGCGATCACGGCGCAAGAGGCAACGTTTCACGTTGACGTAAAGCTGGTGAACATTTTTGTGAACGTGACGGATAAGAATGGCGCGATTGTAGGCGGTTTGACCAAAGACGATTTTGCGGTCTTTGAGGATAACCGGGCGCAGCAGATTGCGCTGTTTGAAAGGCAGTCGGAAGTGCCGCTGAATCTGACTCTGGCCATCGACACTTCGGGGAGCGTGCGCAAGGACTTGGACGAGGAGGCGAGCGCGGCACGGCATTTCGCTCACGACATTCTGCGGCAGCAGGACGAGATGAGCGTGCTCGAGTTTGCAACGGATGTAACCGAGCTGACGCCGTTCACCAACAATCTGTCGCAGATTGATCACGGGCTGAGCGAGCTGCGCGCCGATTGGGCGACGGCGCTGTACGACGCTATTTGCCTGGGCTCCGAGGGGCTGGGCAAGCGGCATGGGCGCAAGGTGCTGGTGCTCGTCTCGGACGGGGATGATACGGCCAAATCTTCGACGTACGCTCAGGCGGTGGAAGCGGCTCTGCGCAACGAGGTGATGATCTATTCGCTGATCGACGTGCCAATTGAGGCCAGCGCCGGTCGCGATCTGGGCGGCGAACACGCGCTGATTACACTTGCCGAACAGACGGGCGGAAAGCATTTCTATGTGGGCGAAGGCGGGCTGGACAAGGCGTTCGCGCAGGTGAGCGATGACCTGAGGACGCAATACTTGATTGGATATTACCCGCAGCATCAGGTTCCCGGCGCAGAGTTTCATCGGGTGGTAGTGACGATTCCGCGCGCCGCGGCAGACGAATTCAACGTGCGCAACAAAGCGGGCTACTATGCCGATGCGCAGGCAAAGAGCAACTGACGCAGGCTGAGAAAGCTCGCTAAAACCGATTGATCTCCGCAGAGGAACGGTGGCGCAAACGCCGTTGGGTGCAATTGCATCTAAAATGGCACTATGACTTCTCCACTGTCTTCACGCCGCCGTTCCAAGACGCCTCCGCCGGGCGAAACCGGCCAGGAAGGGCTCTACCTTCGCTCACTTAGCGAGCGCCAGGTGATTGTGAACATCAAGTTGCGCGACGGCGAGACGGTGCGCGGGTGGATTGAGTACTTCGACGACTCCATGCTGCGGCTAACGCGCGAGGGCCAACCCAATTTATTTATCTACAAGAACCAGATCCGCACCATCAGCGAGGCAGGACGGCGGCGAGTGCCGCGCTATGAGACCGCGGACGGACCGGGACCGGACGGACACGAACCTCATGGTGCCGGCCTGTGACGGGCACAGCGGAGACAGCAGTCGCGGCTCGCCTCATTTTTGTTCCCAAGGCCGCGGAGATTGCGCGCGAGGCCGGGGCGCTGCTGCGCGAATACTACGCGCAGGGCGTGGAGACCGAGTACAAAGGCGACGTGGACATTGTGACGGTGGCCGACCGAGCAGCGGAGAAGCTGATTCGCAGGCGACTCGGCGAGGCTTTTCCGGACCACGGCGTTTACGGCGAGGAGGGCACGCGTGAACGAATGGAGGGGAAGTTCCGCTGGTACGTGGACCCGCTGGATGGAACAACCAACTTCGCTCACGGATTTCCGCAGTTCTGCGTGTCGTTAGGTCTGGAACATCGCGCGGCGGGAATGAAGGCCGAGGAAGACGGGACGCTGGTAGCCGGTGTGATCTACGATCCGCTGCGGGACGAGCTGTTCACGGCGGAACGAGGGCACGGGACGCAGTTGAATGGGAAGGCGGCGAGGGTTTCGCGCAACGCGGAGCTGGCCGAAGGGCTGCTGGGCACCGGGTTTCCCAGCCGCAAGCGGCATGCCAGCCCCAATATTCACTTTTACCAGGAGTTCACCTTGCGGTCACACGGTGTGCGGCGGGCGGGCTCGGCGGCGCTCGACCTGGCTTACGTGGCCTGCGGACGCATGGATGCGTTTTGGGAGTTCAATCTGAATCCGTGGGATACGGCGGCCGGAATCCTGCTGGTGGAAGAAGCGGGCGGGCGGGTGACAGATTTTGGGGGCAGCCGGTTCCAGCTGAAAAGCGACGAGATTCTGGCGTCGAACGGATTGATCCACGAAGAGCTGATCGGGCTCTTCGGCGACATGTTTGCAGGACGCAATCTTGCGCCGATTCCGACGCCCGAGGAGTTTGCAAAGGCGCGGGCGGAACGAGCGAAAACCGGTCGCGAATGAGGGCGGCGGCGCTTCCCGCATGGCAAAACGCGGGCGAACAAAGTGGAAGTCAGGCCGCGGGGCCGTATGCTACTATCAGCGTCGTAAAGATCAGAGCGGTTCGCAAGCGCGAGGCCGCGGGAATCCCCGGAGAGAGCAGAGATGGCATACGTCATTGCAGAACCCTGTATCGGCACCAAGGACACCGCCTGTGTGGACGCCTGTCCCGTCGATTGCATCCACCCCAAGAAAGATGAAGCCGGTTATGCCGAATCGGACCAGTTATTCATCGACCCGGTCGAGTGCATCGACTGCGGCGCGTGCGTGCCGGTATGCCCGGTGTCGGCCATCTTTGCGCAGGACGACCTGCCGGAGAAGTGGGCCCACTTTACCGAGAAAAACGCCACGCATTTCGGCCGGTAGACGGCGGAAAAGCGACGAGCGGCAGTATCCAGTGAGAACGCGCATTCCGCCTGACGGAATGCGCGTTTGTGTCTGTGCCCGCAGTGCCGCGGCGGTGCGATGATGAAGAAGCATGAGCGTGCTCACCTCGGAAGCGGTAGTTTTGCGCACCTGGCCGGTGCATGAGGCCGACCTGTTGGTGAGCTTCTTTACACGCGATTATGGCCGGCTGAAGGGCATGGCGAAGGCGGCACTGAAGAGCCGGAAGCGGTTCGGTGGAGCGCTGGAGCCGATGACGCTGGCGCGAGCGTGGTTTGCGGAGCGGCCGCGGCAAGAGCTGGTTCGGCTGGATCAGTTGGAGATTCTGCGTTCACCGCTCTCGGCGCCTGTCGACCAGACACGCATGGCGGTGCTGAGCTTTTATGCCGAGGTGATCGACGAGGCGCTGCCGGAGCGCGATCCGCAGGAGACGGTGTTCCGGCTGCTGGCAAGTGTGCTGGAGCAGACAAGCTCCCTGAAACCGGACACGGAGCAACCGCAATCTTCCGGGCCCCAATTCTCTGGACCGTGGATGGCGCTCACTTATTTCTCGTTGTGGATGACGCGGCTGATGGGCCTGCTGCCCGATATTGGCCACTGCATGACGTGCGGAGACTCGCTGGGCGCGGGCGAAGTGCGCTTCAACGCATATGCGGACGGGCTCTTTTGCGGGGTGCACGCGAATGGGAGCGGGAGCGCGCTTTCGGCCGATTCCTGGCAACTGGCGCAACGGATGCTGCGGGCACCGGCGGCGAGCTTTGCGCGCGAGGCGTGGCCGCGAAAGCGCGGACAGGATCTAAGGCGGTTCACCGTGCAAATGCTGGAGCGGCATTTGGAGCGGAAGCTGAAGACGGCGGAGGCGCTGGCGAGGCTGGGCGGGTGACGCGAGGCCGGACTGTTATGCACCGCATAAGAAAAAGAAATGGCACCTTGTTCAATGAATCGAGGCCTAAAATCCATCCATGGCCGGCCTTTGGGTTCTGACGGTAGTTGCAGGTCGTACTCTTTGCGGTGTTGTCGCGGCATGTCTGCTATCTATAGTTCTTTACGTTGTTGCGAGGCGACGGAAGCAGAGGCTTGGGCTGAGCAGCCGCCTGACGGTTATCAGCGCATGTGCTCCATTTGTGGGGTTGCTATGGCTTCTATTTGCACTATTACTCCACGTTCAGATATCGAATCGTCTTGCGCATCAGGATTGCGGCTTAAGCGGGGATCCGTTTGTCACTCTCCCGAATGGATATGTAGTTGGTAGCCACAACACCTACGACGGCTATTTTGTGGCGCCAGGATTTCAGACGGATGTTCCGGAAGTGGGCCCTGGTTATGTCCGGTCTTTGATTGACTTGCGATTTACGGACCCGCAATTCTCCGGTACTTTGCTTGATCTCAAGACCTACAAGGTGCGGGAATTTGTCTTCGATACTCGGACCCGAAATTTTTCTTTCACAGACGCAGAAGATTCAGGTGCTCCTGTCTTAAATTATTCGGACCCTGCAGCCCTGGATGCTTTCGGAGACGCCCAAGCGCACGTTCACGAGGACGCGGACTCTTACTGGAAGCTCTACAAACGATATCGTCATCATTGGCCCAACTATGTTCTGCTTGCGATGATTCTGGCAGGAGAAGGCGCTATTGTCTTCTGGGTACGAAAGGCATGGGCGGAGGGGCTTGCGTAAGAGCTTCAAGCATAAGGGCGGCTGTTAGAATCGACCCTTAGTTCC
>CAYYKV010000029.1:0-22696 GCA_964468605.1 uncultured Occallatibacter sp. | reverse complement strand
TCTCCGCCGGCCGCGCCGCCGAAACCATCACTCAGGCGGTCAAGCTCTGCGGCGGTCACCTCGCGAACTGATTGTCGCCGCTACTTCTTGATCTTGCGCGCCACTGCATCGGGATCCCAGAAATCGGCTTGCAGGTTCTGGTTGAAGCTCACGCGGTCAACGAAATACTGGCGAACAGGATCGCCGTTCTTGAGGCGCGTAATGGTGAAGGGAGTGGGAAAGCCCTGGATGGTGTGATAGTCGTCGTACTCCTCGGTGTCGGTGTTCTTGTCGTGGTATTGGGGATCGCGCCACTGAAAGCTGCGCTGGAGCGGCAGATGTGTCTGGACATCCATAAGGATGGTGATGGCCTCGTTTTGCGGTGAAATGAGCGTGACTTGCTCGCCCAGGTGCCGCTCAGACATGTGCTGGCCTTCGTAAAGCAGGATCGTATTCGGATCCTTCATCCACACCTTCACCGCCGTTTCGATCGAGTGGTCACGGCGGCGCAGGTAGTCGTCTACGATGTCCTTGTCGAGCGGCTTTTTGCCGCGGTAGGTCACCTCCCAGCCCTGCCGGCCGACGTAGAACTGCACCACGTCGCGGTGGCTGGTGTATTCGATGCGATCATGATCGGGCCACTGGTGAAACTCGAAGTACTCCGTGGTGCCGGGGTCGGGATTGCCCTGGAAAAACGCAGCAATGTGCCCATGCCGCTCCATGTTGTTGATGTTCAACCACAAATCGCCGCCGAGAGCCTGCACCATGGAGTCGAGCGCGGCGCGCGCCTGCGCCGCATTTTTGGCGGCCTCCTGGTCGCCGGATTGCGCTTGCATCGCCCACGGCGCAAACAGCAAAGAAAAGCCCAAAATAACGGGCAAAAGTTTCCGCATGAATCCTCCGTACTCAAATCTCTGCTTAGAATGACGCAGATCGGGCGCTGTCGGCGCTGGAAGGCCTGGAAAAAAGGCGTTGAGCCCAAGCTAATGCATTTTCGATGGGGATGTCGAGGCAAGCCGCAGCCTTAGACTGCGCGGAGAACCCGCGCGGGCAGGAAGATAACGGCCCTTACCAGGTCAAGCACGCCACCCACGGCGATGCCCACCAGATGAAACGACAGCAACAGCAACCAGATGATGGGATAAAGCACCAGAGCCAAAAGCGCCAAGGGCCAGCACAACACAAGAAGAATGCACCAGAGAAGAAACTTGGCCATAAAATCTGCGCCTCGTTCGTACGTGGATGCTTCAGCCACTGTTACGCAGCGGCAGCGGCACCAGTTCCGCTAGGATCAACGGGCCTTCTTCTTTGTCGTGCCGGAACCGTGCGCCTTCGTTCGGGCGGCAAGAGCCTTCTTCCGCTCGCGAATTGCTTTAATTCGGTCTTTTTCCGGAAGCGCTAGAACGGCTTTGGTGCGGGCGGGGAGCTTATCGAAGATCAACGCGTGCGCCCGTTTCAGCTCGTCCTCAATTTCCCGCGGCCGGAGAATATCCCAGCGCTCCACTGAAACCCAGTGCGCCCGAGCCAGATGCGGCGAGGGAATGATCCCCTCTCGCTCCAGCAGCTCATGAAAGCGCTCAGCACCGCAGTGGAACCAAAGCACTCCGATGCCCGTGCCATCGAGATCGGTCATGGCGAACATTTTTCCGCCGATGTCGCGATCGCCGGCCCAATAGACAAGGTGATGGCCCCAGTTCAGGGTTTCCGAGACATGCGGCAGCGCCAGGCAGATTTCGCGAATGCGCTCGTTGTCCATGGCAATAGTGTAGGACGCTGCCGAGCCTCCTGTCGCAGATCAGCGTCCGTGGAGCAAGCGGTCGAAGCCCGGTCCCTGAAATTTGGCCTCGAAATCTCTAAAGCGTCGTTCCAGCTCCCACTGCGCCGAGGCCTTCTGGCTGCTGTCGAGGAATTGCTTGCAATTGCCGGACGGATTGCTCCCGCCCAAGGCTTCGCTTTTGCAGGCACTCACGGCCGCGCTAAAGTCATCCGGCTTGGCCCACAGGCTCGCGCCCGGCAGGAAATCGTGTTCCATCCCAGTGCGGGCCAGTTGCTTCAGGTCGCGGTAAGTGAGGCCGTAGTCGATGGCTGCACGCACATACTCGTGGGTTAGGTCGATCCGGCTCACTCCTTCGTCGTCGGTAGACAGGGCAACCGGAACATGCACCGCGCGGTAAACAGGAAACGGATGCGCATCACCCTCGATGCCGAGGATTCCCTCGTTCGAGCTGAGGTTGATCTCCACCATGATGTGGCGGGTAGCCAGCTCAGTGAGCAGATCGCGCGGTCGGTCCTCGTCCATCACGTCGACACCGTGACCGATGCGCTCGGCGTCGCCGAGTTCCACTGCCTGCCGGATGTGAAAGCGCAGGCCTTCCGGCGGCACCATGCCCGGCGCGAGCTCTCCAGCGTGCAGCGAGATATGCACGCCGGGATAGACGGAGTGCAGGTAGCCGATCATTTTCATTTGCAGCGTGTAATCGCGCATGGCGATATAGCCGTCTTCGGGTTGCACAAAGTTGATGGCCACCCAGGTGTCGTCGTTCGCCTGCATGCTTGCCTGCACGGTTTCGAAGCCGAGAAGCGTCTGCGCAAACACCTGCTCCGGAGCGTTGGCGCGAAGAACCTGGTAGATGTAGCGAATCTCCACCTGGCATGCCGGCGCGGCCTGCTGTGTTCGACATTTTTCGATTTGTTTACGTCCGGCTTCGGCCTGGCGTGCTTCATTCCGGTCGACGACCAACTCGTCGCGCAGACCATGGTCCAGGAGTTGCTGCCGGAATTGCGCAAATGCCTGCGGGTCGGCCAGCGCCAGCTTTGCGTTCCAGCCAATCTGGTGCGCGATTTGCGCCGCGTGGCTGAAGGTCGGCGTGTGCATAAGCTCGAGATATTGGTTGTTCTCCGCCGCGGCTCGACTCGCCACTTCGTCGACCCACTCGGCCGTGTGCGTTTTGCTCAGTCCGCCAAAGCGGTCAAAAGTGGCAAAAAACTGGTCGTGTTCGCTCCAGCCAGGCGTCGGCGCAAAGCTTCGAACCGAGAACGAGTCAATGAGTTTGTCGTAGAGTGCCTGGTCAGCCGGAGTGAGATCGCCAGTGAGCTCCTTTGCTGGAATCAGATCCTTTCCCCGGCAGGGCGGCTTGGCAAAACTCAGTGTGGCCTTGTCGACGCATAACCCATCATCGCCCGCGTCGCGGATAAACGTCTCAGCGTAGACCGCACCCGAGAGGTGAACGTGCAGGTCAGCCCCTTTGGGAAAATCGCTGAGAAACGCCCGCAGCGTCTCCGGGCCCTGGTGCAGGTTGGCCTCGTAGATGAGAGCGGTGCGCGCCTCGGCCCTGGAGGGCACGCCCTGCACGGAAGATCGTGATCCGTCGGGCAAGGGGCCGCACCCAACCATTGCCGCAAGCGCCGCGCTTGCAGCACTTTGGACGAGCAGAAGAGCGAGGTGGCTCCGCATGATTGCTCTCCAGTGTAGTTCACGGCTGTGGCTTGGCCGGGCGAATCTGGAATTGATATACTGTTCAGGTTGTTTTGAGCGAACAGTTCGTGGAATTCGCCTGCCTTTGCCGGCAACGCCCGGAAATTCACGCAGGAATTGCAACGAAGTCTGCACTGAGGCCAGGTAGCTCAGTGGTAGAGCGCGGCCCTGAAAAGGCCGGCGTCGGCGGTTCAATCCCGTCCCTGGCCACCATCTCCAATTTCGACCCATCCGCCATGTTGACTGGGCCGCGCTCGTGCCTTTGAGCGCAGCGCAGTGGGTTTGCCCGCGGCCCTCCGAAAGGCCGGCGTCGGCGGTTCAATCCCGTCCCTGGCCACCATCTCCAGTTTCGACCCATCCGCCATGTTGACTGGGCCGCGCTCGTGCCTTTGAGCGCAGCGCAGTGGGTTTGCCAGCGGCCCTCCGAAAGGCCGGCGTCGGCGGTTCAATCCCGTCCCTGGCCACCATTCTTTTCAAGAACTTAACGGAACCCGGTGACTTGGCGTTTCTGACCGAGCTTGCGCCCTCAGCCGTCGATGCCTTTGCCAAGGACGAAATCGGCTTGGGCGTGCTCTTGCAGCCGAAGTTGCAACCACAACAATGGGAAAGAGCGTTCACGACTTGCTGTCCGTAGAGCCACGCGGCAGCAGCAAAGCGAAGCGCATCCTTGCTAGTACTTTGTCACCGTTGAATCAACTTCGTCGGACCAGGCCAGGATGCCGCCCGCAAGATTCACCACCTTCGGATACCCTGACTGTTTCAGGAACTCCGCAATGCGCTGACTGCGTCCGCCGGATTTGCACTGCACAATAATTTCGCGATTGCGATCGATCTCAGCGAGTCTCTGCGGAACCTCGTTCTGCGGAATCAACTTGCCGCCGATATTTGCGATCTGGTATTCGAACGGTTCGCGGACATCGAGAATGAAGAGGTTCTCACCGGCATCCATGCGCCGCTTCAGTTCCTTCACACTCAGCTGTGGGATGCCGTTCTTCGCGGTCTTCGGTACGTCGCTCGCGGATTCGAGGCCGCAGAATTGCTGGTAGTCAATCAGTTCGGTGACCGTCGGTTGAGTTCCGCATACTGGACATTCGGGATTCTTGCGAAGCTTCAGCTCGCGAAAGCGCATCTTGAGCGCATCCACGAGGAGCAAACGGCCGATCAACGGCTCGCCAATACCGAGGATGAGCTTGATTGCCTCGGTTGCCTGGATCACGCCAATGAGTCCGGGTAGAATGCCGAGTACTCCGCCTTCCGCGCAGCTTGGCACGAGCCCCGGCGGGGGCGGCTCGGGATAGAGGCAGCGGTAGCAGGGGCCATCTTTCGTGGCGAAGACACTGGCTTGACCCTCAAAGCGGAAGATCGATCCATACGCATTCGGCTTGCCCAATAGAACGCAGGCGTCATTGACCAGGTAGCGCGTCGGAAAGTTATCAGTGCCGTCGGCGACCACGTCGTAATCCTTGAGGATGTCCAGGGCGTTTGCGCTCGATAGAAGCGTGTCGTGCTTCTGAACATTGAGCTCGGGATTGAGAGCCTTGAGCTTTTCTTCGGCAGAATCGAGTTTCTTGCGGCCGATATCCGCGGTCGAGTGAATGATCTGGCGCTGCAGGTTGCTGGCGTCGACAACGTCAAAATCCACAAGCCCCAGCGTTCCAACACCGGCTGCTGCCAGGTAGAGGGCGAGCGGCGAACCGAGCCCGCCGGTCCCCACGCAAAGAACGCGCGCGGCCTTCAGCTTGCGCTGGCCATCCACACCCACCTCGGGAAGTAACAAGTGGCGTGAGTAGCGGGAGAGATCGTCCTGAGTCAGTTCGGGTAACTCGATTGGTAAGGTGGCCGGATTCATGATTCCTCATTCATAGAGATGATTCGCTCCGCCCCGGTGATTCGGCGCCGAATTTGTGCGCCAAAGCGTTGCCGGCACCGCCGGCAATGGAAGGAATGATGGAGAGTGTGTCAGCGGGCGATACCTCCGTGGCCTCCTTCGCTGGCAGGTACCGCACATCCTCGTCATTGAGGTAAATGTTCACAAAGGCGCGCACTTTGCCTTCGCTTGTAAACAGATGCTTGCGCAAGTCGGGATATGCCTGAGTCAACTCATCGAGCGCGCCGGCGATGGTTCCCGCGTTTACGTCTACAGCGTCCCTGCCCGCCGCATAGGCGCGCAGGGGCGTGGGGATGTAAATGGTCATTCTCTTCAATTCCTCTCTCAAACTATTCGCTGACAACCTTCGAATTCCTATCCGCGCATTGCTAAATCACCGAATCCCTCACTTCGATGGTCTCCGGTTCGAATCGCTTGTTCTCCTCGGTGTCTCCTGCCAGCCGGAATGAATTGGTCGCTGCTGCTTTTCCGTTCGCCACCGCAGTTATGACGTAAGAGCAGCCCAGCCAGTGTGCCTCGGCAAGGTCGGTTTGAGACCATTGCGCGGGATGGTCCGGATGAGAGTGATAAAACCCGGCTATGCTCAGCCCCTGGCGCCGGGATTCTCGCTCGATCTTCACCAGTTCTCCCGGGGAGATTTCATACCGGTTGTGCGCCGAGTCGGTCCGTGTATTGCCGGCCCTGATTGAAGCTTCGATCCACCAACCGTCAGGCGTCGAGCGTCCCAGCAATGCGCCGCAACATTCGTGCGGATAAGTTTCCTCGCCGTGCGCCCGCAACGCATCGTAAACCGTTCTGCTCAGCCGCAATTCGCTCAATTCTCCTCCCAGAACCGGTCGCTCAGATATTTATCTGCTGAATCCGGAAGCACCGTGACGATCACCGCGGCCTGTCCGTTTGCGGACTCTTCGCGAGCGATCTCAACGCAGGCGACAACAGCTGCAGCGGCCGAGATGCCCACCAGCAGGCCCTCCTCGCGGGCAAGCTGCTTCGCCATCGCGTATGCGGCTTCGGTTTCCACCGTCAATTGGCGATCAGCAAGATTTGGATCATAGATGGCGGGCACTATCGACGTAGCCATATGCTTCAGTCCTTCGAGTCCGTGAAAGGGCGAATCCGGCTGGAAGCTGATGCACTGAATGGCAGGATTCAGTTCCTTGAGTCTTCGACTGGTGCCCACGAATGTGCCGCTGGTCCCCAGGCCCGCAACAAAATGAGTCACGCGGCCCTCGGTCTGCCGCCAAATCTCAGGTCCTGTGCCATCATAGTGAGCCTTCCAGTTGGCGTCGTTCGAGTATTGATCCACATAGCAAAAGCGCTCCGGGTCGTTGCCGGCCAACTCACGCGCGCGGCGAATGGCTCCATCGGAGCCCTGATCGGGGTCAGTCCAATCCACCTGCGCACCATAGGCCTTGAGGATGCGCTTTCGCTCCGGAGAAACATTGGAGGGCATCGCCAGCCGGACAGGAAACCCCTGCGCCGCGCCTAACATTGCAAGCGAAATGCCCGTATTGCCGCTGGTTGCATCCAGCAGCGTCTTCCCCGGCGTTAATCTTCCTTGTGCCTGCGCTTCGCGAACCATCGCCGACGCGGCACGATCCTTTACGCTGCCGCCAGGGTTTAGCCACTCGGCCTTGGCCAGCAACACAACTCCCTCAAGACCGCGAACAGCTTTGTTCAGGCGAAGAAGCGGAGTATTGCCGATCCGCTCAGTCACCGATAAGCCGAGTTCAACGTCCGCGCATTCTTTTCGCATTGATAACTGCCGCCGCTCTTCATTCATGAGGTTGAAATCACTTGCACTGCGCCAATGCTAGGGCCGGATCAGGTGCAAACCCGCGCTTTGCCATCTTTAATGCTTTTTCCGGTTGGATTGAGGATCCTGAAGAATTAGTTGGAAAACTGTGTTCCTGCCACGGCGCTCAACTCCACGGAAAAAGTCCGCAAGGAGCGACAACAACAGCATAGACACACACATTGCATACGGAAAGTATAGAAGGGCGTGAAAACCCGGTCAATTCCGCAACCCGGTACTCGACAGCAGCCGTTCTCATGTTCTTCACGCGATGGTCGAAACGAATTTGGTTTCCGCTTCACCCGCTGCGAATCGCGCAGCCGGGGAAAACGCTTCTACTGCCCGTTGGAGCACGCCGCAGCGATCAAACTCACAACTTACAGACGGGTTGGGGACTCGGCCATCAGCCTGAACCTGCCTAAACCACAGTCTGTTCCGTCTACCAGAGTTAAATCGAAACCCAGTTCAGGACATTGCTAGCTGCGATCTTGGGTTGCGGCAGTGCGAGGTGGCCGGGATCGCAGCTTCAAAAGCTCGCGTACAATAAACCTATCCAGCCCGGGAGGCTGAAGCCCTGTGGCCGCGACTCTAACCCCTTTGCTTGCTTTGATCGGCCTGCCTGGGGAAGTGCTGCGTTCAACTGGGGTTTATCTTGCCTTTGCTCCGGAAGGCGCATTCCGCCACTACCTGAGAATGCAGTACGCTGACCAGACATTCAAAGGGCTTTACCACTGGAATTTCTTTGACGCGGCGGTTCTATTGCCGTACTTCGCGGTGATGATTGTGCTCTCGCTTTACGGCCTTCACCGCTACACGATGGCGTACCACTACTTCAAGTTCCGGAAGAACTACAACCCAAATCCTCCGCGGCACTTTGATGAGCTGCCGCTGGTCACGATCCAACTGCCCATCTTCAATGAGCAGTTCGTCATCGACCGCCTGATCGAGGCCATCTGCGCGATGGAGTATCCGCACGAGAAGCTCGAGATCCAGGTGCTTGACGACTCCACCGATGAAACTTGCGAGGTGGCCGCGGCCATTGTCGAGCGCTACGCCGCTCTCGGGCACAACATTGTCTACATTCATCGCACCAACCGGCATGGCTTCAAGGCCGGGGCGCTCGACGCCGGACTGAAGGTAGCAAATGGCGAATTCATCGCCATATTCGACGCCGACTTCGTTCCGCCACCCGATTGGCTGATGAAGGTGATCCACCACTTTGCAGAACCCCAGATCGGCATGGTGCAGACGCGCTGGACGTACTTGAACCGGGATTACAGCATCCTGACGCAGATCGAGGCGATTCTGCTTGACGGCCACTTCGTTCTCGAACACGGCGCGCGCGCCCGCTCGGGAGAGTTCTTCAACTTCAACGGCACGGCAGGCATGTGGCGGCGCCAGGCCATCTACGATGGCGGCGGCTGGCAGCACGACACGCTGACCGAAGACACTGACCTCAGCTATCGTTCGCAGATGGCCGGCTGGAAGTTCAAATACCTGCCGGATGTCGAGTGTCCCTCCGAGCTGCCCATTGAAATGACGGCCTTCAAGACGCAACAGGCGCGCTGGGCCAAGGGGCTCATCCAGACCAGCATCAAGATCCTGCCCAGGGTCTTTCGCTCGAAAGCGCCGATGCGCAATAAGATCGAGGCTGTTTACCACCTCACAGCCAATCTCAGCTACCCGCTGATGGTGATCATGTCGGCGCTGCTGATTCCCGCGATGATCTGCCGCTTCTACCAGGGCTGGTTCCAGATGCTGCTCATTGACGTGCCTCTGTTTACCGCCTCAAGCTTTTCGATCGCCGTGTTCTATGTGATGAGCGAGCGTGAGATCTTTCCCAGGACGTGGAAGAAGACGATCTACTATCTTCCCTTTCTGATGGCGCTGGGCATCGGTCTCACGGTGACTAACACCAAGGCCGTGATCGAGGCGCTGCTGGGAATCAAGAGCGCGTTCGTGCGCACGCCGAAGTATCGCGTGGCGCAGAAGGGCGAAAAGTCTCAGGCCGCCAAGTACCGCAAGCGCCTGAAGCTGACGCCATGGATCGAGCTGCTGCTGGGCTGCTACTTCGCTGCGGCGATCTACTACACCTTTACGAACGACAACTTCTTTACCGCGCCGTTCCTCATCCTGTTTGTGGTTGGCTACTGGTACACGGGCCTGATGAGCCTGCTCCAGGGCCGTTTCGAGCGCTGGCGTACGGGTGTTAACACAGACGAATCCAGCCCCAAGCCTTTTCCGGTGGGCGTGTGATGCTCTCTTCTTACGGGTGCAAGCAAAATGGACGGTTCGAGAGAAGGTTACCTGCGTGCGGAGCGCTGGCACGGCGGCGTAGGCGCTGTGCTACATTTGCGCCATGATGTTGAAAGATTTGGCGATCGCTGCCATGTTTGTCTCCTTGGCGTTCGCGCCCTCGGCCAGTCCTGCGCAGACTGGCAGTCCTGCCTCAGCGTCGCATCCGACAGTGCCACAATTACCCGCTTCCAGCGCGGCCACTCCCACCCCTTTGCCCTCTACCACGCCAGCCGCGGCCAATCCCGTCCCGCAAACCGACTGCCCGGGGGGCTCATGCGATGCTCCTCCTCCAGCGCACATCACAATTGCCACTCCGGCGCCCGCGCCCGCGCCGTGGCCATTGCAGGAGCGCATCAGTTGGGCGGCTAACCTAATTCTTGTTCTCATCGTTTATGTGGGGGTCACGGTTGCGATCTCTGCGTTGCGAAAGATTGAGCGGCAGACGCGTTTTGGCGAAACCGCAGCCCAGGCAGCTGCCGATAGCGCCAAGGCGGCGCTGCTTCTCGCTGAAGCACAGGAGCGGGCCGAGCGGCCCTGGATCGTCATCTCCCCTGGGCCCGTGCCCGGTACTCAGGACAGCTTTACTGTCGTGGCCACGAATCGGGGACGTAGCCCGGCACGGGTCGTCACCATCGTGGACGGAATTGCCATTGCGCATGACGAGTCGCACTTGCCTCCGGCTCCCGCATTCAAGACCGAGCCGCGGGCCCCGCACACTCCCAACATTTTGCTGCCGGGGGAATCCGCCGAGATCAAATCGTTCAGCCGCGGCGATGTGAAGACGGTTTGCGAAACGCCTGAGGACTTGCGCCGCGTGGAGGCATGGGAGGCCAAGATTTTTATATACGGCGAGATCACGTATGTGGACTTGCGCGCGGCGGTAGAAAAGGAACCGTCTGTGACCGGGTGGTGCTGCTGGTATATTCACGGCCGCCACAAGAGCGGCCTGGTCGTGGCCGGCCCGCCTGAGTACAACCGGCATACGTAGTGCGGCGGGCATCACGCTCGGCCGCACGGTTAAGATTCGGCTCGAAGCAGCTTGGCGTTCTTATCTTCCTGTGCCGCCCACGGTCATTTTGTCCAGCTTGATTGTCGGCATGCCGACTCCCACGGGCACGCTCTGGCCATCCTTGCCGCAGGTACCGATGCCTTCGTCGAGCTTCAAATCGTTGCCCACCATCGAGACAAACTTAAGCGCTTCCGGCCCGTTGCCGATCAGCGTGGCGTCGCGAACAGGCGCAGTCACTCTGCCGTCCTCAATCAGGTACGCCTCCGACGCCGAGAACACAAACTTTCCGTTGGTGATGTCCACCTGCCCGCCGCCGAAGTTTACGGCGTAGAGCCCTCTTTTGACGCTGCGCAAGATATCTTCCGGCGCGTCATCGCCGGCCAGCATGTAAGTGTTGGTCATGCGCGGCATGGGGATCGATTGGTAGCTTTCGCGCCGTCCCGATCCTGTGTTTGCCATTCCCATAAGCCGCGCCGAGAGCTTGTCCGACAGATAGCCCTTGAGCACGCCGCCCTCGATCAGAACGGTTTCCTGCGTCGCCGATCCTTCGTCGTCGACATTCAGCGAGCCGCGGCGGCCGGCCATTTTGCCGTTGTCCACCACGGTCACTTTCGGGCTCGCCACGGGCTGACCGATGAACCCGGCGAACGCCGAAGTCTTCTTGCGGTTGAAGTCGGCCTCGAGTCCGTGACCTACCGCTTCGTGGAGGAGAATTCCGGGCCAGCCGGGACCGAGCACGACTTCCATCTCGCCCGCGGGCGCCGGCACTGCGCCCAGTTGCAAAATCGCGCCTCGCGCTGCCTCGCGCGCCAAGGTCTCCGGGCTTTTGCTTCCTTCAAATTGGTCAAGGCCGGCTCGACCTCCGCCGCCTGCCGCGCCTTTGGTGGTGATTGCGCCATCCTTCGCGATGACCCACACATTCAGCCGGCAAAGCGGCTGTGTGTCACTGGCGAATGCACCGTCCGATGCAGCGATCAGGATGCGACGCAACTCCTCGCTGTAACCGGCGCGCACCTGCAAAATGCGCGGATCGAAAGCGCGGGCGGCGCGGTCGGCGCGAAGAATGAGCTCAAGCCGGGCCGCCAGATCGACGTCATAACCGCCGAGCGGCACAGGGTAGAGATCGGCGCCGCGCGTCTCAGTGAATCCTTGCACCGGCTGTTTCGCGGGACCCGAAGCAATCAGAGCCGCCGTGCGCGCAGCATGCAGCAGGCGGTCCGCGCTCAAGTTGTCGGTATATGCATATCCGGTTCGCTCGCCACTCAAGACGCGGATGCCGCATCCGGCGCTGGTACCTTGGCTGGCCGACTTCACAATCTGCTCGTCGACGCCAAGCGCGGTTGCTGTAACCGATTCGAAGTAAAGGTCGGCGTAATCCCCGCCCGCGCTCAGTGCTTCGCCCAGGCAGCGCTCGAGCAGCCGCTCCGTCAGCCCGAATTTCTCAAAAAAGTAACGCCGATGGCTCGAAATTGGGGAAGTTTCCGGATGCGTCATCGTAATCCAAGTGTACTCTGCTGCGTCGAATAGTTCGATGCGAACGCGCCTGGTCATTTGCCTCAAACCACTCGGTTCTTCTCTGGGTACCTCGGTTATCGCCGAGCGTTCGCATGCAGTCGAAATCGTGCTAGGATTCGAGCCATGAAGAGAATACTTGCGGCAGCTCTGCTGTTGATGACGTTCGCAAGTCCGGCGTTCGCCTACGGGCAGCACCACCATCATCATCACCACCATCATCATCACCATCACGCCTGAGCTCGGATTGCCGCCTAAGGCAACCGGCCTATCCGGCGATGGGTGTAGTGTGCCCGCT
The DNA here is from genome assembly GCA_964468605.1 of uncultured Occallatibacter sp. Classification (GTDB taxonomy): domain Bacteria; phylum Acidobacteriota; class Terriglobia; order Terriglobales; family Acidobacteriaceae; genus Telmatobacter. The sequence continues at coordinate 10,442 of CAYYKV010000029.1, read as the reverse complement.
GCGAAAGCGGAGTTCCATCGCGACGACCAAGCGTGGTAAGTTTTTGCCATGGCCGATGAGGAAGACCTGCGATACCCCGTTGGGCGATTCCGCCCGCCGGCTGAGAACACTCGAGTGGTGCGTGCAGCACACATCGAAACTCTGCGATTGCTTCCTGAGCGCCTGCGCTCGGCGGTGGCCGGGCTCAACGACTCTCAGCTCGATACTCCTTACCGCGACGACGGCTGGACCGTGCGCCAGGTGGTTCATCACTTCGCCGACAGCCACGCCAACAGTTACGTCCGCTTCAAGCTTGCTCTCACTGAGGATTGGCCGACGATCAAGCCGTACGACGAAGCCGCGTGGGCGCGGCTGCCCGACTCAAGTCAGCCGATTGAGCCATCACTCGTTTTCGTGACCGGGTTGCATCATCGCCTTGTTGCGCTCCTCGAATCCATGTCGGAAGAGGATTTCCAGCGAGGCTTCAATCACCCAGAGCGAGGCCGGATGACTCTGGCCGCGAATCTCGCGCTTTACGAATGGCATTCCCGCCACCACACAGCCCACATCACCAGCCTGCGCGCCCGACGGGGCTGGTAGAAAAAACCATGGACCCAGGCGTTCCACCCCATCGACAAAAGCGTGTCGCGGGGGACGTAGGTGACGAACCAGCCTCACCCACGCTACTGGCACGGACGATCGAATCCTATCTCGCCGATCATCCAGAGGCAGCGCTGCTTGAAGATGGCCGTGTCGTTTTTGACATGCGCACGGCGCACTACTCGGTCGGCGAATCGCACGGACGCTGCCTGCTCCAGCTTTGGAGCGACGAGCGCAACATCGTGCGTACCGTCGTCGATGTGAAAGAGCGCGCGCAGTGCCTGCGCCTCGTTACGCGGCGGATGGGCGCGGCCAAGCCGCAATCGCTCGAGCTCGCGCCCACTAGCGACCGCCGGACGCCTACCGCCCGCGACACAGCCCGCCGCAACTACCTGCGTCTCCTCGAGCGCGTGCTCGCCCGCCACCACATCGGCGCCAAGGTCGACGGCTTGCGCACGGCCATGGATCTGGAGCACAGCTTCGGACCCGCTTATGTGCGGGGCCGGTTGCTCAAGGGCTCCGCAGCCGACGCGATCATCGGCGTCGGCGCTGGCGAATCCGCTTCGATGATCGACGACGTTCTCACCCTTGGAATTCTTTGGCTCGACTATTGCCGCCAGCATGCCAACGCGCGGCGCCATTTCGGCGGCCTCAAAGTTATTGTTCCCACCGGAGCATGGCGGACCACGGCCGAACGCATGGCGTGGCTGAACCACGCTGCAGCTGATTTTGAACTGTTCACGCTCGATGAGCGAAGCGAAGAACTTGTGCAGATCGACTTCCGCGATACGGGCAACCTGGAGTCGCGCCTCGTTCATGCATTTTCGGCGACTGCTGCGCTCGAGCGCTGTCAATCCGGAATCGACCGGCTTCTCGTGCTCGTCCCGGACGCGGCGCGTGAGCGTGTCGAGATTCGTCCCCACTCCGCGACGGAGGTTGGCCTTCTGCTGCATGGACTAGAGTTTGGCCGCGTACGCCACGGCGCTTCGGCACATTCCTTCGCGCGGCAGGATGAAGTGACCTTCGGAGCCGGCGCAAACGAGACCCCGCTCAGCGCGGAGAACGAATCCCTCTGCCGCGATCTTCTTCAGCGTCTCTTTCTCAGTCGCAATGCCGACGGCTCGCACACCGATCCGCTCTTCCGCATGGCGCCCGAGCGCTGGCTTGAGTCGTGCCTGCGCGCGAGCCTGCCCGAGCTCGCGCCCGAACTGCGCGGCGACTTGCTCTACACCCAGGTGCCCGCGCTCTCGTCCGGGGACCGCGGCATGCTTGACCTGCTCACGCTCGACCGCAATGGCCGGCTTGTGATTTTGGAATTGAAGGCCGGCGAGGACTTGCACCTGCCAGTGCAGGCGCTCGATTACTGGATTCGGGTGCGCGCTCTCAACGCCGATCGCCAGCCAGCGCCGCCGTCTGCCGTGCCGCTCTCTGCATTCGAGCGGAACGGCTATTTCGCGGGTGCGGAGGTGTCGCCGCTGGCGCCGCGCCTCATTCTCGCCGCGCCGGCCCTGCGCATTCATCCCGCCAACGAGCCTGTGCTGCGTTATTTCTCCCCCGAGATCGAGTGGGAATTGATCGCCCTCGCGGAACACTGGCGCCGCGAGTTGAAAATCGTGTTCCGCAAGCGCAGCCGGGAACGCGCGGAGCATTGAGCAAAGCTTCTTATCTCATCGACGTCAATTGATCCTTACCAGTCAGCTCGTTGATTCCGAGTTCCCGGATCTCATCAAGGCGAAGAAGTTAAAAGCCCAGCCCCCGTCCCCCATGAAAGCGGGCAAGAGGCTGGGCCTTCCGAACAATAAGTTATTGATAATATATCTCGTTAAAACTGAATGCGTTCACTGGCCTCGTCCCCCAAATCGTTGACTGGTTCCCCTGAAGGTCTCACTGGCCCCAGATCCGTTCTGTAATTCGCGGTCATCAAGTTTTCTTTTTGTATTGGCCGCGCCGCGAAGGCAAGATTTGCAACTGGTCCATAAAACTGCCTGGCTTTTTTCCGTTTCCATTTTGTCCGGGCCGCAGTCGGCCGTTCTCTTCTCCGCGATACCCTCGACTCTTCGCGGGTAGGTCCTGTTTAGAGGGGTGAGAACTCCTCTGCGGGGGATGTGTCTCCGCGCCAACCGCCTCGTTCACTGGTCCAGGCGCAAGTCCAGGCTCGGGCACGGAATAGGAAGCCGGCATCGCGGCGAGGAGATCCGATTCCAGATCCGCCACAGCTGACGGAACACCGTTCGGTGTGGAGCCAAACTGCGTAAACAGCGTTTCGAAAGGCGCAATTGCGCTCATCAGAACATCGATGCCCGCGCTCGGTGGCGCAGGACGCCTGGACAGATCCAATTCCCTCAGTGCCTGGGTGAAGTTCATGCCTCTGAGTTCGCTCAGGCGAGGCAATGTCAGACGTGGAGTCTCCGCCGGCACCACTTGCGCCGGATCTTGCACAGGTCCAGCTTCGTCTTCACTGCTGCGAGACGTTTGCGACGCTGGGTGAATCGCCGTTTCCGGTTCTAACATCGCGGCGAAGCGCGAAGCTGTCTCGTCCCACGGCGACGAAGTCATGGGAGGCATTTGATCATGGTGCGTTTGTTGAGTGAGCTCCGGAACCGAATCCAGCGCGCATTCGGGTTCTTGGATGGGGGCAGGCAGAGCGGGAATAGCCTCTCGCGTGACGACCGTGGCGTCAGTCCGGGCGGTTAATTCGATTGGCGCAACGTCCATAGCGATGGTTGCGGGCGGATTTGCAGCCGGGCGATTTGGCATGGAAGCGTCGAGGTCAAGTGTGGCGCTGCCCTCTTCGATTGCGCGCTGGAGCGTCTGAAGCATTTGCCAATCGGTGGACTGGCCATGGGTGCGGAGATGGCGGTTCATCTCCTTGATCGAGCGGCGGAATGCGGCGTCGGCGGTGGCCAACCGAACGCGGTTGAGTACGAAGCCCACGGCTGGCGCCTTGATGCGCTGCAGCGTACTGGCGACGGAACGCAACTGCGCGCGTGTGGTAACCCCAGCTTCGATCACCACGATCGCGCAGTCGGCGGAGCACACGAGATGCTCTGTCTCCTGAGAGGCAGTGAGAGGTACGGAATCAGCGAGAATGATCTCGCGCCGGACGCCTTCCGCCTCCACCTCATCAATCAACATGCGAAGCGCCGCCAAGTCATCTTCCTGGGGAGTGGTTTCGTGTTGTCCGCCACCGGGCGCCGGTCGCGACGTTTCAGGTGCGCCGGCAATCACTGCCGATTCTCCGAGGGTTTCGAGCATCTCCTTCACCCGAGCGGCGACGGTTGTGACGCCGACACCTGGGCCAGTTCCCGTGAAGACGCACTGGCTGAGGTTGCGATCCTTGAAGGCTCGATCGATGCCCGAGGCGAGCCGCAGAAAACACTCCTCGGCCACTTCGTTAGGGACTTCAGAAAAGTCCGGCAACTGCGCCATTGGAGCAAAGCCCAGTAAGTGCTCGACATCAGACGCGGCATGGATGCGGGGGTCGACTTTGTGGGCGATGACGGCGACCGCGGTTCCCAGGAAAATGAAACTGAGAAGGAGCACAATGGCATTGCGGAACACGCCGGAATCGGCGGAATACCAGGGGATAACGGCAGCGGCTGCGAATCCGGCAATCCCATGAATGGCGCCGATCGCCGGCTGGATCTCGTGGAATGTGACGTTGATATGGCTGCTCACTGCCGGCTGCAGATGGTTTACGCTCAGAGCTGAGCGAACGGACCAGGCATTGAGCAAATAGATAACAGCAAGGGCAAGCCCAACGAAGGCGAGTAATAGCGCAAGACGGCGATGCACTTGAAGGCTGCGGCGAATGTCGAGGTGGAGGGTCAGTCGCGCTACTTCATTGGTTCGATTGAACTGGGGCGCTGGAGCGAAACGAACGGATGGGACGTCAGGCGGCCGGAGCGGGGCCGCAGAAGCGATTTGGTCGAAAGTCTGGCTCATAGAGCCGCTCCAGGATGGGTTAACGCAGAATCCGGCGGACCGTTCTCAACTTCGATGCGCATCTCCTGCCTCTTCCTCAATCCGTCGATCAGCAGTGGCGATGAGTGACACATCCTTCAACATGGAGGCAAAAGGCCGAACGTTTTGCAGGTGCAGCACTCGCTTTCCTGGATGGCGAAGAACCACTACCGTTCCGCTGCAAGAACTGCGCCGAAGTGATCAGTCTTTTCTTGTCTTCGCCGCCCGGTGAGAGGTCCATTCGTGCAGGTTTCCGATGGAATTGAAACTATCTTTTTGAACCATTTCGAACAATGCCGCAAAGGTGGGACTCGCGGAGGCTGGCGCTGCATCCTTAGACACGGGTTTGCCGGGTAAGTTGGTAACTGGAAACGATTACCTTGGTCCTTAACTTTTCGTGAATGATTTTGTGTTCGGCGGGAAACGTGCGAAGCGGTTGCGGACCGGAATGGTCGCGGGTGAGAGAGAGTTTCAAGAGGCAATCAGCGCGAGGTGTTCGCTGCTCCGTTTACGCCTCGCTCATCTCACGGCCCTTGGCCTCACGTCCCATCGCTGCCAAGGCAGCGAGCGACAGCGCTACCAGGAGCACGGTTATGGCGAGCACGGCTCGATAACTGCCCCAGCGTTCAGCCGCCAGGGCCTGGCCTTTGCCGTTCCACGAAGTGACGAGCCCGCCCAGTTGATAGGCCAAGCCGGGCGCCGTGGCGCGGACCGGAGCCGGCGACAGCTCAGTGAGATAAGCCGGGACGACACCCCAGGCACCCTGCACCATGAACTGCATCAGTACGGCGCCGGCACCAAGCGTGAAGGCGGAATGGCCATAGGCATAAAGAGGGATCACGGGAATTGCGAGCAGCGCCGCGGTCACAATTGCACGCTTGCGACCCCAGGTTTCAGAAAGCGTGCCGAAGACGATCCCACCCAAGATGGAGCCAAGCCCATAGAGAACTCCAATCAAGCCGATGGTCTGAGGTGAGAGCCTCATCTGCACGGCCAGGAAGGTCGGATACACATCCTGAGTGCCATGCGAGAAGCTCATGAAAGCGGTCATCAAAACGATGAGGAAAAGAAATGTGGGCAAGAAATGGAAAAGCTCGCGTGGCCATGTGGGCCCGGCGTGAACTGCAGACCGAGCAATCCGCTTTTTGGCTGCAGCGAGCCAAACCGGTGATTCATCGACGCGGGCCTGAACGTAAAACGCGAGGAGTGCGGGAGTTGACCCGAGGATGAACAATCCTCTCCAGCCGATGGCCGGCAGAGAGACACCGTGCCAATGGGAGCCGGCAAATAACAGCCCGAACGCAGCCGAGGCGAGGATCGATCCTAACGCGTAACCTTCCTGAAGGATTCCGGAGAATGTGCCGCGGCCATCCCTGGGCAAAGATTCAAACGCGAGAGCAGCGCCGACACCCCATTCGCCGCCCATGGCAATTCCGAACAATGCGCGGAGGACGAGCAGCGCATTGAGCGAAGGCGCAAATGCGCAGGCCAGCTCGATGACGGAGAACCCGAGGATATTCGCCATGAGGATCGGGCGGCGACCATAGCGGTCGGCCAACATGCCGAAGAGCAGCGCACCGACAGGACGGAAGGCCTGCGTGAGGAACACTGCTCCCAGGATTGCGGATGGCTGGGTATGGAACTCGCCGGCGATCGCTTTGACGCAGAAGACGAGCAAGAAGAAGTCAAGGCTGTCGAGTGTCCAGCCGAGAAATGCGGCCAGAAAGACGTGGCGCTGTGAGCGTGTGAGCTGGCGAAACGGACCGAGAACGGACACAGGCGGGAGCATAACAGACCGGCAGGACGCTGCAAACCGGATTCCGGGCTCGGACGCGGAATGGCAAGGCATTGTTCGCGGGAACAGCCGAAACGGAGGGGAGACGGGAGATAGATGTTGCAACGACTATATTGGCTGAAGCATCTAAAGATACGGATACGCGCGCTTTGTCAGTCTCCATTGGGCTCGAGGAGCCCCCGAATCAAAGGGAGGATTTCCGATGGCAAGCTTGAATTCTGAAATCGCACAATCAACTCCGTTTTCGAGCCAGGAAGAAGAAGCGATTCTGAATCTGATTCGGACCTCCGATTGCCTGCAACACGCCTTTCAGCAAAGGATTCGAGGTTTTGGCCTGACGTCGACCCAATACAACGTATTGCGTATCCTGCGCGGAGCGCAGCCGGATGGGCTCACCTGCGCAGCCATCGGTGCCCGCATGATTGCGATGGAGCCCGACATCACGCGATTGCTGGCACGGCTGAAGCGCCTCAAGTTGATTCGCCAACACCGCGACCGGCACGATCGCCGCGTGGTTTGGACGCGAATTTCCGATGCGGGCCTGGATTTGCTGCATGCGATGGATCCAGTGATTCAGCGCATCCCGGTTGAGTTGCTGGGACATATCAGGGGCGAGGAGCTGGCGGAGATGACTCGGCTACTGGAACTGGCGCGCCTGTCCTGCGGCGACGAACGCCCACAGCAATAGTGTTGCGATTCAGGGGATTTCGCGGTAACTGCGGAAGGAACGGGTCCCGGCCCGGCTACGAAGTGACAATCTTTTGAGCCACGGTTTCTTCGTCCAGTTCAGATTGGATGATTTTGTTGTGCAGGCAATAAAGAGCCAGCTCCAGCCGGTCTGAAACTCCAAGCTTGTCGTAAATCTTGCGCAGATAGTTCTTGATGACCTGCTCGGTGGTGCCTAACTGGAAGGCGATTTCCTTGTTCCGTTTGCCTTGGGTGATGCAGGTGATGATCGACATCTCCTTAGGCGAAAGGCGCGGCTGATTCCTTGGGCTGACGAGCGCAGCCGCCTGAGCGCGATAGGCATCGATGACCCAGTTGACAGACTGATTATCGATCCATGTTTCGCCAGCGGCGATGCGACGCACGCACCGTACAAGCAAGTCGGGCGAAATCGAACGGGAGACAATGCCGCGAACGCCGCGCCGGTAAAGCTCGACCGTATGGTTTTCGTCAGAAGAGACTGCTTGCACGATGAGTTTCACGTCTGGGGCCATGCGCAAAAGCTCGGGAATCGCGTTGGCCGTCCCGGCCAGCATGCCCCCTTCCAAAAGTACAATGTCGGTTGGATAGCGCTCAATTGCCGCGCGCAGATTCTCCAGCGAATCGGCCTGAGCAACCACGCGGATGTCGTCTTCAAGAGCGAAGACCTTACGAATCCCAACGCGATAAATCGCCTGGGAATCCGCGAGTATTACGCGAACCGTCCCCGGCTTGACCGGAGTGTCAACACTTTCACCTTCGGGGTTATCGTCGAGGATTTCCATAGTCGGCTGCTGTTAAGCCAACAGAGAACTCACTGCTCCGCAAACCGATAATCATCAATTGTGGCAGCGGCGAGGTGCTCATTGTGGCTTGTGGAGCAGCGTACCACACGCCCCGTGCAGTGGACCAGAACATCCTGAGGCGAGCCCAGAACAGAGCGGGGCATTCGCATGGAAAAGCGGACGTCAAGTCCAACCTGCAAGTCCTCGTCAAGCGAGAAGAGAACACCGCTTGCGGAGACGTTCCGAGTTAAACCTGCGATCTCATCTTCGCCCGATGAGAGGACCACTGGCAAAGAAAGAGGAAATCGTACCGCGCAGCGAACTTCTTGCCGCCCTTGCGAGGCGGGTCGGACATCGGACGGCCGCGGTGTCTCTGGATTGAGAGCATTCATAAATCGTGCCCAAATGAGAATCGATCAAGTGCAAATGTATCGAGTTTTGCTGATTTAGCCCACGGCACCAAAGTTTTCAGTCTGGTAACCGCAAACGACTGTCGCTGTCGACAGGCGGTAACTCGCTGATCTCCACATTTTCTCCGTGCATCTTTTCAAGGACTCGAGCCAACAGGAAATGTGCACCCCTGCCGAAACGTGGCAGTTTCGCGCGCTGACCGATTCTCTTGCCGCTCCCCCTCGTTCGCTTTCACTGCGAATAGGCCGAATATCTGGCGGCTTACGAGGAAACTCGAAGCGCAAGAAGAAGATAAGAGGAACTTTCGGTTTAAGTACCCACAATATGGTTACCGTGGATCCACGAGAATGGGTACTTGCGGAAGATTTTTATTCCAATACCACTTTTGTTGTAGCGCCCCTACACAATTTGGGTTACTCTAACAAGGCAAGGTTCTAAGGCGGTTGTGTCTACCGCCGGGGGATATTCCGATGAGTTCGCGTACGTCGCAAGTTTTGAAATTCGGCGTCATTGTTCTGCTTCTCGTGTCTGTGTGCTCAGCCAGCGCGGTGCCTTACGGCCCGTTGAAGCTTCCGCCTCCGAGCATGGCAGCAGCCGTGCCTTACGGTCCGATTGTGCTTCCGCCTCCGAGCATGGCAGCAGCCGTGCCTTACGGTCCGATTGTGCTTCCGCCTCCGAGCTTGGCAGCAGCGGTGCCTTACGGTCCTTTGAAGCTCCCGCCTCCCAGCACGGCAGCGGCAGTGCCTTACGGCCCCTTGAAGCTCCCGCCTCCTAGTGTTGCAGCAGCGGTGCCTTACGGGCCCTTGAAGCTCCCGCCCCCTTCAGCAGCATAAAGGCAGTACGAAGTTTACCAGATATGGCCCACCCTCAAAGGGTGGGCCTTTTACATTTCCCCGGACTTTCGGAAACCCGTAAACTCTGATCATGGCGGTTTTCGAGTGGGAAGCGCTCTCACCCTCAACCCATTCTTCGAAGTGAATTGCGTCCGATGTCGATGAATATAGATAACGCGATCTGGTTCGTTGCCACGTTGACTGAGGTCGCGGTCATTGGCCTGCTTTTCTACCGGCGCGTCTGGCGGACCTTGCCAGTATTTTGCGCGTACTGCGTTTGGGATGTGCTGAGTAATCTCGCCGCATACTTGATCGACCAGTACTACCCAGCCAGTTATTTTCACGCGCTTTTTGCAGAGACAATTGTCGACTCCGCGTTACTTTTCTGCGTCCTGGTTGAACTGGCCTGGTCCGTGCTCCGGCCGGTTCGAGCCTCTTTGCCACGCAGCGCATTCGTACTTGTTGGAGTGCTGATCCTGGTCGCAGGCGCGGCTATCTGGCCATTTGCGGCCCTGCCGGGTCTCGTGCATGCTACGTCCAAAGCGGGACTTCTATTCACGCAATTGCAGCAGACGGCATCCATTCTTCGGATACTGTTTTTCTTGTTGCTCGCCGGCGGCAGCCAACTGTTGTCGATTGGCTGGCGCGATCGCGAGCTGCAGGTGGCAACAGGGCTGGGTCTTTATTCTATGGTCAGCCTTACAGTGGCCGTGCTCCAGACACATCAAACAACGATATCTCAGTACCAGTACCTTTATCGATTTGAATCCGCCAGCTATGTTTTTTGCTTGGGCTACTGGGTCTTCAGCTTTGCGCAAAAGGAAGCAGAGCGGAGGGAGTTCACGCCGCAAATGCGGAGCTTCCTTCTGGCCGCTGCCGGCGCCGCGCGCACGACGCGCGTCGGAATGACCGATTCGCGTTCCAACAATCCGCCAAAGCAAGACTAACGCCGGCAGCAGGATTCCCCAACGCTACCTGAAATTACGCGAGCGGACTGGCCGCAACGCCGCGTGCATTGACAAGGCCGTTGGCCGCGGTTTTTAATTAAAACAGTGGTGAAGGAGTTCACCCTTAACCGCTGTCCACCCAGTTAAGCCGGACAGATGATGACTCCTGACAGGGAATCCTGTTGCGGAGTCATGTCGCGGCTTGATCCCTGGATAAACCGCGTGCTGAGCTGATTGAGTGATTACTGCGTCGCGCTTGCGATTTCAGCAGTTTGCGCGCACATCGGCGCTGCCGCGACAGATTTTTGTTCAAGGAGAACGGCATTGCAGAAATATCTGATGATTGCTGTGGGCGGCGCGCTGGGTTCGATGGCCCGGTATTGGGTTGGGTCGACGATTTCGGGCCGCATGGGAGCCAGGTTCC
>CAYYKV010000028.1:0-22923 GCA_964468605.1 uncultured Occallatibacter sp. | reverse complement strand
CCAGTTACTTGAAGTCGCTGCTCGCGCCCTTTCCGCACCTCAAGCTCATTCCCACCGGCGGCGTCACGCTCCAAACCGCCGAGAGCTTCATCAAGGCCGGTGCGCGCGCACTTGGGGTGGGTAGCGATCTTGTCAATCTCGCCGCCATCGACGCAGGCCACGCTGAAACCATCACCGAAACCGCTCGCGCTTATTTAAAGGTTCTGACCGACGCGCGAAAGTAGCTTCCGAAACTGAGCTGCCCAAATTCCGCCCGCTCCGCCAACCCCGCACCCAAAGCTGACTAGCTCACCCGCTCTTCCCCCGCTTTCGCCTCCGCGAACAACCACCCGTACAGCGCCACTCCCACGTAACACGCAACCGGCACAAGGTAGGCCGCACGTAGCGGCAGCACCCCCATCAACTTCGTCAGCACCGCACCGCCCAGAATTGCCATAACCAGCAGTGAACCTGCGGTCTTCGTCTTCTCGCCCATCCCCTTCAAGCCAAGTGCAAAAATCGTCGGGAACATGATCGACATAAAAAGGCTCGTCAGCAGAAGACAGCCCACACCGAACCAACTCGGATGCAAAACCGCCGCCATGCACAGCACGACATTGATGATCGAATACAGCACCAGCATCAGCCGCGCATGGAAATGGCGCATCAGCCATGCCGAGCTGAACCGGCCCACGGCAAACGCCGCCAGTGTGCCCGTCAGCATGTAGCCGGCAGCTTTATCGCCCACGCCCGTTGCCGTTTCAACGTAGCTGATAAAGTAACTCCACGTGCCCACCTGCGCGCCCACATAAAGAAACTGCGCCACGACAGCAAACATAAAATGCGGCTGCCAAAGCTTTACCCCCATTCCTGTGGGCGAACTCTCTGAAACATCCTCGGCGCCCAGATCGGGAAACTTGGTCATCAGGATCAGCAACGCCCAGAAAAACGCGATGCAGCCCAGCACCAGGTACGGCGTTACGACGCGCAGAGTCTCCGAATGAAGATACGCCTGGTACGTTCCCGCCGCCTGCATCGATGCGACCTGCGCATCGCTCAGCTTCACGCCGGAAAAGATGAACACCGTCCCAATCAGTCCCGCGCTGATTGATCCGAGAGGATTGAAGGCCTGCGCCAGATTCAGCCGTCGCTCGCTCGAGCCTGCCGGTCCCAGTTGCGCAATGAATGAATTCGATCCGGTCTCAAGAAACGACAATCCGCTCGCAATGACAAATTGCGCCACCAGAAAGAACGCGTACAGTCCCGCCTGCGCCGCCGGATAGAACAGCAGGCATCCGCTGCCCAACAGGCACAACCCGGTCACAATCCCAACCTTGTAGCCAAAGCGCCGCATCAACTGCCCTGCCGGAATGGCGAGCAGAAAGTAGCCCAGGTAAAACCAGATCTGCACTCCCGCGGCGCTCGACCGGTTGATGCCGAACGACTTCATGAATTGCCGGATCAGGATGTCGTTCAGGTTGTTGGGAATCGCCCACAGAAAAAACAGCACCGTGACAACCAGGAACGGCAACAACCGTCCCGCCGGAATCAACGGCGCTTCAATTTCTTCGTTATTCGGCAAGATTTGTTCCTCTCTAGAGACCTTCATCTTTTTACAGAGTTCGACGCTCCACTGGCAAATCGATTCCGGCAGGCAGCGAATCACTTCGCCGCCGGCGTTCCACGCCTATAATTCCAGCGTAAGGCGGCGACCTTCCCGCGAAACTTCTTCGCGACCGGCGCCGGTCAACGCGATGCAGCCTTCAACGGCCGATCCGATCGAATCCGCGCGGCATTTCTATGCCGAGGAATTGTGCCGCATCAATCACATCTCCTCTCCTGCCATTCTGCACGCCTTCTCCACCGTGCTCCGCGAGCGCTTCGTTGGCCCCGGTCCCTGGATGATTCAAACCAGCGGCACAGAGTACTTCACCGAAAGCGCCGATCCATGCAATGTCTATCGTGACGCCCTCATCGTGCTCGACCCTGCCAAGCGCCTGAACAATGGACAGCCCAGTCTGTGGGCATTTCATCTCAGCCTGCTCAACGTTCGCCCCGGCGATCATATTCTTCATCTCGGTTGCGGGACGGGCTATTACTCCGCCATTCTTGCAGAGCTTACCGGCACGCAGGGAAAGGTAGTCGCTGTCGAAATCGACGAAGCCCTCGCGGCCCGCGCGCGCATCGCGCTCGAGCCCTGGCCCCAAGTCACCGTTGTCCACGCCAACGGCGCCCAGGGCCCATTCGATCCGGCTGACGTCATCGTCGTCAGTGCCGGCGCGACGCATCCGCTCCCCGTATGGCTCGCCGCCCTCAAGCCCGAGGGCAAGCTCCTCTTTCCGCTCACATCCACGCGCGGTCCTGGAACCATGGCCTATCTCACCCGCAAGAGTGCAGATCTCTTCGCAGCCATGCTCTGCGGTTCCGTCTTCTTTGTCGATTTTGAGGGCGCCCGCGACCCAGCAATCAGCAATGACCTCGCCCGCGCGCTCAAGCGCGATCACGGCGCCGGAGTGCGCTCCCTTCGTTGCGACCCGCACGAAAGAGACGAATCCTGCTGGCTGCACGGCAATGGCTGGTGCTTCTCGCGCCGCACAGACCTCCTCGCGCATCCCGCGTGATCTTCACAGTACCCGCGTCAGCCACTTCCCCGTGTGCGAGTGCAGATTCGCGGCAATTTTCTCTGGCGGACCCTCCGCCACAATGCGCCCGCCGCCTTCGCCGCCCTCCGGCCCCAGATCGATCACCCAATCCGCGCTCTTGATCACGTCCAGGTTGTGCTCGATCACGATCAGCGATCCGCCGCCGTCGATCAGCTTGCGAAACGCCGTCAGCAGCTTTGACACATCGTCAAAATGCAACCCAGTTGTCGGCTCATCCAGAATGTACAGCACGCGGCTTGCCTGCGAGGGCTTCGCCGTCGCGTTCACCGCGCGCACCGCCGACAGATGCGCCGCCAGCTTCACGCGCTGCGCCTCGCCACCCGAAAGCGTCGTTGCCGATTGTCCAAGTCGCAAGTACCCCAGCCCAATCTCATCCAGCACCGCTAGCTTTTCCAATAGCCTTGTCTGTCCGGCGAAGAATCGCAGCGCCTCCTTCACCGTCATCTGCAACACTTCGTGAATGTTCCTGCCTTTGTACTGAACACCCAGAATCTTCGCCTGGTAGCGTGTGCCGTTGCAGTCCTCGCAGGGCAGCTCCACGTCAGCCAGGAACTGCATCTCCACCGTCACCGTCCCGTCGCCCTCGCAGGTGTTGCAGCGCCCACCCGGCACGTTGAACGAAAAATGTCCCGGAGTGAGCGAAAGCCGCTTGGCCTCGGGCTGCGCGGCAAATAACTCGCGCACAAGGTCGAATCCCTTAATGTATGTAATCGGGTTTGACCGCGGCGTGCGCCCAATCGGCGTCTGGTCCACCAGCACCACGTCGTTGAGCCGCTCCACGCCGCTCAGCGAGCTGAACACTCCCGAGGGATCGCTGCCATCGCTCTGACCGAGCGCTCGCGCCACCGCGCGATACAGCACCTGATGCACCAGCGTCGACTTTCCCGACCCGGAGACTCCCGTCACCGCCACCAGCATTCCCAGTGGAATCTCCACATCCAGCCCATGCAGGTTGTTTGCCCGCGCCCCGCGCAGCACCAGTTTCTCGCGTCCCGGCGCGCGTCTCCGTGTGGGAACGGGAATTGAAATCTTCCCGCTCAAATATCGTCCCGTCAGCGAAGCCGGATTCGCTTCAATCTCAGCCAGCACTCCCTCCGCCAGCAGCTTGCCGCCGAACTCCCCCGCGCCAGGACCAAGGTCAAGCAGATGATCCGCCGCGCGCAAAATGTCGGCGTCGTGCTCTACCACCAGAATCGTGTTGCCCAGGTCGCGCAGCTCTTCGAGAATAGCTATCAGTCGCGCCGTGTCCCGCGTGTGCAGCCCGATCGATGGCTCATCCAGCACATAGAGTGCTCCCACCAACCGCGATCCGAGCGAAGTCGCCAGTTGAATTCGCTGCGCCTCGCCTCCGCTCAACGTCGACGCCAACCGGTCCAGCGTCAGGTATTCCAGCCCCACGGCGTCAAGAAAGCTCAGCCGCTGCCTCACCTCAATCAGAATCGGCCCCGCAATCTCCTCCTGCATGGGCGAAAGCTTCAGCCCGTCAAAGAACTCCTTCGCCTGCGCAATCGTCAACGCAGTCGCCTGGCAAATGTTTTTTCCCGCAATCCGCACCGCCCGCGCTTCCGCCCGCAACCGCTGCCCGCGGCAATCCGGGCACTCCGCATAACCGCGATACTTGCTCAGCATTACGCGCACGTGCAGCTTGTACTTTTTGCGCTCCAGCTGCGCAAAGAACCCGTACACGCCAACAAAGCCATCTTTTCCGCGCAGCACCGTTTCGCGCGCAACCTCGGGCAATTCGCGCCACGGCACATCGAGCGGCACACCCAGCTCCGCCGCCCGCTTGCGCAGTTCGCTAAACCATGGCCGGTACTTCGGCCGATTCCACGGATCGATCGCGCCGCCCGCCAGCGTCAGCCCCTGGTCGGGAATCACCAGGCCCAAATCGTAATCCACCGTGTTGCCGAATCCCTGGCAGCGAGGGCACGCCCCAAAGGGATTGTTGAAGCTGAACAGCCGCGGCTCCGGCTCGCGCCCCGGCCGATGGCAGCTTGTGCACTCATAAGCCCCGGAAAACCGCAGCCGCATGCGCTCTTCCGTCTCCTCGCGGGTCGCCTCCTCAAAGATCACCTCGCCTGCCTCGCGATACGCCGTTTCCACGGCGTCGACAATTCGCGGGCGATTATCGGCGCTGACAACGATTCGGTCCAAGAGGATAAAGAGCGGAGCTCCGAGGTCCAGATCGATGAGCGACTCCGGCGTCGAAAACTCGAAGAGCCTTCCCTGCTGCCATAGCCGGTTAAACCCGCTTGCGCGCAGCTCCGCCAGACGCGCCTTCACCGTCTCCGCATGCAGTCCCTCGCCCGCTTTGCTCGCCAATTTCGTCTTTGCCGACGTTTTCGCCGCATGCGCCGAAACCTTCCCTGCCTTCGCTTCGGTCTCCTGAACCGCCGCCGCGCCCATCGCGGGAAACAGCACATTCAGCCGCGTTCCTTCGCCTAGCGCCATAATCGCGTCGGCCGCCTCATCCACCGAGTCGCGCTTCACCAGCCCGTCGCAGGTTACGCAGTGCACTTCGCCGCAGCGCGCATACAAGAGCCGCAGGTAGTCGTAGATCTCCGTCGCCGTCGCCACCGTCGACCGTGGATTTCGCGTCGTGTTCTTTTGTTTGATCGCGATCGCCGGCGCCATCCCGTCGATCTCATCCACGTCCGGCTTTTCAATCCGCTCCAGAAATTGCCGCGCATACGCCGAAAGCGACTCCACATACCGCCGCTGCCCCTCGGCATAGATGGTGTCGAAGGCCAGCGAGCTCTTGCCCGAGCCCGACACGCCGCTGATCACCGTCAGCTTGCCGTGGGGAATCTCGCATGAGAGATTTTTCAGGTTGTGTGTCCGCGCGCCGCGGATGATGATGGAATCGTTCAAAGGGAAGGCACCGATACGGCAGACTCAGAGTTGCTGTCTCTGCCCAAAAGAATCTTCCGGCGGCGCCACAGTGCTCTCCACGAGCCCTGGGACGCAACCGTGCATTTTTATTATAAATTGCGCGGCAAACTTCCCCGGGCGAGGCAAATGAGTATCCAAACCACCGCAACTTCATAGAGCTGCAGCGCTGGATCGGTCTTGTGCAGTTAAATTAAGCCGCCAGGGCGCTTCTACCTGGGTATTCGATTGCTTCGCTCTCCACCTCGCGGTCAAGAACATTGGCGAGCGCCAGAAGGATCGGCGACGCGCACACCGTGCACTGCTCCGCGCAGTTGCCGATGCAGTTGCAGTCTGGGCACAGGTAAGCGGTCGACAAGGGGATATGCTGCATGGCGGTGAATTTCATCGTTTCACCCCGAACAGATTGATCGTCTTCAAGAGCGCGCACGGTCGAAATATCATCGACCTTCGCCCGCTCCTGCACTTCAAATACGATGCCCGGCAATTGATCAAAGTTGCATTCACAATCAATGGTGGATTTGGCTTCCCGCTGATCTCCGCCTCTATCCGGTGCTCTTGCAAGGTGATGCGAGCAGCATCAAGCTTTGTCGCGCCGCCGGTGCCGCTCTGCCGCCCGAAGCCCATTACGATCCAGCCTGCTTCACTTCAGCTCATCATCCACAGCTGTCGATTGGCCAGCGCAGGAACCATCGCGAGAATCGACTCCCTGCTCCATTCCTGGCGATCAAACACCCCGGCCAGTCCCATCAGAACTTCCGATGCGCACGCCGGGCATCGCATTGCGCTGTTGCCTACAGCGTCGCAGTCCTGGCAAAGGTAAGCCGAGTTGAGCGGGATATGGTTCATTACATCCAAAGTCATTTAATTTGCCCTATTTTCTGGCACATGCCAGTTCCATCTCTCCCCTCGTCCAGGATTGAGAGCCCCGCAGTGCCGGTTAACGCATTTCTCCTTCTGCTGTGCACCGAAGCCGATACGTTGGAGCGGCGATTTCTTGAAAAAATCGCCACCCCGAACGAAGATTAAGTCGGCTATCTCCGAAGGAGAAATGCCTTAAATTGTAAATATGTTGTGTTCCTTGTCGTACTTTTGTTCCGTCTTTGCGCCTTGTTTCGCGAGTTTTTCGGCTACGCGTTCAACCTTCTTGTCCGCCGATTCCTCCCCGGCCGTCTCGTCTTCCAACTTGGCGGCTTCCGGGTTCTCAAACTGTTCAGCCATGGTTGATCTCCTTGTCTAACTTTGAACCTTCTTGCACGTGCATTCTGGTCACTTTTGCTCGCGCGCTCGATCCGTACCCGGTTCTCTCCCGCCATCCTGGGCGTCGAACACTCAGCCGTTCCGGTCAGGCTGCACCCGCTAAACTGTCTTTTGAGGGATTCTGTGCTCCGTTTCGCCCTTTTCGTTCTGTTTGGTGCTGTTATTTCCGGCCAGGCCCCGTCCTTCGCCCAAAGCTCCTCATCGAACCCAGTCTCCGCGCCTCAATCGGACAATTCGCCGATACATCCGGCCAATGCGGTCGCCTCAGCTCCACAATCTATCCCAGCTGCAGTCGCCGCCGCTGAATCCGCCATCGCCGTATCCGACTGGAAGACCGCCGAAGCGAAGCTGGATCCATACCTCGCCGCCCACCCCGCCGATGCGCGTGCTCTTTTCGACGCAGGCTACGTCGCCGACGCGCAGGGTCGTTTCGATGATGCCGCTGCTCTCTACCGTCGCGCCATCGGCGCCGACCCCAACTCCTTCGAGGCTCACATCTCTCTTGGACTGCTTCTTGCTCGCCAGAGCAAGCTCTCCGATGCCCGTCCCGAACTCGTGATTGCCACCGGTCTCGATTCCGGCTCGGCCGATCCCGCCCTCAAGGCCCGCGCATGGCGCGCTTTGGCCCGCATCGATCGCGATGCCGATCCCACCGCGGCCTCCAACGACCTGCTCGAAGCTCTCAAGCTCACGCCTGAAACGCCTTCGGACACGCTCCTCGCCGCGGAGCTTGCTGAAAAGACCGGACAGCTCGACGCTGCCGCGGCGGCCTATCGCCGCGCGCTCGACAAGGATCCCGACTCCGTTCCAGCCACCGCCGGCCTGGCACATTTGCTGATCCTGCGCAAAGACTTTCCAGGCGCCGAGACCCTCCTTCGCGCCGCGCTCGCCAAGAAGCCCGATGATCCCACCCTCACCGCGCAACTTGCCACCGTGCTTGCCGACCAGGACAAGGCCGAGGCCCTTCCGCTTCTCGAAAAGTTACACGCAGTCCATCCCGATGATTCCGCCATCTCGCAAATGTTGGCCGCAGTCCTCGCCGAGGCGGCCGACTACGCCGGCTCGGACCGGCTCCTGCTCCATCTCCTCGCCGCGTCCCCCAACGATCCCGATCTGCTCGTCGCCCATGCACAGAACCTCGTTCATCAAGGCCAACTCGAACAGGCCTATACGGCCTTCGACAAGGCCACCCAAATCGACTCGGCCAATGTCGACGGCTGGAGCGGCCTGGCCTTTACCGCCTCGAAAACCCATCATCCTGACGTCACCCTGCACGCCTTGACCATGCGTTCCCGCTACCTGCCTGAGAACGCCTCAACCCTTTTCCTTTGGGCTACCGCCTACGACACTCTGCACCAGAAGGTTCAGGCCGCTGCCTACTACCACCGTTTTCTTTTGGCCTCCGCCGGCAAGCTCCCTGACCAGGAGTGGCAGGCCCGCCAGCGGCTTCAGATCCTCGAAAAATAGCTCCAACCGCGCTTCTGGCCCTTCCTGGGCGCTCTTCCATTCCCGGAATTCAAACACTCATGTTGGCGTCCAGGTGTTTCGCCGTATCAAAATCCCGCATCATAACTCTTGCGGTTCGTTGCGGAATGTGCGTACTATAGGGGGAACTTGGGGGCAGAACCGCGTCATAGGAGTTCCCCTATGCGGACTGTGTTTCCAATCGCCGCGTTCCTCGCACTCAGCTTGAACGTCAGCTCCCTATGCGCTGCGTCTCCCGAAAATTCACCGCCCGATCAGCAAACGCTTGAGACGCTCGAGGCACGAGCCGAGCAGGCCCAGCCGCGCGAGCAGTGCTTCCTCTACGCCCAGCTCGTGCAGCAGATGACGGAGATGAGCATCAGCCAGTACCAGGCCGGCAACGTGTCCAGGGCCACCGGCCTGCTCCAGCAGATCCAGCGGATCGCCAAGAAAATCCACCTCAAAGTATCCGATAACGACAAGCGCCTCAAGAACGCCGAGCTCATGCTCAGCCACACCGCGTTCCGCCTCGGCGAAATGCTTCAAGCCAGCAGCGTCGACGATCGTCCTCTCGTCGAGGAAACTCTCGCTCAGGTCACCGACGCGAAGAATGCGGCTTTATTGCAGGTCTTCCGCAGCAAATAGTTCGCCGCAGCCGCCGCGCATCTGCCCATCCTCCAGCGTTTTCCTATATCTGTGCCTCTCACGCGCATGGGCCATGGCAGGGATCCCGCTTCCCGATGTTGCGATCCACGTTCCATGCTTCACGATCCACGGTCGATGGCCCTATCCTTGAATTGACTCGCCGGAGCCTTGCCGCCATGCGCACCCTCACTGCCGTTCTCTTCTCGCTGCTCTTCGTAGTCCCCCTCGCCGCACAAAAAGAAAAGCCCGAGCCGCTCACTGAGGCCGAGCAGGACCAGATCGCTGACCAGGGTGACAATCCTGTCGCCCGCGTCGAACTTTACGTCAAGTTCATCGACGATCGCTCTGACACAATCAAAGGGCTCACCGTCCGCGCGCACACAGCCGCGCGCACCGAGCGCCTCAGCGGGGAACTCTTGAACTTCGCTGCCCTTATCGACGAGCTTGACGACAACCTCGACCTCTACTCCGGGCGCAAAGCCGACCTCCGGAGATCGCTCAAGAAGCTCAACGAAGGAATTGCGAACTGGCAAGCGGTTCTGCACGCCCTGCCCAGCGAGCCCGGCTTCGAGCTACCGCTCAAAGAAGCCCTCGACAGCATCGGCGATCTCTCCGATTCGGCAAAGCAAATCACCGCCGACCAGGAAGCCTACTTCAAAGCCCATCCCGATGAGAAGGGCCAGGACCGCTACGAGCCGAAGTAAAGCCGGCAGTCATCGCTCGCTGCTATTCTGCTTTTCGTGGCCCCCGACGTCGTCCCCATCTTTCAGCACCAGTTCCGCGCCCTCCGCCCACGCGCGCCCATGCCGCCCATTCATGTTCGCTTCCGGCGATTCACCTCGCTCAACACCACCATTCGCCTCCGTCAGGGCGAAATCTTCGCCAGCCTTTCCGATCTTCTCGAAGGCGCGCCCGACTCCGTCCTCCACGCCATCGCCCACATCCTTCTCGCCAAGCTCTACCGCAAGCCTATCGACCGCGCACACAACCTGCGCTACAAGCGCTTCGCTTCATCGGCCGCCGTCACGCGCCAAACCGAGCTGGTTCGCACGGCTCGCGGGAGCAAGCGCTACTTTGGCCCCGAAGGCCGCTACTTTAATCTGGATGAAGTCTTCGACGCGCTCAATGCGCGATTCTTCGGTGGCCTGCTCGGCCGGCCCGAACTCACCTGGAGCGAGCACCACGCCAAGCGCTCTCTCGGCCACTACGACGCCGCACACAACACCATCGTCGTCAGCCGCGTCTTCGACCGTCCCTCCAGCCCTCGCTACGCAATCGAGTACCTGCTGTATCACGAGATGCTCCACCTCAAGCATCCCGTCAAAGCCCGCGGCCTGCGCCGCTGCGTCCACCCTCCGGAATTCAAGGCTGACGAATCCCGCTTCCCGCAACTGGCCGAAGCCCTCGCCTTCATCAAGCGGCTGTAGCAGTGCCCACTCAAACACTCACAGTCGTTTGTAGTTCACTGTCCACTGGTCTTCAGTGCTCCAGTGAGACTGCTTACCTTCTCCACATCGTGGCTTTTGCACCAGGCTTCCAGCCCCGTCGCCAGCCGCTCGGTCGCGCGCGGATCGGCATAACTCGCCGTGCCCACCTGCACCGCCGTCGCCCCGGCCAGCATAAACTCCACTGCATCCTCCGGCGTTACAATTCCGCCCATCCCCAAAATCGGAATCTCGACGGCCCGCGCCACGCCGTACACCATGCGCAGCGCAATCGGCTTGATCGCCGGCCCTGACAGCCCTCCCGAGACATTGCTGAGCCGCGGTCGCCGCGTCTCGGCATCGATTGACATGGCCAGAAACGTATTGACCAGGCTCACTGCGTCCGCTCCCGCTTCCGCCGCCACGCGCGCCATGTGTCCAATGGACGTCACATTCGGCGAGAGCTTCACGATCAGTGGATGAATGGCGACTCTCTTCGTCCGCTCGACCAGCTCTTCCAGCGAATACGGATCGGTTCCGAATGCCATCCCACCCGCCTGTACGTTGGGGCACGATGCATTCACTTCGTATGCCGAAATCCCTTCCGCGTCGTTCAACCTGTCGATCACCGCGACGTACTCGTTCGTCGTGTGCCCGAAGACATTCACAATCACCTTGCACTTCGGGTGGCGGCTCATCGGCGGCAGTTTCCGCTCCACAAAATCTTCCACGCCCACATTCTGCAAGCCGATCGCGTTCAGCATTCCCGCCGCCGTCTGCACAATGCGTGGCGCCGCGTGGCCCGCCAAGGGCTCCAGCGAGATCCCCTTGGTCACGATCGCGCCCAGCTTCTCCAGCGAGACGATCTCTTCAAACTCGATCCCATAGCCAAAAGTGCCGCTGGCGGCGATGACCGGATTCGTCAACTCCAATCCGGCAAACGAGACTCTCATGTCCGGTTTCACGGGTTTGCTTTCTTCCCTTCCCGCTGCAATGCGAAGCTTCGCGCTCCGCGCGGCCCCAGTGCGGGCCTTGAACGGCTCTTCGATTCATCATAATTGGCGAGCGCTGCCCGGCCACGCACTGCGCGGCGAGTCAGCTCAGGTGAGCCTCGAAAGCGCGCGACGGGTAGGTCGGGGATTCATACGCCAATGCCGTAATGTGCGCCGAATCAACCCCGACACAACTCGAACGCCGGAGTCGTGACCATCCGGCGACCGCTATTTGATAAACGGTTTCCACGACGACGAAATCCTGGTCGTTAATGCCCTGCCATCGACTTCGGAATCGATCAGCGTGGCCGCAAGATCCCAAACCCGTGGGTCATTCTCAATTTCATGGTGTGGCCTGTTAAGCGTTCGGGCATACCAGGGATAGTTTGAACAATCAATCCACTGGCCCTTATAGGTCATATGGAGATTTCCGATGATCGTCGTATGAGCCGGGTCCGTTGCGACGATCTCTGTGCGCCCCTGAACCGGCCCCCGCGACTGATAGAAGTTAATGGCATTCGCCACGTTCGCCGGGATCCGGGAATCGTCATGACCCGGTTTTGCGATGCTGTCCATCTGGATCGTGAGCTCAACCGGAATACCCAGCTTTCCAAGCTCTCGAGCAAATACCACGGTTTCGCCAGCACCCCAGCTATGTCCGAAGATGATGATTCTCGCCTGCTCTCTTTCGGTCGACGATGGATTCGCGTTTCCGCCGCCATCGAGGAGACGCAGGACTTCATGAAGGGCCTTGTTGCCGTCATGATTTGCAAACACCTCAGCGTGCACGCCGGGGCGATAACGGTCTCGAAGATATTCGGCAAACTGTACTTCAGGATGCCCCTGGTCATCGGCCCGGGCATATCCGCCGACAAATCCAATGACAATGACCCTTCGAGTATTGGCGCGATTCCCGACCGAGCCGCTGCTGCTCAATGTCGAGTTCAATGCAGACGGCTCCTCTACACTCCGCAGCGCGATAGGAAACACTTCCAGCGTCGCTACGTCGCTTGCGCCTGCCACCACCGTAGACCGGGCGGTCTGCGCCACGGCGCAAACGGAAACTGCGGCGACCAGCACAAGCAGCGGATATGCGATCCGCCCTTGCAGGACAGCGAAACACCAACGCCGGGTGATGGTCTGAGTGGGAGGCTCTTTGCTGCACAATTCGAATTTATCTGACCGTGCCAATACTGCGGCCATGGTCAGCTTTTACAGCGTTTCATCCAGCAATGATGGTCAATTCTGAACACTTCGCGCGGCAACGCACGAGTCGGACCCCACGGACTTCAACAGTAACCTGCAAAACTCAACCGCATCCCAAACGATCAAAAGCCCCTCAGCTCGCGCCGAAGGGCCTTTGTCTTTCACTGACCACCGTTCACCGATCCCTGACCACTGTTTCTAGGCCGTCACCGGTTCGCTCGCGTCCACCTTCACCGGCGTCAGCCAGCCAAAGCGGTCAGGCTTCAACCCGTTGGCGATCCCGAAGAACTCGTCCGCGATCTTCTTCGTGATCTCGCCCGGCTTCCCGTCGCCAATCACGATGCGGTCGATCGACCGAATCCCCTGCACCTCCGCGGCCGTCCCGGTAAAGAACACCTCGTCCGCAATGTACAACAGCTCCCGCGGAATCGCCTGCTCGGTCACCGTGAAGCCCAGGTGTCGCGCAATCGTCAGCACGCTGTCGCGCGTAATCCCCGACAGCGCCGAATTCCCCAGCGGCGGCGTAAACAGCACGCCGTTGCGCACAACAAAAACATTCTCGCCCGATCCCTCGCTCACCAGCCCGTTCACATCCAGCGCGATTCCTTCCTGATAGCCGTTCGCTTCGGCTTCCATTTTGATCAGCTGCGAGTTCATGTAATTCGCGCCCGCCTTGGCCAGTGCCGGCATCGTGTTCGGCGCCAGCCGGTTCCAGCTTGAGATGCACACATCCGCGCCGCCGTGCCCGGCGAGATACTTGCCCCACGGAAAATTCGCAATGTACACGTCCACCGGCGACCCCTTCGGGTTCACGCCAATCTCTCCGTACCCGCGCAGCGCGATCGGCCGGATGTAGCACGGCGCCACGCCATTCGCCTCAATCGTATCCACCACGCCCGCGCAAAGCTCCTCCAGAGTGAACGGAATCTCCATCCGGTAGATCTTCGCCGAATCCAGCAGCCTCTGCATGTGCTCCGGCAGCCGAAAAACCGCCGACCCCTGCGGCTGCCCATAGCAGCGCACTCCCTCAAACACGCTCGACCCGTAGTGAACCACGTGGCTCAACACGTGAATATTGGCTTGCTCCCACGGAATCAGGTTGCCGTTGCGCCAGATCTTCTCAGTGGTTTGTATTGGCATGGGGATTCATGTGCTCCTTGATTTCAAAAACTTGCGCACTTCTCACAAGGTTGTCATGATTTGCCCTGTGAAAGCAAGCGCCCCGTGGTTATTTCGTCACCGCTCATCCCTGCTTCCTTTCCGGGGCTTGCTTTGCGCGATCCATGGCTCCCATTGTCGCTTTCTGGTGTCGCATCGCATCGTTGGCACGATAGAATCCCAGCAATCGGGGCCGCGCAACATGAAATGAGTCGCGCCACGCGCCTCGGGAGGTCAGCCAGATGGGCGAGCTTTTCAAAGTTGCCTGGGACTTATTTACGATTCGTCATTACCAGCGCCAGGGAATGAAATTATCTGCGGGCGATTATGTTGTCGCCATCGGAGCCGTCATTTTCCTCTACGGGACAGCGGTGCCCGCCGCCGTTCTCTACCAGAACCATCCGCAGTACAAATGGGTTCTCATCGTGACCCTCGTGTTCGACGGAATCCTGTTCATCGCGCTGTTCGTTTGGGAAGTGAAATGGTGGATCAAGCACCGCGCCGCCGCCCGCGCGGCGCAACTCTCGGCGCCAACCAACCAGCCCGGGCAATAATCGCCCCCAGAAAGCGTGTTGAAGATGTTCTCGCTTGGACTCGTCCTGTTGGTGCTCTGCATGGCTCTCGCCGGCTTCAACAAAGCGCGACGCTCCGGCACATGGAGATGGTCGAAGTTCGCCCTGACGCTCAGCTTCCTGGCGGTCGTAATCGTCATCGTCACCGTTCCCATCTTTCTCATGAACCAGAACAGCCCTTATTTCCTGCCGGTCTACCTGGGGCTGTGGGGCTTGTCGCTGGCCCTCATCATCGCTTTCGCTTTCTGGGCACGCACCTGGAAACTCACCGGCGCCCGTGCTTCCGTCGAAACCGATCGCAACCAGCCGCCGCGCTAGGCTTGGTTACATCATTCGAGCTTTGAAGGGGCAAGGCTGGCAGGTCGGGGATTCATCCCCGACTGCCGAATCAGTCAAATAGCATCGGGGCTTTAGCCCCTGTCGGCGCGCGGCCCTTGCGCTTCGAGCGCCTCACTCCGCTCCGCATCCCAGCCGAAAACCGATCAAAACAGGACAGTTTCCCATTTCCTGCCCCTGGTATGATGCCCTCACTTAACCCCGGCATCAGCATTGCCTGGAGAAACGAGAAGCGCCCCCCGGCGCCTTCCCAGTGAAAGCCAACGCTGACGGAAAACGAACTCCCACTCGCAAACCAATCCTCATCGGAAGACGAATTAAGGAGAGATCATGTCGAAAGTTAGCTCCCTCGCACTCGCAGTTCTCGCAACTGTCCTGTTTTGCTCCGCGCGCGTAGCGCCAGCCCAAATCTCCATCAGCTTCGGAGTGGAGCCTGTCTGCCCCTATGGCTACTTCGACTACGCTCCCTATAACTGCGCGCCCTACGGCTACTACGGGCCCGATTGGTTTCAGAATGGAATCTTTATCGGCGCCGGCCACTGGTTTCGCGGGCCGGGCCACTTCTACGGCCATGTCGATAACCGCTTCGACCCCCGGCACGGCTACCGCGGGCCGTTCCCGCAGCGCGGCGAAGAGCCCTTCAATCACTTCCACGGCAACGAAGCGCGCGATGGGCGAGGCCACGCAGGCCCGGGCGATCATGACGCGCACAATGAGCACGCCCTACCCGGATATCGTGGCGGCGACCACGGCGGCGATCACCGCTAGACCGCAACTCGGCTGAACCGAAGGACAACAGGTGCCCCACCCTCGCCACGCTCTTGTTTTTTGTGGCCAGGGTGGGACTCGCTGTTCTCTGTCCACTGATGCCAGGCTTGCCTTGCCCCGGGGTGATCGCGGAGGGGCCGTTTGGGGTCGGAAGAGGGCCGTTTTGCCGACAAAAATCAACAAAAATCGCAAAAAAACGAGGCGGTTTTTTGAGAGTTTTTGTTGATGATAAAGGAGTTACTGTCGTTTTTTCGATTTCAAAGTGTATAAAATCACTCGTATTGGCAGGGACCAAGGGAACAAGGGACCAAGAGACCGAGGGAACAAGGGACCGAAGGAACAAGGGACCAAGGGACCGAGGGAACAAGGGAGCGGGAAGGCGGCGGAACGGGCCGTGGACGGTTCGGTGAACGGTGGGCGAGGGACGGCGCGCGGTGGACAGTGGGCCGTGGACGGTGGGCGGCGGACAGAGAAGCAGGGACCCTTCGACTTCGCTCAGGGCAGGCTTCGGGACCAAGCGCACGGGGGCCCGAGGTGGAGATTCTGGTTTGTTTCTTGATCATGGAACCATTGTGCGCCGGAAGGGCGTAATTATCGGCAAACTTGGTGAGGAAGGGACTAAGGGACGTAGGGACCATGGAATGAGTGACTTAGGGCGAGAATAGCTGGGTTGTTTGGGCGGCGGGGGGCTTGACAGGCAGAAGATAGGGATCAGTGGTCAGGGGTGAGGAATCTGCGCGGTTAGCGAGCTAGGTGGCCCTCCTCTTAATCTTTCCTTTCTCGTTCATGACGCCGACTCTTGTTCCGGCGATTCTCTCCAGCGCTTCTTTCACGAGGTTGTTGGGAACAGCTAGGTACCGCGCTTGTCGGTGACCCTGGAGTTGCCTTGTGCCCTCGCCGAAGGTCGCGGGATCGACTTCGATCTCGATCGCCTGTCTGGTGGTCCGGACATCTACACCCTTATCCGAGTGGTAGACGGTTCCTTTCACCGCAGCGATCTTCTTTGCAATTCTGTCGTGTTTCGTGATTCCCATGATGGGTTCTTCCCTCGCATGTTGAATGCGGATTTCTGGTGGACGCGCTGGTTGAGCGCGTTTACACCCTCTGCGGTGTGAGTTAGCTCGTGACTGCGCAAGTGAAGCTTGGGTAATCATGATCTTGGCGGGCTGGTTTGCGTAGAACTCCGTCAACCCAAGCGCGCTTTGATCGAGTTCTGCGTATTGGTCCATTCTCACTTTGAGTGATTGGATGAATTGCTCGATCTCGACGGCTGGGTTTTCGATCGTGGGCAGCAGGTCGGCTCTACTCAGAGCGTCTTCCATCATGTTTTCGATGTCGGCGGGTGAGTACCATAGGCGTTCCGTTCCGTCGCGTGCTCGGTAAAGGCCTGACCGCCCCCGTCTCTTCATCGGTCTTGTCCCTTCTTTTTTTCAGCCGTCTTGTTGGCGATGTCGAATAGTTCCTTCACAGTCTCGCCCGGGGTCCGCTTCTCAGCGAGCTTTCGAAAGAGCATGCCGACTGCCGGTGTTTGCATCATGTAGCGGAGAGCATCGTCGCCGAGCCGTCCGGCTCGAGCCATCATGTCGTCCTGGTCGAGCTTGAGGAGAGCCGAAATTCTGCGAAGTACATCTTCTGAGGGGACGCGGCGGTCGTTCTCGATGTCGCTCAGGTAGGAGGGGGTGATCTCCAAGAGCTTCGCGGCTTGGCGGAGGCTCAACTTGAGTTTCATACGGGCGTCGTAGATGACTTGGCCTAGTGAGCGGTTGTCGTTTGTCATGTACGCTGACCAGCGTACATGTGGTCTGCGATTCGTGTCAATCGTAGGTGCCGTTTTTCGGTTAACGGTTTGGGTGCGTGTTCCGTCAATTTCCGCTTTTTTGAGGACGGCTCCGCGGCGCCTTGACGGTGGCGCTGCAGACTTGGATTGATGGAGTTCCCCATCCCAGCATCTGGATTCGGGGCACCAAGCGTTTCTTTGCGGACCTATGTCAGGGACAATTGGCGACGGTGCAACGATGCGTCGGACTTCTCTAATGCGCTTTGCGCGCGCTTAATTTCCTCTTGATCACATCGAGAAAGCAACTGGTGAAAATCCGACTCGTTGGACAGTTTGTGAAAAGCCTTTTCCGAAGAGAGGTAGACGAGAACCGCTTTGCGGTCGTTGAGAAGGTTATGGATGTTATTGAGCGTTCCCTTGCTTTTGCCGTCCCAGAACATCACGCCGCAACGCGCCTCGCGCGCCATAGCTAGGTCTTTCTGGGCGAAATAGGAAAAATCCCTTTTGCCTGCGGGTCGCGAAATCGGGCGTTCTTGCCAGCTACCGAGATTATTTCGGCAGTTGTCCATGCAGAAGACGACAACATTCCGGTAGCCACGTTCGACGAAGTGCTGCTGCACTGCCCGGTCAGCACCCTTTGCGTCGCCAATGAGTATTGTGCAGTTCTTTTGAATCAGATCGTCCAATTGCCGACGAATGACTTCGTTGAGCCGGGAAACCGCTCTTGAGCCGCCAATGAAAACGGTTGTCATAAGCTGCTCCGTGTTCGCGTAAGCGTTAGCGCATAAACGATTTTGGCTTTTCCATCCTCGATTAGTCGTTCGGCGATGGTGTTCATGGTCGCTCCCGACCGAAAGAGGTCGTCAAAGAGAAGCACGCGCTTTCCTGCGATTTTACCCCTATCAACTGCAAAGGCACCGTCCAGTGCGGCAACCCTCTCCTTCAAATCGTAGATGTCCTTCAACTGGGGCGTTTGCTTTATTTTTGTGACTCCCGACAAACAGAGTTCTATACCGCTGTTAACGCTTAATTCTTTCGCAACTTCCAATACGGGCTGGCGCTTTCGTCCGGTGTTGGACGGCGGGACTGGAACGATCAGATCGAGCCTGATCGGCCACTGCTCCTCAAGAAACTTAGCTGCCGTCTCGGCAATCGACTTGACGGCTGCGTTGCTGCCCCCATACTTCAGCTTGTAGAGCAGTTCCCCCATTTCGGAACGGACCGAGTCAAATTGCGGATGGCCATACGCGTTATGGCCGACAAACGTGCTACTGACCGTGTGGAGATCGAGGGCGTAACCTTCTGCCCATTTTCCTCGGATTTTTCTTGGATGGATATCAACGCTCATCTTACTTCGCACCCTAATGCCTACATCTTACGACTTGGTGAGCCGCCGGAGCGGACGCGGTGCTTGGATTTGGCAGTCTGGCTACTCGGCCATTTGGCGCATGCGTTCGGGATGGCGTTGACGCTTATCGCGCGGCGAGCTCGGGAACTGCGACGGTGTAGGGCGGGAGGACGCCGTATTCGGCGGCCATGCGGAAGAAGCCGCGCATTCCTTCAACGCACTCCTCGTCGAGCACGTAGTGGATGTTGGCGGTGAGATAGGTTCGAATGGTCTCCTCGGGAATGGGAAACCGGGCGGACCACTCCTGGACAAGGGAGTCAATATTCGCCAAGCCATGGTCGCGCGAGCGAATGAAATCCTCGGCGACACTCTCGTTCAAGGGGCCGCTGCTGGCAATGCCGTTCGCCGTTGGGGCGACGGCCCAGACGGCGGAGACGAAGGCGAGGCCGGTGAGCGCGCGCCACTCCTCGGCCAGGTCGCGATAGACAAGCTCCTCGCCGGTGCGCTCGAACTGGTTGTTCCGCTCCTCGAGAGCGAGCAGCGCGGGATCGCCGATGAGAATGGCGGCGTCGGCGCGCTCGAGCATGGCATCGAGATCGGCAACCATGGGCAGGAATGGAACGTCGGGATTGTCCCATTTGTGAAAGAGCATGCGCGCGTAGGCGAGCGTGGTTCGGCTGGCGGAGTCGGCCGCAACGGAGCGCAGCTTGCCGGGCTGCCGGTTGGCGCGATGCACGAGGATGAGCGATCGCACCTTGCCCTTGGAAGCGATGGTGCAACCGGGCAGAATCTGGAGGCCCGGCGTGGTGGCGAGCGAGGCGATGGGAATGAGGCCGATGTCGGCGCGACCGTCAGCCAGGCGCGCGGCGCACTCGACCGGGGTCATGCGGTCGATGCGGTAGCGGCGAGCCAGCTCCTGGTTGAGCGGCGCATGCTCAAAGTCCCACATGAGCGGCGCGGGATTGAGGAATCCAATCGCCGCGACCCGCAAACGCGAATCCTGCTCGACATTCACATCTCTTAGACTACCAATTTGCGAAGTGGGATTCGGTGCGCGGGAGCACGAAGGTAAGCAGGGTGGTCAACGGCGCGGGCGGGGTTCTCCGAATGCAGAACGCTCCGCGAGGGCGCGGAGCGTTGAGCAATTCGAGATGGGTTTTGGCCGGTGAAGAAGCGGCCTCAGTGATGGCCGCTACCACCGCCGCCGCCGCCACCACCACCGCCGCCGTGCGATCCACCGCCACCACCACCGCCTCCGCCACCTCCGCCTCCGCCATGCGATCCGCCGCCACCGCTGGAAGAGCCGCCGCCGGAGTGCGACGAGCCACCAGAGGAGCCGGCGCTTGGGGCGCTTGACCGGGAAGGAGCGGAGTCATGGGTTGGCGTGGGCTGGCTGCGGTAAGCGGGAGCCTGCACGGGCGAGGTCGCCGGACGGTTCACTGGCGTAACCTCGGGCCGGTTCGGTTCGGTGGGTTCGCCCGCCACGGGGCGGCTCTGGTTGTAGGTGGGCCGATTGGGCGCGGCGGGCGCCTCGCTGGGCTGGGTCGAGCGGTAGCCCTGCTGCGGCTGATTTCCCCCCGCACTCGATGGGTTGTGATCGAAGACCGGCCGCGATGGCAACGGACGAAGCGCGACCACGGTGGCGCCGCCGATGGTGACCGGCGTGTTCCTGTTGCGCGCGGCGAACGCCGGGTTCACGACTACGGGACTCCTGTTGACGGCGACCATCGCCACCGGCCTGAAGTTGATGGGACGATGCGGCAAGATGGGGCGCGGGATGACTTTATATCCGGGAGGCACAATGCCGAGATTCGGGCCACCGTAGAAGCCCAATCCCCACCAGGGCGAGCAGCCGCCCATGCCGGGCGCCCAGCCCCAGCCGAAGTTGTTGTAGAAGTTCCAGGAACCGCACTGGAAGGGCATATAGCCCCATGGATAGCCGGAGATCCAGAGGTAGCCGAACCCCGGTGTCCACATCCAGTTGCCGTAGCCGTATGGGTCGAAGTCTGCGCTCGCAGCCTCGAAGGGCGACCAGATATATCCCTGATTGGGCACGTCGTACCAGTTGCCATTGGCGTCCAGGTCGCTCCACGCGGGGTTTTGGCTTTCGCCCAGATTGGCAGAGGCGGCGGTCGGCGACGCAGCTTCGGTGGTCAGCGCCTGATCGCGGTCGGAGTTCCAGGAGTCCCATGAATCCGGATTGATGGAGTCGGCGAGCTGATAGTTGGCCGGAGTGGCGGCGTTGAGAGCGAGGCTTTCGCCGCCATGCAGGTCAACGGAAACCGCGCTGCCGGCGGCATCGAGATGCGCGTTTCCTGAGAACACGGCCACGTCGCCGGGAGGATTGTCGATGTTGACGCGCAGCACGGTGAAGCCGCTGGTGGTGAGTTGAGCATCGCCGAATTGCACGCTCATCTGGCCGGTCTGGCTTCCGCCCTGGAACTCGAAGTAGGCCAAACCCGCGTTGAGCAAGAGCACAGCGTTGGCCGTCGTTCCCGCACCTTGAAGAACCTGGAGCGTCAGGGAGCTGTCTGGAGAGAGCCGGGCGACACTGCCATCTTCAAACTGAATCTCGGCCTTTCCGCTGTCGGCGGTGGTGAGTTGCATGCCCTCGAGCATAGGCGTATTGGCGACGGCCTGCTGGGCGAGAACCTGGCCGCCCTGCGCGAGAGTCACCTGGCCATCCACGTAACTGAGGCGCACGGCGCGCGCCGGCTGACCTGTTCCCTGTCCCTGGTTCTGAGGCTGGTCCTGCGATTGCAACGCCGGCCCCAAACACAACACCCCAAGGACCACCGCTGTAAGCCCTGCCACCCGACTGCGATTGCTTGTGAAACTCATGGCGCCCTGCCTTTCCATCGCCGAATGGCGACCACCCCAAAACCTCGGGAGCCCTGCATCATTTGACACTAAAACAAGCGAAAAAGTCGCCTGAGAGCAAAGATTTAAGTTGGGCCGCAATCGAGCAGACTGCGCGCCCGCTTTCTGACTCGTTCGAGCACACTGTCGTCCTCGGACAGTTTCTGAAGAATGTCACGAATGGCGCAGACCTGCTGTGCCTGACCGTCCTGAACGGCCTCGGTGAGAAACTCCATCTCCCGATCCAGGCCAAGGCGGTCGTGCTGCAGCAACAGCTCGAGGCGAGCGCCCTCGAGAATCGTCTGGGCCACCGCCTGCATGGAATCGCCGAGCGACTGGATTTCCCTGTCGCGGGAATAGTTGAAGGTACACGATCCCTGGCCCAGCGGGCCGTTATACGTAAATGTCTTCCAACCTTCGAATGCAACTTTCAGATGGCTTTCACAGGGCAGATTGAAATCCTTGTGACGCTGCGCTGCCGCAAAGACGCGAGCGGCGAATTCCTTGCTCAACTGAATGTCGCGGTCGATGCTGGGCGCCTCGATCTCCTTCAGGCCTGCCTTGGGAGCGTTGTCCATCTGAGAGCGAAAATGGCCGCTGCCATCGGGGTGGAGAATGAGCGTCCATTGCGGAGGCAAGAGGCCGGGATTGGAGAAGTCGACCTGAATGACGGGATCGTCCGCGGGCGCAGCATGAAGCTGTACGGCGAGCGTGAAAGCGGCAGCTACGAGCCAATACGCCCTCATCGCCTGACTCCTTGCAGCGCCAAAGTTTGCGCGGTGTGAATGTGACAGATGGCGATGGCCAGGGCATCGGCTGCGTCAGAAGGCTGAGGCAGCTCGGCCAATCCAAGCAGCCGCGCCACCATGAATTGCACCTGCTCCTTCTTCGCCAGTCCGTAACCCACGACGCTCGATTTGATTTTCAAGGGGGCGTATTCGGCAAGTGGGATGCGCAGACGGGAAGCAGCCAGAAGCGCGACACCCCGCACCTGGCCCAGTTTCAGCGCCGATTTGGCGTTGACGGAGTAGAAGACTTCTTCGATGGCCACAGCATCCGGCCGCCAGCGCTCCAGCGCGGCGGTGAGTTCCGTGAAGACCTGCTCCAGACGCTCCGGCAAAGGATGGGCCTTGTTCAAGCGGATGGCTCCCATCGCCCGAAACTGCAGGGCCTCATCGCGCGGACCTTCTCCGGAATCAACGACACCGAAGCCGGTCACCTCGGTTCCGCAATCGATGCCAAAGACCCTCATCGGGTCCAAGTGTAACGCAGTTCGCATGGGCCGATAACTCCCGTGAGTGAACCGCGCGCGTCCCGGCTTCGTATAACCCGTTTGTGGCATCGGCTAACGCGGTAACCAATCCGGGGCGGCTGCATCGAAGATAGTGACGAGTTTGATTCATTCACAAAAGTTTCATCCGGGGAAAACCAAACCGCGTTTTCCGTGTCAGTAAGTTATAGAGAAAGAAATTCGAGCTGGAGGCGACGGTGAGCAGGATTCCGGCAGCGGCAAAGCGCAAAGCGATTGTCTGGCTGAGCCAGGGAATCTCGCCACGCCGGCTGGCGCTGACACTGGCGCTCGG
>CAYYKV010000027.1:0-23028 GCA_964468605.1 uncultured Occallatibacter sp. | reverse complement strand
TCGACATCAATACCGGAAAATATGTCGGCAAGTCGGCGCGGCTTGAAGACACAATCCTCAAGACCAACCTCGACGCTGTGCCGGAGATCGTGCGCCAGATTCGACTGCGCGACCTGGGCGGCATTATCGTGATTGACTTTATCGACATGGACGAGCGCAGGAACCGCTTCAAGGTGATGGCCGCGCTCGAAGAGGCGCTGAAGAACGACCGCGCTCCAACGAAGGTGCTGCAGTTTAACGATTTCGGCCTGGTAGCGATCACGCGCAAGCGCGTAAAGCAGTCGCTGGAGCGGACGCTCAGCGTGCCCTGCCCCACTTGCCAGGCGACCGGCATGGTGAAAAGCTCTGCCACGGTGTGCAACGAGATCTATATCGAAATGCGCAAGATGCGAAAGCACTTTGAGAATGCAGATGTGATGCTACGTGTGCATCCAGAGACGGTGAAGGTTCTGAAGGCGAACGGCAACCGTTGGCTGACCGACTTCGAGGAGCTGGTCGGAAAGAACGTGCTGGTCAAGAGCGATCCAACCCTGCATCCGGAGCAATTCGACATACAGGGCTAAGCAGGACGCAAGTTAGCAGAGGGCCGGGACGGTTGCTCCGGCCTTTTGCTTTCCCGAACGGCAAAAAGTCGGTGCAGCTGGCTAAGACGAGTCAGGCCCCAGGGCTTCATTGCGCGTGAGCGCATTTCCTGGGACATTGCCTGTCCCATCCAACGGGAATCTGTCGTGTTGGGCAGGCAACCTCTGGCGGCTTTCGGTGTCTAATTCCAGTGACAGGCAATTTCTTTCCGCAAGTTGAACAGAATCCAGTATTTGAGGTGGTCTCTATGTCCTTCCCCCGTTTGATCTCGCCGATCGGGCGCGCAGCTCTGATGGTCATCGCGGGCTTGGTCGCGGCCGGTGTTGCAGCTGCGCAATCTAGTTCCTCGCCCGCCCCATCGATCGATCAATTCACTCACAGCCCATTCAGCACGGCCGGCTACTCGTCAAGTCAGGTCGGATTGGGCCAGGCTGGACTGAGCTCATCGGGTCTGCAGCTTGCCGAGTTCTCGTTGCCTGAAGCTGCGAATCCGGGCAATCCAGCCGCGGGCGGGGCTGGCGCCGGCCAATACGGAGGGAGCGGAGGAGGCGGTGGCGGGAAACATGCATTCCTTCACAACTGGGCTTTCGAGGCCGGAGGCGGATTCAACGCCCCAGTTGGCAACGACACCCCCTTCATCACATGGGGCGGCAACTTCACCGTGGGCGCGGGATTCCACTTCTCCAAGGCGGTGTCTGCGTTGCTCGAATATCAATTCATGGACGACAAGCTACCAGGAGGGCTCATTGCGACGGCAGGCACCACGGGCGGTGACGCGCATATCAATTCGATTACCGGATCCCCCGTCATTGACCTCTTTCCCAAGAAGTCAAACGGCGCTTACCTGGTTGGCGGCTGGGGTTACTACCATAAGTCGACGAACTTCAATGAATACGAGTGCTGCGACCTTTATGGTTACGAAGTGAATGTCACCGTTGGCTCATTCACTTCCAATCAGTGGGGAGGCAACGCCGGCTTGGGGATTTATCACCGTTTGGGCGGCAATTTGTACGGGCCTGATAGTGCCGGCCAGTCCGAGATTTTCGCCGAGGCCCGTTACACGTTCATTCACACTCCCCCCATCACTCAAAACAACGGCCTCGGCACCACGGAGCTGATTCCAGTAACGCTTGGGGTTCGCTTCTAACTCGTCCGCTTTAGCGTCGTTCATCCCTCAATCTCCGGGCAGCCCTTGCGCCCGGAGATTTGCGGGGCCTTTTGTGTAAGAAACCCTCGAGTCCCTGCCGCGCAGGGTTACCAAGCCCGTTTATCGTCCGTTGGCGTGCCCACTTCGCCGCGCTCAATCCGCTCCAGAAACGTGCGCGCCAGCTTGCGCTCACCCGAATGGCTCTCGCCGTGGATGGAGCAGAGGTCAAGGAACTCGTCGCAGAGCGCGTTCCTCTCCCCATGCTGGGCAAGAACGTTTTGCAGCGCAATTGCCAGTTCGCGCAGACGCGCCGCCTCAGACCACGCTCCCTCGTTACCGTCCTCGCTCACATACTCAGAGAACAGTCCGCGCCGCCCTCGCGCGCACTCATCGAGACAGGCCAGCAGTTGTTCGCTGAAGACGCGGCTGAGCATCTCAAGCTGCTCGGAAGGCATGGCGTCGCGCGGGTCCATATTTATTTCTGCGTTCCGCGATTCATCTTTCTCGCTTCGCGGTTCATCTGGGTTCTTCGCGATTCAATTCTGCGTTCCGCGATTTATTTTGCTCGCATGGCGGCTTCGATTTCGTCGGCGGTATGCGGTAGCGCGGCATCGAGATCGATCAACTTGCCGTCTGCGCCGACCAGGAAATCGCACTCGACACGGACGCCAAGGTTCTCTTCGGGAATGTAAATACCCGGTTCGATGGTGAAGACCATCCCGGGTTTGAGAACCACCGGGTAGTTTGCTGGATCGTGAACATCGATGCCCATCATATGACCCAGTCCATGCAGCCAGTACTGGCCGAGGGACTGGCCGTGCAGGTCTTTTCCGTGGGTATTGATGTAGTTGAAGGCGACGGTGTCGAGCGAGTTCGGATCCTGGCGGTCACGGTCGTTGATGGTGGATTTACCGGCCACAAAAGCGTTGATGGCGGCCTGTTGCGCGGCCAGTACGATGTCGTATATCTCGCGCTGGCGAGCGGTGAAATGCCCGTTCACAGGAACGGTGCGGGTGATGTCGGCGGCGTACATTGAATACTCGCAGGCCGCATCGACGAGGAGGATGTCTCCGTCCTGCATGGTGCGGGCGTTGGCGGAGTAGTGAAGGACGGTGGAGTCAACGCCCGAGCCGACGATGGGTGAATAGCTTGGCCGCTCGCAGCCGTTCTCCATCCAAACGGCAGTCATGGCTCCGGCGATTGCGCGCTCCGTCATTCCCGGCTTGACCCACCATTGCATCATGACGCGCTGCGCGAGGACAGACGCCGCGGATGCTTTTTTGATGAGCTCGATCTCCCCATCGTCCTTGACCTGGCGCAGCGGCATGATCTGGCTGGTGACGTCGTGAGACGGCGGAAAAACCGATGTTCCCAGCGCGACGCCGATAAAGCCAAGCAGGGCTTTCGCCTCTGGTGAATCCGGTTGCGACCAGAGATTGGCGTAGAGCGTGTGGTCGGCAGCGATAAGCTGGTTCAGCTCCACGGGGAGTTCAGCCATCGGTTCGACATGGTCCACGCCCGCGGCCTGTTCCACTCCTGGAGTTACCGCATCCATCTTGACGCCGGTGTAATTTTCCATGCGGAGATTGCGCGTGGGCAGGAACAAAATCTCCTTGTAGGCGCGCGGCGAAGCTGCGTGGGGTGCGTCGCTAACGATCATGAGGGCTGCGCCGGGCTCATTCCAGCCGGTCAAATAGTAAAAGTCCGAGTCCTGGCGGTAGGGCATGAAATCGAGTTGAGACTCCTCCGCCGCGAAAAGCACAGCCACGCCGCCCTGGAGCGTGGCCGCCAGCGCGACGCGCCGGTTGTGGAACACCTCGGCCGGCTGTTTATCAAGTGCGTAGAGTTCAGGCAGCGCCGAGCAAAGAACTAAAAGAGCAAGGGCAAAGAGACGAAGCCACTTCATTGCGCTATTGTCGCGCCTTGGCTCGCCGCCACGCAAAGCAAATCGAGCGAGTTGGCTGCAACTTTGGCCTCGATCCGCCGGTTGGGTGAGCCGGCAGGAAGAAGCAGGCGTCAGGATTCAAGACACTCGCCGAGATCTCGGCAAGCAGAGCTTCGCTTTTGCTCGATGTGACTGGTGTGAAGGAGCCCTCGCCGTGAGGAAACGCCATGCACTCTCACCCTACGCCCGAATCCGCGCCCATTGAATTTCGCGGCAAATTCCGGTATTCTGGCCATGCAGACGAATTTGTCCGTCAGGTTTTTCCGTGTGCGCACCGGCTGGCGGAGAGAGGAGTGGGCTCATCGCCCACTTTTTATTTGCGGCAAATTCTGCTCGAAAGTCACCGGAAATCAAGGTGATACGAGGGAAAAAGGCTGCCAAGGGGCAGTGGGGATCGATGGCGGTCAGTTTGGACGAAATCCGGAGGGCGGCAGAGCGGGTGGCCGCATCACACGGGCTCGACGTGGTCGATATCGAGTTTGCCGGGACGGCTAAGGACCGCACACTGCGCGTGGCTCTGGAAAAGAACGCCGAAGGCCGGGCACAACTAAAGGCAGCGGCGGCGGCAGGCGCGCAAGGGCTGCCGGAGAGACTTTTGGAAGGTTCGCTCACGGTAGAGCAGCTTTCCGGCGTGACGCACGAGGATTGCGCAGCGTTTAGCCGCGATTTTGGGGTTTTGCTCGACGTGGAGGACTTGGTTCCCGGCGGAGAGTACACGCTGGAGGCCAGTTCTCCAGGCTTGGATCGAAAGCTGAGCCAGCCGGAGGAATTCGAGCGGTTTGCGGGTTGCCTGGTGAAGGTGCGGACCTTTGAGCCGATCCGCAACAACCGGCACTGGCAGGGAAGACTGATGGCGGGGCCAAAAACGGCGCCAGATTCAGGAACGATCACGATTGATCTGGCGGCCGTGAAGCAGAACAGCAAGAGCCGCAAGGCTGGCGTGAATACGGTGGAGATCGCTCTTAGCAATATCGAGAAGGCGAATCTGGTGCCGGAAATCTGAACGACAAGCTATTGGCCTTTAGCTCCTAGCTTGAGGGTGGATGGGCTGACAGCAGTGCTCTTCCGCCATCAATCGAAAACAACAGCACCGTCAAAGTGCCGAATTTCAGGCAGGACGGCGCGGAACGAAAAAGAGAGTCCAAAACGAGTATGGCCACCAGTGTTTTGTATCAAAGTATCGAGCTCCTGAGCCAGGAAAAGGGAATTGACCCCGCCATTGTTGTGGGCGCGGTCGAAGAGGCTATCGCCCTGGCTACGCGCAAGTTCTACAAAACCCAGGAAAACATGCGTGGGGAATTGAACAAGGATACCGGCGAGATTACAGCCTACATCTATAAGACGGTGGTCGCCGACGAGGATCAGATCGAAGATCCCGTGAACCAGATTACGCTCGCCGAGGCCAATGAGATGGCTCCCGGCGTGGAGGTGGGCAGCGAGATCCGCATCTATCGCGACACCAGCCCGCTGGGCCGCATCGCGGCGCAACTGGCCAAGCAGATTATCTTCCAGAAGGTGCGCGAGGCCGAGCGCGATACGGTCTTCCAGGAGTATGCGCACCGCGAAAAGGAAGTGCTGAATGCGACGGTGAAGCGCCTTGAGGGACAGGACATCATCTTCGATCTGGGCAAAGCCGAGGCGCGCTGCCCGAAGCGAGAGCAGTCGCGCCTGGAGCAGTTCAGCGTGGGCGAGCGCGTGCGCGTGGTGCTGATCAAGGTGGACCGCGCAGCCAAGGGGCCGCAAGTGATTGTGAGCCGCGCTGCGCCGGAGCTGGTGTCGAACCTGTTCCAGTCAGAGGTTCCCGAGATTTACGACAACACAGTGGTGATTCGCGCCATTGCGCGCGAGGCCGGCGAGCGGACCAAGATTGCCGTGCAGAGCCGCGACAAGGACGTGGACCCCGTGGGCGCATGCGTGGGTATGAAAGGCATGCGCGTGCAGTCAATTATCCGCGAGTTGCGAGGCGAGAAGATCGACATCATCGAATTCAGTGATGAGATCACGACCTTCGCGGAGAAGGCGCTGCAGCCAGCCAAAGTGAGCCGCGTTTCCATCACGGACCTGACTGAGAAGCAGTTGGAAGTAATCGTTGACGACACGCAGCTTTCGCTGGCCATCGGCAAGAAGGGCCAGAACGTGCGCCTGGCGGCGAAGCTGCTGGGCTGGAAGATCGACATCAAGAGCGAAGAGGAGAAGCGCCAGGAAGTGGAGCAGCAGATGCAGGCCCTGGCAGGCGCTCCGACGACGCCAATCGAGCAGGTGACGGAGCTGGGCGATGGCATTATTCAGAAGCTGATTACGGCGGGAATCACGACCGTTGAGGGCCTTGCCGACATGACTCCCGAGCAGCTCGAAGAGATTCCGGGCATTGGCGAAAAGACGCTGGAGAAGATCAGCGTTGCCGTCCGCAACTATTTCAGCCGCTTTGAGGCAGAGGCTGAAGCAGCTGCACAGGCGGCTGAGGCCGAACAGGCCGCGGGCGAAACGGCTATGGCTGATGAAGCGCCCGCTGAAAGTACGTTGGAAACCACTGAAATCTCAGAGGCTGGCGAAGCTACAGAAGAATCCGAGGCTGAAAACTCAGCCGAAGTGATTGAAGAAGCTGAAAGCGTAGCGCAAGTGAAGGCGGACGCTGAATCCGGGGAATCCGATCAAGACGAAATTGATGCAATCGGCGCCGAAGTGGTTTCGGAGTCTGAAGCCGACGAAACTGAAAGCACAACAAAGGAAACGGAGCCTGGCAAAGAGGACGGCGCATAAGATGCGCCGCGTTCTGCCAGGCCAGGTGTACAACAACGGAACTTTTGAAAGCGGCCAGTGCCATGAGGTTGCCATGAACGACTAAGGTCCTTTTGGCGGCACACATTGAAAAGAGGCGGATGAGTAAGGTTCGTATCAACGATCTCGCGAAAGAGCTGGAAGTAAAGTCTCGAGCGATTCTCGACGTTCTTCCTGAGCTCGGCGTTTCTAGCGGCAAGACGCACTCCAGTTCGCTGGAGATGGACGAGGCTGAGAAGGTTCGTGCGCACTTTGCGCGGGAAGCGCGCCATACCGCGCATGCAGGCGCGACGTCAGGCCGCCATGGCGCGGAAGCCATCGTCCCCAAGATCGATCTTTCGCACATTTCCAAGCCCGGCGATGTGATGAAGGCCCTCCTCGCCAAGAAGAAGGAAGAAGAAGAAGAGGCACACCACGCGCGAGTGCCGGCGAAACCGGCGACAGCTGCGCCAGCAAAACCCGCCGCGTCGGCTGCGCAACCGGCCGCCACGACTCCGGTTGCCGGAAAGTCCGCTGCCGCCGCCCCAGCCAGGCCGGAACCACGCAGGATCGTTCCCCAGCCGCGCTCCGCGCCGCCGATCGTTGCTCCTCCGCCAGCCACTCCCGCCATTGCGTCGCGTCCTCCTGTCGGCGCGGTTGTCGCCAAAGCCCCCGCAGGGGTGGTGGCTGCGCGCCCGGTTGTCGTTGTTGCACCGCCCCCGGCTGGCGTGACCGTGAAGCCAGCCGCGGCTCCGCCCGTGCGCGAAGAAAAAATCGCCGTCAAGGCCCCGGCCGCAGTTGTTTCTCCGGTTGCTGATGCGCCGGCAACGCCCGCTGCTGTGACAGAACAAGCAGCAGCACCGCATGCCGTTGAAGCTCCCACGGGTGGAACGCCGGGTGCGGTTCCGACGATCGCTGCCGAGTCCACAACCGCACCCGCGAAAACCGCAAAGGTCACCGTGCCCGTACCGCGCCGCATGGTGATGCCGCAAACCGGGCCCCGGCCTGTGTACAAAGCGTCCATCGTTCCGCCAACCGCAGCTCCGGCCACAGGAACCGGGCTGCAGCGCGGAAAGCCGATTTTCGATCGCAGACCGGCAGCCGGACCGCCAGGCTCTGGGCAGCGCTTCCCTGGCGGAACTGCAGCTCCCGGCCAATTCGCAGGAGGCCCTCGCCCCAAGCATCCCACGCGCTCCGGGTCGGCCGGATTCGCTGGGCCCGGTGGCGCCACAGCACCCGGCGCAAGGCCCGGATTTGGCGCACGTCCCGGTTTCGGGGCTCGCCCAGGATTCGGGGCGCGTCCAGGCGCCGGCGGCGCACCTCCGACCGGTGAAGCCCCGCGCCCACAGCGCGCCAGTTCCCGAGGCCGCGGCCGAGGCAAGCAACAGTACCCCAAGACCAAAGAAGGCCCGATGAAGGGCTTTGTGCCGCCGCCTCGCTATGGCGGCGCGCAATACAGCACCGAGCCCATGCCCATCACCCGCGAAATCACAGTCACGGAGGGCATCAGCGTAAAGGACCTGGCCGAAAAGCTCGATGTCCGCGCCAAAGATTTGATCGCGACGCTTTTGATGGGGGGCGTCTTTGTCACGGTGAACCAGTCTCTCGACGCCGAGATGGTGAAAGATGTCGCAGCCAAATTCGGCGCCGCGGCCACCGTCATCAGCTACGAAGAGGAAATCGCTAACCAGGCTATCGAAGAAGTGCTCGAAGCCGAGAACTCCGATGAGCTGGAGGTGCCGCGATCGCCTGTGGTTACTGTGATGGGCCACGTCGATCACGGCAAGACTTCGCTCCTCGATGCCATCCGCGAGACCCACGTTGCGGCGGGCGAAGCGGGCGGAATTACGCAGCACATCGGCGCATACAAGGTGAAGTTTGCCAAGGAAGGCTCGCCTGCTTCGGGCCGCGAGATTGTCTTTCTGGATACGCCGGGTCACGAGGCGTTTACCCGCATGCGCGCCCGCGGAGCCAAGGTGACGGACATCGTGGTCATCGTGGTTGCCGCCGACGACGGTGTGATGCCGCAGACTCTCGAGGCCATCGATCACGCCAAGGCTGCCGAGGTTCCGATCATCGTCGCCGTGAACAAGATCGACAAGCCGGAGGCCAATCCCGACCGCGTGAAGAAGCAACTCGCTGACCGCGGCCTGATTCCCGAAGAGTGGGCCGGCGCGGGCCAGCAAGGCACGGTGTTTGTCGAGGTCTCCGCGAAGAAGCGCATTAACCTCGATCTGCTGCTTGAAATGATTTGCCTGGTGAGCGACATCAAGGCGCCGAAGGCCACGCCCGGACGCAAGGCGGTGGGCAGCGTTCTCGAGGCCAAGCTGGATCGCGGACGCGGCGCTGTGGCCACCGTTCTGGTGCAGGATGGAACGCTGCATCTGAACGACAGCTACATTGTGGGCAACACTTTCGGCAAGGTCCGCGCCATGTTCGACGATCGCGGCCGCCCTCTGGAGGAAGCCGGGCCGTCCACGCCGGTGGAAGTGCTGGGGCTTGAAAGTATGCCCGACTCCGGCGACACCTTCCTGGTGGTGGCCGACCGCGACAAAGCCAAGGGAATTGCCCAGTACCGAAAGATGAAGGAGCGCGACTCACAGCTTGCCAAGAGCTCGCGTGTGTCGCTGGAAGGATTGGCGGAGCAGGTTCGCCAATCGGGCGTCAAGGATTTGCCGTTGATCATCAAGGGCGACGTGACGGGCTCCGTGGAAGTGCTCGCCGACTCGCTGGTGAAGATGTCAACGGAGAAGGTGCGCGTCAAGGTGCTGCACTCCGGCGTCGGTTCCATCACCGAGAGCGACGTGCTGCTGGCGACGGCTTCCAATGCCATCATCATCGGCTTCAACGTGCGCCCGGAACGCAAGGCGGCGGAGCTGGCGCAACAGGAGAACGTCGAGATTCGCCTGCACTCCATCATTTACGAACTGCAGGACGAGATTCGCCTGGCCATGTTGGGCCTGCTCGAACCTGCCTTCAAGGAGAACTACGTCGGCCGCGCCGAA
The DNA here is from genome assembly GCA_964468605.1 of uncultured Occallatibacter sp. Classification (GTDB taxonomy): domain Bacteria; phylum Acidobacteriota; class Terriglobia; order Terriglobales; family Acidobacteriaceae; genus Telmatobacter. The sequence continues at coordinate 13,592 of CAYYKV010000027.1, read as the reverse complement.
GTCATCAATGTCTTCCGCATTCCCAAAGTGGGTACCATCGCCGGCTGCCGCGTCGTGGATGGCGTGATCCGCCGCGATGCCGAGGTGAGGGTGATGCGCGAAGGGGCGCAGGTCTTCAAGGGCAAGATCGCCTCCCTCAAACGCTTCAAGGACGATGCCCGCGAAGTGACCAACGGCATGGAGTGCGGTATCGGCATCGCCAATTTTACAGACGTGAAGGAAGGCGACACGATCGAGGCGTTCAGCACGGAAAAACTGGCCGCCGATTTGGGCGCGCTGACGAGCGCCAAAGCGTAGCTCTCATCCCAAAACCAAGAGTAACCGGCCCGCTCCTCACCACGAGAAGCGGGCTGTTTCTTTGGCCATCAGTATCGTTTTCGCATATAGCCGTCGTCGACGTGGGACTCAACTCCGCCTACAAGGAGCGAACCGCTGTGACGGCGAGATGCGAGTCAGGCCGTCGCGTCCCGCAGCCACACAGCGGCATCGAAAGTGTGTGCGCAGGTGTAGCCCTCGTCCTTATAGAGATCGATGGCTTCGGCGTTGGCCTCGGTCACAGTGAGAGAGATTTCCGTGGCGCCAAGACGCATGAAACTGAACGCAGCATGCGCGAGCAGCATCCGGGCGAGGCCGCGGCGGCGAAAGGCGGGATGGACGCAAACCTGGGTCAGGTGCCCGCTTTGCCCGCTGACGCGCGAGCCAAGCACAAGGGCTGCAAGCTCGCGGCTGGAGCGCTCCACCACTACATACGAGGCCTGCTGAGAAAAACTGCCACAGCCGGCATAATGCACAATGTTGTTCAAGAAGCGCATAGAGCCGTGAACGGAGCGGTATTGATCATTGATCAAGCTGTCTGGATGGTCGCGGTAGGCTTCGCAGATGAGACGCGCAGCCGCCGAAAGGTCCGCCTCGCGCCACGGGCGAAATTCCAGGTTGGCGGGCAGAACTGTCTGCGGCGGTTTCGATTGTCCCTGCAACGGCTGCACCAGAAAGAGCCTGCGGAAGATCTCAAATCCGGCGTTGCCGAAGATCTCGCCGTAGGTACCGGAGGGATGCAGAAGCAGTTGTGCTTCGATGCGTTCGACGTGCGGAGAGTTGAGCAGCAACTCGAGGAGATGGCGGAGCAACGTTTCTTCGGTGGTTGATGCCGCTCCATTCGTGTCACTTGGCAGCGCAAAGACATCGCCGATGACGGCCTTCGTCTCCTCGTATACGCAGAAGACGTAGCCCAGCACGCGGCCGGACGCGAGCGCCGCGTAGCCGGGAAGCATGTGGTTGTCGAGGTACTGCATAAGCAGGCGTGCCGAGGCATGATAGTCCCAATGGAGGCGCTGCCCCCACAGCTCACCCTCCGCCTCCAGCACGGGCCGCAGGATTGGCGCCGCGAAGTGCCGAAGGTCGAGTATCTCGATGGAATCGCCCGAAGTCTGCATTCGCCCTCTATCTATTGCCCGGTTGCGTTCGCTCATGACCGATGCGCGAGCGAGAAGTTCGATTGCGGTCTTCGATTTGCTGGCCGAGGCCCCGAAATGCGTGAAGCGCGCCGGTTCTCGACGATTCGAATCAAAAAGGCATCAGACAAAGACACTTTCACACAGCCGCGCGCGGAAAGACCCTCTCGGCAACTTTGACACGACTGCGCTTTCCACCGCAAGTTGAGTCACTTTTACTTGCCGCCCACGAGATAGACTTCCAAGCCCTGCTCCGGCCAGGCGAAGAGCTGCTCGTACTGCCGGCCTTCAAGAAGCTCGCTCAGCGCGAGTTGGGTGTCCAGATCTACGCCGTGGCGGCCCTGGATGCGCGCTACGAGAACATGCTGTTCATCGGGTACGCCACTCACGTCGTAGTTCACCACTTCGCGGTTGCGATAAAACGAGAGCCCGAACTCCGCGTCGCGGCGAACGCGGAACACGGCGACAGTCTCGTCTGCCGGAACCTGCTCGCTGATTCGCTCGGCCAGCGGCCTTGCGGAATAGGAGCGATCGAGCAAGTGAATGACGCGCTTGGTTGATTGAATGCCCGGAATACCGAAGAACGGGCCCACGCCATACAAGAACAGAACCAGCACCACCAGAATCCAGCAAGTTGCCGGGCGTAGCCGGGCCACGCCAAAACCTTTGGTCACAACCAGGATAAGGAGGGCGGCCCCAATGGCAGCCAGCGAGGCCGCGACCAGTGCGTGAGCGGGCGGCACGGCGGCGCCGTGAACGACGAATCCATGAACAACAAACCAGGGCAGAAGCAGCGCCGCCATCGTCATGGCGCAACACACCACGGCATGACCGAGGAGAAGCCATCGGTTCAATCCCTGCTGCCTGCGTCGATACAGGTAGTCTCCGGTGAGAATGGTGATGGGCGGAATAGCGGGGAGGATGTAGCCGGGCAGCTTGGATTGCGAGAAGGAAAAGAAAACGACAGGAATAAGCGACCATAGCACCAGAAACTCGGGAAATGCGTCGCCGGGGCGCGTGGGCAACGGCTTGCCAACACGGGAACGGCGCAGCCGCCACTCGGCCACTGATGTGAGAATGCCGTCGACAAGCGCGCGCACCGCAATCACAGTCCACGGCATGAGGCCGAGCAGCATGACCACCAGGTAGTACCAGAATGGCTCATTGTGCTGGTAACGGTCGGTAGCGAAGCGTTGCAGGTTGTGCTCGAGGAAAAATTCGCGGAAGAAGGTCGGATTTTGATGCTGCACCGCAATGAACCAAGGCAGCACCATGGCAAAGTAGAGCACCACCCCCGGCCACCAGAACGAGCGGAGGAGGATGTGCCACTCGCGGCGTAGAAACGCAAAGGAAGCGATGATGAGAAAGGCGAGGAGAGGGGCGACCGGCCCTTTGGCTAGCGTCGCCAGTCCCGTAAAGAAGTAGATGTCGTAGAGCCAGAACTTTGAATTGGTTTCATACCATGCGTACCAGCCGAGCAAACCGATGGCCAGCGGCGCGGCCATCTGCATGTCAGTGGATGCCCCGCGAGCGAAGGCCATGATGCCAGCGCACGACACCGTGATGAGCGCCGCATCAAGATGGCCGCCGGGCCGGAATCGTCTCATGTGCAGGTAGATGAGCGCCGACATGATGAAGGCGAAGGTGAACGAAGGCAAACGGGCAGCCCAGTCGTGAACGCCGAAATCCTGGAAGATGAACATCGCGCGCCAGTAATAGAGCGCCGGCTTCTCCAGCCACGGATGCCCATAGAGGTAAGGCGTTACGCAGGCGCTGAGCCGTTCTTTAAGGGTGCTCGCCGCGTCGAAGCGCACCAGCATTTCGTGCGCGATCTGCGCATAGCGCGGTTCGTCGGCGCCAACGAGCCCCAGGCCGTCACCGCCCAGGATGGGCGTAACGCCATAAACAAGGAAGAAGACGCTGAAGGCGAGGAAGACGGCCGCTTCAGAGATGGTCGCCCAGCGAGGCATGCGCCATGGACGGCGCGCCGCTCGATCCGGAACCAGCGGTTCCACGGGATTCTCCATCTCCGGCAATACTCCAAAAATCGCGAGGCTGAGAGCTTCGCGCAGTACGAAGGCCTTGGTTTCATGCAGGGCGAAGAGTGAATCAGGCCGGGCCTGCCCGCCTTTCGCACTGCGCAGAGGCGCGGAGATCCTTCAGTGGTGCAACACGGTCAAGGCTAACAGATTCATTTGGAATCTCAAGAGCGGTCAGGCGGACACCGGAGTGAAGCCGGCCAGGGCGCTGCGCAACTCACCCAGTATCTGGTGAATGGCGCGGCGCAGCGGGCCTTCGAGGGTACAGCCGGCGGCGTTTTCGTGGCCTCCACCCCCCAGCCGGGCGGCAATTGCAGCCACACTCAGCTCGCCTTTACTGCGCAGGCTCACCCGGACGTGTCCATCCGGCAGCTCGCGCAGAAAGAACGCGGCCTCAATCCCTGCGATGCTCAGCGCAATGTTAACAATGCCCTCGCAATCTTCCTCGGCGGCGCCGGTGCGCACCATGTCTTGCTGCGTAACCAATAGCCAAGCCAACCTCCCTTCGCGGGTGAGCCTTTGCAAGGCTGTTCCCAGCAGCAAAAGTTTCGATGCAGGCACAGAAAAATACATTTGCTGAGCGATTGCAACGGGGTCAGCTCCGGGCCGCACCAGATCCCCGGCCAGCGCGAAGGTAGACTCTTGCACCGTCCCGTAGCAAAACCCTCCTGTGTCAGTCAGCACCGTGGTGTAAAGACACGTGGCCATTTCCGGTGTGAGCACGGCGCCGGCGGCACGCGCCAGCCGAGAGATCATTTCGCCTGTGCTGACAGCTTGGTGATCGATCCAATTGACTTGGGCGAATGGCCGGCCGCTGATGTGGTGGTCGATATTGATCAGGAACTGCCTGTCGAGACCGTGCAACCCGGTCCGTACCAGGCCATCGCACTCGAGAAGAATGGCAGCGTCGTAACGATCATGGACGCGCAATGCCGTGCGGATGGAGTCAGCACCGGGAAGGCGCCGGTAGAGATCAGGAATCCGGGTAGCGGACACCAAATCAGCCCGCTTGCCCATCTGCCGGAGCAACATGCCCAGCGCCAGTGCGGAACCAACCGCATCGCCATCGAACCGCGTGTGAGAGCAAACCAGAAAACGCTCGCCCTTTTGCAGAACCTGAAGAATCGCCGCAATCGGATCGGTGTCATCGAAGTTGGAGGTGCCGGCCCCGTTACCCATTGGCGCATTGGACGCCGCATCAACCCCGGACATTCGGGAATTACGACTCATGGGCTCAGTGAAGCGGTAGTTCCTTGTCCCTTTTTGAACTTGCGTCTATGGAATCCGTCTGCAGAGAGGCGCGACGGGACTCGGCAGACTTGCTCGATCCACTGGATTTGCGCCCCCTGCTCATCAATTCGTCGATGCGCGCCTGGAAACGGCCCGACCGGTCGGCGAGGAAACTCAGCTCGGGCACATGGCGCACTCCCATTCGCTCCTTCAGCTCGCGTCGAATATAGCCCTTGGCCGCCTCGAGACCAGCGACCGTCTCCGCTTCGGACTTGGCGATATCCTTCACCGTGCTGTCGACGGCCACGTACACACGCGCCGACTTTCCGCCTGGATTCAGCGCTACTTCGCTGACGTGGCAGAAATCGATACGCGGATCGGAAAGCTCGCCTTCAATCATGGCGCCGATTTCTATCCTCAGCGTCTCAGCCACCCGGTCCTGATGATGTTTCCTTGCCCTGTGCTCCGGCATGGCCCCTCCTCCATCCACAAGGACGAAGACCTGTCCGCGTGGCTCCATTCCTTGCCCAAGTAAACCAATCAGGATAACAGAGGCGAAACCTGCGCGAGCTGAATTGCCGTCTGTTTGGCATTGCCCCGTGAGATTCCCGCGGTCGATTCGGGTTGATTAACGGCTAGGCTGAGAAATCCAGGGCGATCACTTCATGAAGCCCGATCGGCGGCGTTTCAAGGAAAATGGTATCGCGCTCCGTGCGGTACGGAACGTCTCTGGCGGCGACGAGCAGATGAACGCGACTGACGCGCTTGCCTGCCGGAATTCGCAACGAGATCTTTTGCCCCGCGACAGGAATGATTTCCCTCACCGGACCTTTCATCATCATGGGATTGGTGAGATTGACGAGGTGCAGAGTCATCGAGTTCTCTTGCTCCCACACAGCCACATCCAGAATGCCTTTGCCCTCCACCGTAACTGGGGGAGCTTCGTTTGTGGCCCACTCGACCGCGTTTCGCAGCAGCTTGCCGTGGTCGGTGCTGAGCACCTGCCAGAAAGTGCGATCGATGTCACCGGGAAAATACACGACGCGGCCGCCCCCAACCCGCTGCATGTAGACACCGGGGCAATGCGTGGCGCCGGGCCGCGTAAACACTGACTCCATGGGCAAGTCCGGGTAGGAAGGAACAATGCGCAGAGGCGTGAACTGCCCGCCATCGGCCGGAGATACATCCACCTGGTTCACGGCATTGATGATGCGCCCTGAGTCGGCAAATCCGCGAAGGAGCGGATGCAATGAGTTGGTCGAGGGATCCTGTTCCAAACTCAAATAGGAATTGAGGATGTTGTTCTCGACCTTGCCTCCATACGAGGCGCCAAGTAGCGAAGCCAAGCCGAAGTCCTTTCGGCGCACACCCCATTCGTCGTAGAGCGAAGTCTCGTAGGTGGCGACCAAGCCGCCTCCGCGCTCAACAAATCCGCGTATGCTGGCGCACTGATCGCCGGATATTGCTGCAATGTTCGGAAGGATCAGCGTGCGGAACGGCGCAAGATGCTCGGCATCGAGACAGCGATCATGAACCATCTCGAACGGAATACGGGCCTCGACGAGCGCTTCGTAGAATCCCAACGCCGGTTCGTCGATTTTCTCGCGCGCCTCATCTCCGCCGTAGAACCATGCGCTCTGCTGCGAATAAACCAGACCCACTCGCGCCAAGGGCCGAAGATTCTTCAAGTATTTCTCGTTGGCGTAATGCCATTCAAAGATCTCTTTCACTACCGGCATCCATCGTTTGTCGATCGGTTTCGCATTGAACTTGACGAACCACGGACGAAGGCCCTGGGCCATTCCGTCGGCAACCCACATGCGAATCTCGTCGCCATTCTGCACTGAGTCCTTCCATCGATGCTCGTCGTCGATGCCAACGCTGAATATTCCCACGATGGCTTTGTTTCCCATCGTCGCGCGATACTCCTTGCCGTTCTTGCCGTTGGCCCACGGAGCCATGAGCCCTTTCCGGCTCTGGCGGTCGGCAAACAGCGTGGGTGCAAGCTCGCCAATGGTCTTCATGTCCAGTTCACTAAGCGCACCGCCACCGGCGTTGGCGATGTAGCTTGCGCCCGGGTTAATCGCCCTGATCTTTTCGTTCCACAAGCGCCAGAGATCGAAGAGCCGCTGCTGGCGCCAGACGATGTATTGCTTTCGCGCCGGATCCTGCGGATCGAGGGTGCGCGGCAGGTCCAAGCCCGATGCGGCGCGGAAATTCTGCCGGCAATGCTCGCAATAGCACATCCCACTGCCCGCCCAGCGGTTGGTGAAGATGCCGTCCGGCTTATAAATGTGCATGATCTCTTCATGCACAGCGGTCATGAAATCGAAGTTGTAGGGGCCCAGAGCGCAGGTTTCCCAATAGCGCGGATCGGAGGGATGGCGAACGGGCTGGCCGCTTGCGTCCACCCTGATCCAGTCAGGGTGCGCGTCATACACTTTCTGCCAGCATGCGTGCGAGTCGGTCCGCGCCACCACATTCATGCCGAGCGCCCGGCAGCCGCGCAGCAAGTCACCAAAGGTGTCGCGATCGCCGAGCCACGCGCTGCGCTGCTGCAGCGGAATCTGAGTGGGATAAAACGCAACCACGCCGCCCGCGCTCAGGCAAGCCGCATCGGCATGAACGCTGTGAAAGTAGTCGAGCCAGAACTGTTGGTCGTAATTGCCAGGATCGTCCTCGACAAAGGCAAGCTGTGCCCAACGCATGGGCCGGTTGTACCAGTCGCCCGCTATGCCTTGAGGTTGCGCCGCTTCGGCTGCGTCGCCTGCCGCATAAACATCCTTCGCAACACCCGCAGGCAAAACAAATCCAGTTGCAGCAAGTGCCGATCCCTTTACGAATTCTCGTCGGCTGCTCATTCCACGGCCTCCAGTGACTCTGCCATTTCATCACGAGAGGCCGGTTGCGGGAAGTTTCCCGCCGCAAGCAGGCGGCGCAAAATGCAGCTCGGACTCAGCCTTCGCGCGCTGCCCGCTCCAACTCGGCGATGTCGAGCTTCTTCATCTTCATCAATGCCTGCATCGCTTTGGGATGCTTGATGAGTTCCGGCAGTCGCGCCGGAACGACCTGCCAGGAGACGCCAAACTTATCCACAAGCCAGCCGCACTGAATCTCTTTGCCGCCGGAGGTGAGCTTCGACCAGTAGTTGTCGATCTCCTGCTGCGTGTCGCAGCGCACAACGAAAGAGATCGCTTCGGTGAAAGGGTGCCCCGGGCCGCCATTGAGCGCGGTGAAATTCAGGCCGTCAAGCGCAAAGGAGACAGTGAGTACCATCCCTTTCGGACCGCTTGGCGTGTCCGCTGAGCTCCTGAGCTCGCCGAGTTTGCGCGAGTTGGGGAAGATTTTGCAGTAGAAATCGGCGGCTTCCTCGGCGTTCGAATCGAACCAGAGAAAAGGCGTGATACGGGGAGAGTCTGCGAAGGTGCTCATAGAATCACCTGGATGTTGAATTGGCTGCAGTGGGAGGACCAGCGGCCGTTCTCCATTGCTACCATTGGTAGATCACTGAATGCAAGTAAGGTTGCAGGATGCCGTTGTAAAAAGAATCGCCGCGGCCAAGCCGCCACCGCTGATTTATCCGTTTCCATCAAGCTCGCGATCAAAATCCAATTCCCCGAAAGGAAAACTGAAGCGATGAAGGTAAACACGTATCTGAATTTCCCCGGCAATTGCCTTGAAGCGATGAACTTCTACGAGAAGCATTTGAGCGCGAAGGTCCTCATGAAGTCAACCTTCGCTGAAATGAGCGCATCCGGTGCACCACAAAACATGCCGCCAGGCCTGGACCGAAACGGCATCCTGCACGCGCGGTTCACGCTTGGCGACACCGTTGTGATGGCCAGCGACGGCCCGCCAGACCGCTGCCAGCCCATGCGCAGCGCCTATCTGTCCCTGAGCGTCGATAGCAATGAAGAGGCGGAGCGTATTTATGCAGCGCTCACCGAAGGCGGTGAGGTCTTTATGCCCATGGGCGAGCAATTCTTCGCGCACCGCTTTGGCCAGTTCCGCGACAAATTCGGCGTCAATTGGATGGTCATTCACGAGAAGCCGATGCAGCGGCCGAACTGAGGCGGCATCGAGACTCGCGTTGCAGAGAAGGCCATGGACTGGTACTCTCATCTGTCCCAGTGAAGCGTCAGGATGGCAGGTACGACCATGGCATTCAAATTTCAGGGCTTCGATTTTCTTCAGCTCGATGCAAGCTTGACGGAGGAGGAACTCCTCGTCCGCAGGACCGCGCGCGATTTCGTCGACGCGAACGTGACGCCAATCATCGAAAGCTGCTTTCGCGAGGGGCGATTTCCGCGCGAGCTCGTGCCGTTGATGGGTGAACTGGGGTTCTACGGCGCTAACCTTGAAGGCTACGGCTGTGCCGGAATGTCGAATGTTGAGTACGGCCTGGTGTTGCAGGAGCTGGAGCGGGGTGACTCGGGACTACGCAGCTTCGTCAGCGTGCAATCGGCACTGGTGATGTACCCGATCTTCACCTTCGGTTCAGAGGAACAGAAGAACAAATGGCTGCCCAAGCTCGCCACGGGCGAAAAGCTCGGCTGCTTTGGGTTGACTGAGCCGGGCTTCGGGTCGAACCCGGCGGGCATGACCACTCGCGCGCGGCAAAAGGGCGATGAATACATTCTGAACGGCGAGAAGATGTGGATCACTTCAGGATCAATTGCCGATCTCGCCGTAGTGTGGGCGAAGCTGGAGGGCGCGGGCGGCGAGGACGACGGCGGGGCTGGGAGCGTTCGTGGATTCCTGGTCGAAACCGACCGGCCTGGCTTCACCGCAAGCGACATTCACGGCAAATGGTCGCTGCGCGCTTCGGTCACGAGTAGCTTGAATCTGCAAGATGTGCGGGTGCCCGCGGGAAATCTGTTGCCCGGCGCGGATAGCCTGAAAGCCGCACTCATGTGCCTGAACCAGGCGCGCTACGGCATCAGCTGGGGCGCGATTGGAGCCGCGATGGATTGTTACGCGACGGCGCTCAACTACTCCAAAACCAGAAAGCAATTCCACGATCAGCCGATCGCGAGCCATCAACTGGTGCAGGAAAAGCTGGTGTGGATGGCGAGCGAGATCTCGAAGGCTCAGTTGCTCTCGCTGCACGTGGGCCGGCTGAAGGACGCCGGGAAGGCCGGGCACCAGCACATCTCGATGGCGAAAAGAAACAACGTGTGGATGGCGCTCGAATGCGCGCGGCTCGCGCGCGACATTCTGGGTGCGAACGGCGTCACGGAGGACTACCCGATCATGCGTCATAGCATGAATCTGGAGTCGGTGAAGACGTACGAAGGGACGCACGACATTCACACGCTGATCCTTGGACAAAACCTGACCGGGATCGGGGCGTACTGAGGTAAGCGAATCCTGATGAAATTCCTCATCGACAGGAAGAGGCCGACAGCGGCATAGTCGTATCCATGCGGAGACTCCCTATCCAGTTTCGCTTGCCCCTCGCTCTCGCAGCGATCACTTCTGTTTTCGCGAGTATTGGCTCGCATGCCCAGCAACCGGCAACCTCGCCCATCGTGCTCCACGCGGCACGCCTGCTCGAGGTCGACACCGGAAACATCCTCCAGCCGGGCGAGGTTCTGGTTGAGGGCGAGCGCATCAGAGCGGTGGGTGTTTCGGTCGAACATCCGCAGGATGCGAAGGTGATCGACCTCGGCGACACAACGCTGCTGCCGGGCCTCATCGACGCGCACGTGCATCTGTTTCTCCACCCCGGCGCGGAAGATCTGCAAACTGTCGAGGAGTCCGTTCCATGGCGCACGATTCTCGCCGAGCAGGCCGCTAAGGCGGACCTGATGGCAGGATTCACTGCCGAGCGCGACATGGGCACTGAAGGCGCTGGGTCGGCCAGCACGGCGGTTCGCGACGCCATAAACCAAGGAATCATCCCTGGGCCGCGCATGCGTGTCAGCGGCAATGCCATCGACATTCTGGGCGGCCACGAGGACGCCAACGGGTTCAACCCGGCGCAGCACGTGCTCTCCAACGCTGACTACGCCAACGATGCCGAGCAGCTTGTCGAAGTGATCCGGGAGCAGCACAAAGAAGGCTCGGACTTTGTGAAGATTTACGAGACCGGTCCGGACAGGATGATTGATGGTGTGCTGCACACACCCTACCAGTACACCGAAGCGGAACTGGTTGCGGCAGTCGAGGAGGCCCGCAGGCTCGGAACGAACGTGGGTGTGCACGCAATGGGAGAGCCAGGAACGCTCTACGCGGCGCAAGCTGGAGTGGCGTCGATTGACCATGGCACGCAATTGAGCGACGAGACCATGCGGATTATGAGAGAAAGGGGCATCTTCGCCGTGCCAACCTTTACCATCTTCGAATACTTTGCCCACCATCGCGATTCACAGGACCAGGCGGCGACAGAATCCGCCATGCTCGACTACAAGATCACAGAATTTAAGAAACAAATCGCCGCCGACGTTCCCTTCGCAGTCGGATCCGACGTCGGCCCGTTCCCGCACGGCACACAGGCGCGCGAACTAACGCTCATGGTTAAATACGGCATGACGCCACTGGCCGTGCTGCAGGCCGACATGATCAACGGCGCGAAACTGCTGCGTTGGGACGGGCAGATCGGCGAATTGAAACCGGGATACTATGCGGACGTCGTCGCCGTTCCCGGCAATCCACTCGACGACATCAGCGTGGTCGAGCATGTGAGCTTTGTGATGAAGAACGGCGTGGTCATGCTGCAGTAGCGGAGTACACTCTCTTATAGCCTGAAGCGCAACATGGAAATTCCGGCAACGCCCTTCACGATCCCGAAAACAAGTCTATTAAGGAGCAAACGTTATGCGTCACGCTGCTCTGCTTCTCCTTGTCACGGCATCTGCCTCCGCGTTCGCGGCTTCAACGGCAACGGCTCCCGACCCTCGACTCGCGAACAGCTACAAATTCAACGAGGGCGGATGGACGTACGTGCATTTGCAGGGCACGCCGGAACAGATTGGATTTCAGCATGGGTACTTACTGGCGCGCGAGATTGAAGACAACGCTCACGTATACATGGTCGAGGCGCCGCACGATCAGAAGCGGGAATGGAATTTCTTTCGCGATGCGGCCCAGAACGTGTTGTGGCCGCATGTTGACCCTGAGTACCAGCAGGAGTTGAAGGGAATCGTCGAGGGCCTTCATGCGCAGGGATCGACGCTGGATCTGTGGGATATTGTTGCGCTCAATGGCGTGATTGAGCTGACTCAGTACTATCTTCCGGCAATGAACGCAAAAGAGAGTACGGCGAATCCGCCAGAAGCCGTTGCACCAGGCAAGTGCAGCGCGTTTATCGCGACGGGGTCGGCGACCAGAGATGGAAAGATCGTGATCGCGCACAGCAACTGGTCCAGCTATGCCGAGGGCGAGCGCTGGACGGTGGTCTTCGATATTGTTCCGGCCAGCGGGCAGCATCTTCTGATGGACGGGGAGCCGGGCGTGATTACCAGCCAGGATGACTTTGGCGTGAACGTCAGCGGGCTCATGATTACCGAGACGACGCTGCCCATGGCCAAGGGGTTCGATGTGAATGGGATTCCAGAGTTCGACCGTTCACGCAAGGCAATGCAGTATGCCACGTCGATCGATGAATACGCTGCCATTATGCGCAAGGGCAACAACGGCGGCTACGCGAATTCGTGGCTGATTGGCGATCGCAAGACGGGCGAGATTGCATACCTGGAGTTGGGGTTGCGTCACACGCCGCTTACGAAGAAGAAGGATGGCTATTTTGTCTCGTCGAACTTCGCCGCGGATCCGGATCTGGTGCGCGACGATACGCCCGGATTCGATCCTAATGACCCAGAGAGCTCAATGAACGCTCGGCATATTCGCGCCGAGCAATTCGTAAAGGAACATTACGGCAAGCTGGATGCGACGCTGGCCGAAGCGTATCTCTCGGACCACTACGATAGCTATGAGCACAGGATTGACGCCGGCAAGCGCAGCCTTTGCGGTCATGAGGAGACGTCGCCCGTCGGCGAGAAAGTATGGGGTAACCCACCTTTCGATCCGGGCGGCGCAGTCACGGGCAAGGTGATGGATTCGGAGATGGCGGCGAGGCTGAGCTTCATTGGTAGAGCTGGACATCCGTGCGGGGAGGACTTTCTGGCTGCGCCGTTTCTTGCGGCGCATCCGGAGTTCGCCTGGGAAAAACCGATTCTGCATGACATGATCGCTGGACCATGGACGACGTTTACGGCAGATGAGAAGCCCCCTGCGGCGATGGCGCAGAATTAGAGCGCATGAGGAAACGACGTAGGACTTCGCGAAGGGCACGTCCGGAGAACCCATCTAGTGGGTGTGTCGCGCGCCGCAATGCGCTTCAAAAAGAACGGGCGCCTTAATCCCTGAGAGATGCTCCTTTCCAAACTGACCCATGATCAGGCTGCAAAACCGTGACTCCGGCGGTATACACTCTCTTGCATGATGCGAACGAAGTTGTTTTTTCTTATGTGGGCCGCCATTGGAGTGTTGGCTGCGCCCGCAGCGCGCGCGCAGCAGCAGGCAAAACCCGAAGAGACCGAGGTGTGGCAGCCCGTCCCAGCTGTGGTGACGCCGGGCGAGACACCGGGCGCGCCGCCGTCTGACGCAATCGTGCTTTTCGACGGAAAGAATGAAGATGAGTGGATATCGGCGCAGGATCACACACCGGCCAAGTGGATTGTGGCCGACGGGCTGCTCACAGTGGTCAAGAGCGTGGGCAGTATCGAGACCAGGCGGCACTTCCACAACTTTCAGTTGCACGTGGAGTGGAGGATTCCGGCGGACATCACAGGAACCGGCCAGGGGCGCGGGAACAGCGGTGTCTTTCTCGCTTCCACGGGGCCGGGCGACGCTGGCTACGAGCTGCAGG
>CAYYKV010000026.1:0-23423 GCA_964468605.1 uncultured Occallatibacter sp. | reverse complement strand
TCGGCGAGCACATCGGCGTCAAGGTCGGCGAGGCCAAGATGCAGCGCTTTGCCGATGGCGAAGTCTACTTTCAGCTTCTTGAAAACGTGCGTGGCGTGGATGTTTTTGTGGTGCAGCCTACCTGCTATCCGGTGGACCAGCATCTTATGGAGCTTTTAGTGATGATCGATGCGCTCAAGCGAGCTTCGGCGGCAAGGATCACGGTGGTGGTGCCCTATTACGGGTACGCGCGCCAGGATCGCAAAGACCGTCCCCGCGTGGCCATCAGCGCCAAGCTCATCGCCGACTTGCTCACGACGGCAGGCGCCAACCGCGCGCTGTTTGTTGATCTGCACGCCGCGCAGATCCAGGGCTTCTTCAATATTCCTGTTGATCACATCTTTGCCAGCCCGGTGCTGGTGAGCTACTTCAAAGAGCTCAAGCTGCCCAACCTGACTGTGGTTTCACCGGATGCGGGCGGAGTGGAGCGGGCCCGGTTTTTCGCGCAGAAGATGGGAGTGCCGTTGGCCATCGTGGATAAGCGGCGCACGGACATGAACGTCGCCGAGGTGATGCACGTGGTGGGCGACGTGAGCGGCAAGACTTGCCTCATCATCGACGACATTATTGATACGGCAGGCACGCTCGTAAAAACCGTCGACGCGCTTTATGCTTCCGGCGCGACGGCCGTGTATGCCTGCGCCAGCCATGCCGTGCTTTCCGGCCCGGCCATTGACCGCATCGCCGCATCGCGAATAGAGCAGGTAGTCGTCACTGACACCATTCCTTTGCGCGAGGCGGCCCAGAAGCTGCCGAAGATCAAGGTTCTTTCTATCGCTGGCCTGCTGGGCACAGCGATCGAAAACATTCATTTGGAAACCAGCGTGAGCACGCTGTTTAACTGAGAGCCTTCAACTGCCGGCCACTGGCCGGCCACAACAAAGGGAGCGGAGCAACACTCCGTGCCCGATCTCAAGAAGAAACGAGAAAACACGAAATGCCAGAAGTTGTCGTAGCCAAGCCCCGCGAGGGCAAGTTCAACAAGAACGCAGCGCGCCGCGTGCGCGTCGCAGGCAAAATTCCGGCCGTGCTGTATGGTTCCGGGCAGAACGCCGTGGCCGTTGAGGTTGATCCGAAGCAGATTTCGCGGATCCTCCTTTCTGAGACCGGCCACAACACGATTTTCGATGTCGAAGTTGCAGGCCATCCGACCGCCAAGGCCATGATCGTCGATTGGCAACGGGAGCCGATCAAGGACAAGCTGATTCACATCGACCTCAAGCGCATCGCGCTCGACAAGGTTCTGCGCGTGCGTGTGCGCGTCAAGTTGCTGGGCATTCCGATAGGCGTGAAGGCCGAGGGTGGCATTCTCGACCAGGTGCTGCGCCAGGTCGAGGTCGAGTGCCTGCCTGCTGACATTCCCGGTCACATCGATGTGGATGTGAGCGAACTGGGCATGCACCAGGTGGTCCGCGTCAGCGGTTTGCCCCACTCCGACAAGATCAAGTACATCACCCCTGAAGATTCCACCGTGGCTCACGTCGTCCACATCCGCGAGGAAGTGGTTGCGACGCCGGAGACCGCGGAAGGTGCGGTTGCGGCAGTGCCTGGAGCGGCTCCAGCGGCAGGTGAAGCGGGTGCTGCGGCTGAGCCCGAAGTGATCAAGAAGGGTAAGGGCGACGCTGAAGCGCCGGCCGGAAAGAAGCCCGAGGCAAAAAAGTAAGCCTTGCCTGAAGCGAGCGAGACCGGTTCCCAGCGCGGACCTAACGAGTCCGGCCCCTTTCTTGTTGTGGGGCTTGGCAATCCCGGCCTTGAGTATCTGTGGACCCCGCATAATGCGGGCTTCATGGCCATCGACCGCATCGCCCAACAGGAGGGCGTCGTTGTTCAGAACCGGCGATGCCGGGCCACTACGGCAACCTGCCGCATAGCAGGGCGCCAGGTGGTTCTGGCCAAGCCGGAGACATTTATGAACCTGAGCGGAGCTGCAGTGGCCGCTCTGGTGGAAGAGTTTGAAGTGGACCCGGCCCGGAACTTGCTCGTGATCTACGACGAGCTCGATCTGGTGCTGGGAACCTTCAAGATCAAGGAGCGCGGTTCGACCGCCGGGCACAACGGAGCCCGCAGCGTAACCGATGCTCTGGGCACGGAAGAATGGTTGCGCTTGCGGATTGGCGTGGCGCCCGATCTGCCTCCGGAGGCAATTGCAGCTGGAGGCGGAAAGCGGCCGGGCAGGGATTATCTGCTCTCGCCCATGCGCAAGGCGGATCTGGCGGTACTGGACGAGGTGCTGGACAAAGTGGCGACAGCCGCACGGCGCATCCTCGAACTGGGACCGGCGGCCGCGATGAATGAGTTCAACCGGAAGGAAGACAGGGATCAGGGATCAGGGAACAAGACCGAGAACTGACCACTGTGAACTGTTAGCTGGAGCGATCGCTCCGGCAGAAAAGGAATACAGATGTCGCGTGTTTATGAAGTGATGTTTATTATCCGTCCCGATGTGGACGACGACGAAGCCGAGAAGCTGATTACGAGCTTCACCACCACGGTTACGGCCGGAGGCGGTGTGGTCAAGTCGGTAGAGAAGTTAGGCCGCCGTAAGCTGGCCTACATGGTGCGCAAGTTCAACGACGGCAACTACGTGTTGTTGACCATCGAGGCCAATGGCGCGGTGGTTCTCGAGCTCGAGCGCCGGTTGCGCGTCACCGAGCCAGTGATCAAGTTCATCACCGTGCGCATTGACGAGGAAGAGAAGCGCTTGGCGAAAGTAAAGGCTAATCGCGGCGTGCGCCGCAAACCGGCCGAGGCTGCGCCGGTAACTGCCGCGGCTCCTGCAACTCCGGCGACTGAAGCCGCGCCTGCGGAGCCGGCGGAGCCCGTGCAGGCGAACGCGTAACAGCAAGGACCGAGGGAGCAAGGGAACCAGGGAACAAGAAAGCCTGAATTCGCGGATCGCGAACTTCATTTTTCTCATCCCTGACACCTGAAACCTGACCCCTTCGAAAATCCTCCGGCCTAGCCGGATCAAAGAAATGGAATGAGGAAACAAGATGGCTGACGAAACCCAAGCAAAAGCACCGGACGCAGCTCCACAAAGTTCATCCGGACCGGGCTCCGGCCCGCGTGGTCCTGGTCGAGGCGCCGGCGGGCCCGGCGGACGCGGCAAGTTCTTTCGCCGCAAGAAAGTGTGCAAGTTCTGCACAGAGAAGATCGATGCGATTCCTTACCGCGACGTACGCCTGCTGCAGCAGTTTGTGGCCGAGCGCGGCAAGATTGTGCCGCGGCGGTTGAACGGCGTTTGCACCACGCACCAGCGCCGCCTGACGAAAGCCATTAAGCAGGCGCGGAACATCGCGTTGCTGCCGTTCGCCACCAGACACTAGATCGGCGCGAATTGCCGATGGAGAATTCTGCGCGGTGCTGCCGCAAGGCCGCGGTCTTGGTCCTGGAGCTCAAACGGCCGACGACCACGCCCGGCGCACTGAACTTAAGATTTGGAGAGTTTCTTATGGAAGTGATTTTGAAAGAAGATGTAGCTGACCTGGGCTTTCGCGGAGAAGTCGTGAAAGTGGCCGACGGCTACGCACGCAACTATCTGCTGCCGCGCAAGCTGGCCATGCAGGCCACCGCGGCCAACAAGGCCGTGATTGAACAAATGAAGGCCGCTTCCGCGCGCCGCTCCGCTTCAGAGAAGGCGCAGGCCGAAGAATTGGTCACCCAACTCGAGCCGCTCGTGCTCAGCTTTACTCGCAAAACAGGAGAGGCGGGGCATCTCTTCGGCTCGGTCACCTCGGCCGACATCGCCGCGGAGCTCGCAGCGCAGGGCCATGAGGTCGATCGCCGCAAGATTCAGTTGGGCGATCCGCTCAAGAGCGTCGGTGAATTCAAGGTGGCCATTAGGCTGCACCGCGAAGTCACTGCGCGGGTCACGGTGAAGGTCCAGGCGGAAGTGACTGAAGAAGACAAAGTTGCCGCGGCGAACGCTATTGCGCCTGAAGTTGCGGCCGAGCCGGTCGCGGAAGAAGCAACGGCAGAGTAGTCTCGAATCGTTACGACGGAAAGAGCGAGCCTGAAGCGGCCCGAATCGGCGCCAGGCGGCTGCGGCGGCGGGACTGCTGCTGTTGCACCGCGGATCCAAGCAGGCTCGCAATCTCGCGCAACTCGGCGCGGGCGTGGCCGATGGCTGCGGCTACTGCATCCAGTTGCTTACTTTCGCCGGCAGCCAGCGGCAATGCGCCTTGCGCATCATGTTTCTTGCTCCGGTCAGGCCTGCGCTGCTCTTGCCCAAGAACCGACCGTGCGCCGGACAAAGTGTAGCCCTCGGCGTGGACCAGGCGCTTGATCTCCATCGCCATTTCAACATCGCGTCGGCGATACAGCCGCTGTCCAGTCCCGCTTTTGTTCGGCTTCAGTTGAGGAAACTGCGACTCCCAAAATCGCAGAACGTACGTCTCGACGCCGCAAAGTTCAGCGACATCTCCAATTTTGAAGTAGAGGCGATCCGGGATTGTCGGTGGCTGGTAGGCGCGCTTCCGATTAAGTTGTGTTGCCATATAATTTTGGCGAGGAAAACCGAATCGAATGGGGAAACCCTCGCTCTAAACGCAGTATAGGACACGTCTTACGCCCTTTGGGTAGCAAAATCGCTCGACGAACCTAACTTGGCAGAGGAAAAACCAGGCGAATTCACGCCCGGGAGTCCGCGGTCTCGCCTTCTATATGCGAGCCGTTGCGGACCGCGCGATCGAGCCCGGCGGCGCCGCACGCAAGTACTGCTTCGGCCAGCTTGCCTGTTCGTCCAGAGCAGCCGCAGCATGCACCGGCCAATACGGATCGCGCAGCATGGCGCGGGCTAGGAATACAAGATCGGCCTCGCCCTCCGCGATGATGGCGTTGGCCTGTGCCGGCTCCGTGATGAGTCCAACCGCGGCCGTCGCAATGCCGGTCTCGCGACGGATTCTCGAGGCAAAACCGACCTGAAATCCGGGAGCAGCGGGAATCTTCGCATTAGGAACGAGTCCGCCCGAGGAAGCGTCCACCAGATCGACGCCATGCTCACGCAAGCGATGCGCAAGCTGTACCGATTCGTCGGGATTCCAACCACCATCCGCCCAGTCCGTAACGGAGATGCGCACAAACAGCGGCAAACGCTCCGGCCACTCGCGGCGCACGGCATCCACCACCTCGAGCACCAGTCGGATGCGATTGTCGAAGCTGCCCCCGTAAGCGTCGGTGCGCTGATTCGCAAGCGGCGACAGAAACTCATGCAGCAGGTAGCCGTGAGCCGCGTGAATCTCAACGAAATCAAAGCCTGCTTCGAGAGCCCTGCGGGCCGCTTGGCGAAATCCCTCCACAACGGCCTTCATCCCGGACAAATCGAGCGCAATCGGCACGGCGTAATCCGGCGCAAAGGCGATCGCGCTGGGTGCGAACGGCTGCCAGCCGCCCTTCGCAGGCGTTACCAAAACAGGTCCTTCGTTGAATGGCGTGGCCGTGCTCGCCTTGCGTCCGGCGTGCGCTAGTTGCATGCCGGCGCGAGAGCCCTGGGTATGGATGAACTCTGCGATGCGGCGGAGGTTGGCGATGTGTTCGTCTTTCCAAATGCCCAGATCAGCCGGCGAGATGCGGCCTTCAGGCAGAACGGCCGAAGCTTCAAGCGTGACCAGACCGGCTCCTCCCTGAGCGCGGCTGCCCAGGTGCACGAGGTGCCAGTCGTTGGCAAAGCCGTCCTCGCTGGAGTATTGGCACATCGGCGATACGCCGATGCGATTGCGAAACTCAACAGAGCGAAGTTGAAAGGGAGAAAAAAGCGGAGCTGTCATATCTAACGTAATAGATGATTGGCGCGCGGGAGCGATTCAACGATCCTCCGCCGAGGTTGCGGTCAAAGCTCGCCCTCACGCGAAATGCCGGGCCAAAATTATCGAGGCGAAGCTATTGTTTCTTGAGCACCGCCGCGCCCTTTTCGTCGAAGAGGATCGCGCTTTCAAGCTTGCGGAAGTCGGCCGCTTTTTCGGCTGGAATCTCCACCTGCCGCACGACATACTCGCGCTCATAGTGGAGCACGTTGCCCTTGGTCGTGGTCGACGAGTGGTAGCTGGCGAAGTCCGTGTCCACATCCACCGGATCGGGCGTTTCGTCCACGACATACCCGGGCGGCAGCGTGATATCGAAACTGTCGCGCCAGTCGCCCGGATAATTGCCCGGACTGCCAATCTCAATGGGGTAGGTGCGCGGTTTGTTCTCCATCACTTCCGGAACGGGTTGCGCATCGTCACCCACTACGCGCGGACGCAACAAGAGCAGCGGACCGGCCGCATGTGCGTAGCTTGAGTCGCTCACGTGCAGGTGGAGCGTAACCGGCTGGTCGAGTGCCTCTGTTTTGTGGAATTCGAATCCCTTGAAGTCGACGCTGGGCAGGTCAAAGCTCAGCCCCTGCTCCAGCTTGTCATGGACTTCTTTGGCATCCTCTTCTTTCAGAAGCCCGCGTTCGCGCGCCGCATCCACACCTGAAAACACATCGGTAATGTCGCCAGAAAGCGTACCGTCCGCGGTCAGGACAAAAGATCCTTTGCGGCTCAGGCTGGCCGACTGAGGCGGAAGCACCGGCATCTGCAACACCTGGCTGTCAGTTCCATTGGCGAGGTTGCCGTAGGCGCCCTGCAGCTCTCCTCGGATCAAACCAAGCGGCGTCTCCTCATCGGTAGGATCGAAGATCAGCAGTGTCTTTCCGTTTACGGTTTTCACGCGCGCTTGCAGGCGAGGATCGTCTTCACCGCCCGGCAGCTCAATGGCGGTAATCATATGGTTGCCAATCAGTGAAGGAGCCGCAGGATCGATGACACCGCGCTCGCTATCCACGTGCAGGTAGTAGGCGCGGATGCCGACGGCCTCGAGCATCGAGATCAGCAAGGTGGTTTTGTCCTTGCAGTCGCCGTAACGATTGCGGTAGATATCCCCTGCGTAATGTGCCTGCCATCCTCCGATTCCCTTCATGATGACAAAGTAACGGATGTTGTTTTGGATGTAGCTCGTAATGCGGCTCAGCTTGGTGTAAAGATCGGGCGCACCAGCCACGAGTGCTTGAGCTTGGGCAGTAATCTCCGGTGTTGGATCAGGCCGGTGAGTTTCAAGCTGATCCTGCCAAACTCCGATAGCCCGCCATTGATTCTCGGTGCCCTTCACTGCTGCGTCCCCCCACATCACGGTCATCCGTGCAGCAAGCGCCTCCGGCGGTGGAATGGCGTGCAGGTTTTCCAAATCGAGTGCTGGAACGTTGGTGATCTCCCAACGCAAGTGGTTATCTTGCGTTTCGATCGGCTTGACGGGTTCGAAATGGCTCCAGGAGTCGGCATAATGGCCGCCCGGAGGCAGAGCCAATTCGAGGGCTTCGTTCACGAAAGGAATCGGCGCCTGGATCTGCCAAATTTCGGAACTCATGTAGGGCCGCATGTGGAATTCGGTCTCGCAGGTAACGACAGCGCCAGGGTCGCTTCCCGGGGGTTTCAGTAAGCGGAATCGATCAGTGGCCTGCATGTCCGCATCCCCATAGGCCCCGACGTCCGTGAAGTCGGTATCCATGGCCTGAAGTTGGCGTCCGTCAGCGGCAATGGTCCACGAGTGGAAATAGTCCAGCCTTTCGTCCGCGTCGTACTCTGCTTCGCAGTGAGAGTATTCCCGCCCCTGCGGCTTGAGAATGCGCACGGCATATCTCTCGCGCTCAACGGCGTGATTCTGCTCATCCACTGTAATCAGATACTCATCGAGCAGGATGACAGCGGAGGCATCGCCGAGATTTGCGGGAGTCGGTGTTTTGGCCGCATCCACCGCCCATTGCGGCGCGGGCTGCGATTTCTCTTTGGCCGCGCCAAAATGTGAGCCAAGAAGAGCCGCAGAGCAGCAGCCTGCGACAACAAGAATGCGGAATTTGGAGATACGCGCCTGCATTAGTGGGATACTCCGACGGAGCCCGCCTGCGCCGCAACCGTGGTCAAAACCAGTTGTTCTTGATCGGCCGCCGCAACCTTTTGGTAGAACCCGCGCAGATCCTGGTACTCTTCCGGTTTGGCTTCAGTAAAAGCCCTCGCCAGCGAGTTGGCGATGGTGATCTGGCTGGGCAAAGTCTTGCTTTTCACGATAAAGATTGCGTGACCAGTCCAGGGAATGTTTGCGTCCGGCGGTGCGCCCTCAACAGTAACTCCGTCGGGGAGGTGATACGTGATTTCATCCGTCACCCGATCGCCATACTGCATGTCAACCGGCTCCAGACGCTTTTCCTCGTTGACGAAGGGCTCGTGGCCTCGGGTCTCAAAGAAGAATCCTGGCAAGATCAGGCGCTTGCCCGTCGCCGTGCCCAGCGACCCCTTGAAGTGAACCACAGCAATCAGCTTTGTATACGGGTCGCCTATCGACAGGAAGTGATCGACATGCGCTTCAACGCCTTCAGGCACGACCCCATCCAACCTTTTGTGATCGAACTCCTTCTTTAGTTCGGTGTCATCTTCTTCAAGTGCTCTCTGGCGCCAGCGGAGTGCCTCCTGGCCGACCATGATGATGTTGATGCTTCCAGTGATTCCGCCTTGCCCATCGAGAAACACGTCTCCGACACGAGTCGTGGTATTGTCCGTGTATTGCTGCGGAGGGGTGGTTGCAACCGAGACCCCTTGCGGGCTTTGGCCGAGGCCCCTGGCATCTGAATGCTTCCAGCTCGTTGCCTGAAACGGGCACATCTTCTCGCCGGGATCGAGGAGGATTTCCTTGCCGCCCGTGCTTAGCGCCACGAGCGTGCTGTCGAGCTGGTCCAGGCTCAGATAGCTCGGATCGAAGATGCCCTGGTCGCGATCCACTACTTTGGTCGCATAGGCGGTCAGTCCTGCGGCGCGCAGCATGGCCAGGTAGAGCATCGCGATGTCCTCGCTCGATCCGCTCTTTTGCTCCCACGTGTCCTGGGCATGCTTGGCCACCTTGATCTTCAGCTCCTTCATCTCCGACGCGCTCTTCGTGCGAGAGTAGTCGGTATTGTCGAGGGCCTGCACCGCATCGTAGAGTTTCTTGGCCTTGTCGAGATCGCTGTCAGTGGGGGCTATCAATCCGTTTACCGCGTCTTTGATCGCTTTCGACGGTTCAGCAAACTTATCGACGTCCTTCGACCAGAGCTTGGCTTCACTCACCCAGAAATCGGTCGCATTGCTGGCGGCCTTGTAGTAGAAGAACACCCTGTAGAGAAGGCTTTCGATGGGTGGCATCCACTCCTCGTCGGGAACGGGTGGAATGTCGGTCAGATCCACGCTGTAGCTGCCGCCAATGCTGGTCTGCATGTTTACGCCCGGAGGCAGGCGAGGCCACCAGATCAGGCTGTTGACGGTTCGGCCGCGGTCGTCCGTCAGATACATGCTGGTTTCTGTGTCGGCACTGCCTCTCGGCATGAAGGCCTTAAAGGGCGTGAACTGGTAATGCGCCTTATGGACAAAGTAATTTTGCTGGATCTCCCACTCCGGCGGAATAAACTCGTCGTCGCCCCAGCGGAAGTTGTAGCTATATTCCAGAATGCTTCCCACTTCCGCGCTGGGAAGCGTGAAGACCATCCGTCCGAATTGATGGCTGCCGTTTTTCTCGCTCAGTAGGTCCTCTGGCTTCACATTGAGCGGGATTACAGTTCCATCCGGATGGATGGTGCGGCCCTTAATATCGTCGACCCTTCGATTGCCCTTTACATAGGGCACATCCACTGTGGCCAGTTCCTTTCCCTTCTCGGTAAGCACCTTGACCCGTACGTAAACACTCTCGTAATGCATCGGGTCGTTGGAAATCTTCTCGATGTCGAGGTACACCGCATCCGCCCCCGGCGCCTTGGGATCGGCGGTCATCTTGAGCTCTTCGTCGGTGGGCTGCTGGAACTGTGCGCAAAGGATGGTCGGCGACAAAGCGGCGAAGATCAAAGCCGCGCCGCGCAGCAAAATCGATTTCGTCATGAAGTTAGGCCCTGGCTTTAAAGTGCGACCATTCTAACCCGGAACCATTCCGGCAAACGGATCAATTCAGGAAATTCATCGTTGGCCCCGCACTACTGGAATTGGCTGGGACATTCACATACCCTTCTGGTTCGTACCGATCGTCAATACAAGTTGTCCCTGGTCGGCGGCAGCAACCTTCTGGTAGAACCCGCGCAAGTCCTGATAATCCACAGGCCTGGCCACATCAAAGGCACGAGCCAATACGCGTGCCACGGTCAATTGTCCCGGTTCCGATTTGGACTTGACGATGTAGACAGCGTGGCCTTCCCAGGAAACTTTAGTGTCTTGCGGCGCGCCCTCTACCGACGCCCCGTCGGGGAGATCGTAGGTCAACTGTTCGGTCACCTGCTCGGCATAGTGCATATCGATCGGTTCCAGGCGCGACTCTTCATTGACAAACGGCTCACTTTCGCGGGTCTCAAAGAAGAAACCGGGCAAAATGAGTCGCTTAGCCGTCGCCGTGCCCAGCGTGCCCGTGACCTTGACGACGGCCATCAGCAGGCTGTTTGGGTCATCCAGTCCCAGGAAGTGATCAACGTGAGCCTCGACGCCTTCAGGCACAATCTCCCCAAGCGCGCGGTCAAACTGCTTTTTCAATTCCGCCGTGTCGACTCGGATGGCCGTTTGTCTCCATTCAAGTGCCTCCTGGCCGGTCATCACAATCTGCAGAGTCCCGGTAACGCCACCCTGCGCATCGACCGTCAGATCGCCGCTGCGCTTGATCGTGTTTGCGCCGAAAACCTGGGTTGGAGTCATGGCTCTGCCCGGCCCGTCAGCGCTTTGGCGCAGACCCTCGGTGTGAGAGTGTTTCCAATTGACAGCGCCGAAGGGGCACATCTTCTCGCCGGGATCGAGAAGAATCTCCTTGCCGCCGGTGCTCAGAATGACCAGTGTGTGGTCAAGCTGGTTAAGGCTCATATAGCTGGCGTCGAAGACGCCCCGATCTCGATCGACTACCTTGGTGGCGTATGCGGTTAGGCCGGCAGCGCGCAACATGGAGAGGTAGAGCAACGCCAGGTCGTTGCTGTCACCTCGCTTCTCCGTCCACGTATCCTCAGCGCGATTGGCCTCCTTCTGTTTCAACTGTTTCATTTCCGACGTGCCAACTTGCCGCGAGTAATCCGTGTTGTCGAGGGCCTCGACTGCGGCATAGAGTTTTTGCGCCTTTACCAGGTCGGTGTCGGCGGGCGCAATCAGGCCGGCAACCGCGTCGTGGATGGTTTTGGTCGGCTCGGCAAAGTGGTCCGCGTCTTTCGACCAGTTCTTTGCCTCAGCTTTCCAATAGTCATCTACGTCGAGCGGCTCATCGGGAGCTCTGTAATAGAAGATCACTTTGTATAGGAAGCTATCGATAGGCGGCATCCAGTCCTCGTCGGGGATCGGGGGAACATCTGTCACATCCAGGTTGTACCGGCCGGCGGCGTCGGTCGTGACTCTTGCGCCCTCAGGCAGAACGGGCCACCACACCATGGCGAACAGATCCGATGGGGTGAACTGGAAATGAGCCTTGTGCACAAAGTATTTCTTCTGCACTTCCCACTCCGGACTCAGGTGCCAGTAGAACTGTGCGTTGAATCGGAGTTGGAACGAATATTCGAGAATGCTGCCGACCTCCACACTGGGGAGCGTGAAGACCGTGCGCTGCCTTCGGACTTGCCCCGCATATGCCTGACGTCCGACTTCGACCTCGTTCGATTTCTCGATCAGAAGATCCTCGGGCTTGACGGTCAAAGGGACGATCGTGCCGTCCGAGTGGATGGTTCGGCCGCTGACGCTGCCGATAGAGAACTCTCCTCCCCGATAGGGAATCTCAACCGTCGCCGCCTCCTTGCCCTTCTCGGTGAGCACCTTGATGCGCGCATAGTAGTTTTGGCTGTGCTGCGCGTCGTTGTCGGTCTCCCCCATGTCCAGGTAGACCGCCGCCGCCCCCGGAGCTTTGGGGTCGGAGGTCATCTTTAGTTCGTCTGGATTCGGCGGCTGGAACTGCCCGCAAACAAGCGTCGGCGACACTGCGGCCAGCAATCCAACCGCGCCGGACAGGAACCGAGAAATTCGCATGAGAGTGGCCTTTTTTGGTGCGACCATTCTAGCGCGAAACATGCTCGGCGCAAATGATCACCACGTGGGAGGCTGCACAAAGGATCGGCTCACTCCAGGCGATCGCGCGACTGCAGCAGCGACGAGACCAGTGCCAGCGGCAGTCCCATCACGTTGAAATAGCAGCCTTCGATGCGGGGAATCCAGCGCGCGGCACGGCCCTGGATGGCGTAGGCGCCGGCCTTGTCCATGGGCTCGCCGCCGGCCACATAATCGGCGATCTCCGCCTCAGAAAGAGTGAGGAAGCGAACCGCCGTCACTTCGGCTGCAACTTCAGCCCCCGCGGCGGTGACGAGAGCTACGCCAGTGATGACGCGATGCGTACGGCCCGAGAGTAAACGCAACATGCGCTCGGCGTCTGCCGCATCCTCCGGCTTGCCCAGGATCATTTGGTCGAGCGTGACGGTTGTGTCGGCGCCCAGCACCGCAAGCGACCGGCTGTCCGGGCGAGCCGCTTCAGAGTCGCTGCCGGCTGTCAGCTCTCGATAAACCGCTTCGGCCTTTTCTCGTGCCAACCGGGTGACATAGACGATAGGGTCCTCGCCCGGCAGCGGATCTTCCGGGATATGGGCGGGATGCACTCGGAACCGGTAGCCCGCCTGCGCGAGAAGTTCACTGCGACGCGGCGAGGCGGAAGCGAGAACCAGCATGATGGAATTATGGCAGGCTCTTACGGCTCGCTGCCCAATTAGAATGAATGGGGGCTCGCGGCGAAACAACGCTCTGCCCAGACAAGGTTCCGATGCACTCCAACTTCGATTTTTCGGCGACACAGATTCTGTGGACGCTCACGTTTGCGGCGCTCCTGGTTTTGCTTGTTGTGCTCCTGGGGCGCGACAGGGCTAAGCGGTTTCCGTGGTTTACCGCAAGCATTGCGACCATGGGACTCCTGCTGTTGACCTCTCAGCTCCTGCTCAGCAAGCTTCCTCGGATGACAGGGACGGAGATCTTTCTTGGGCTGTCAGACTTGGATGTCGTGATCAGCCTGCTCGTCCTTGTGGAGTTGGCGCGCCGGACATTTCATGGCGTGGGCAGACTCGCCTGGATCATTGGCACGCTTGCGATGCTCGCCATAGCCGCGGCGGTTCTGGTGATGTGGGGATCGTGGCCCGCATGGAAGACGCTCACGCCCGCGTCGGAACTGGTTTGGATCCGGCTCATGGATCTAACCGTAGACAAGGGCATTTTGTTCTCCAGCGTGCTGGCCATCGAATTGGGGCTACTGATCACTTTGTTCGGGCGTCGCTTCGCGGGCGGTTGGCACAGCCATGCGCAGCGGATCGCGATCGGCCTCTCGACGGCTGCACTTGCGCAACTGACGCTGCGTGGAACTTTGCAGGCCATCGGGATGCACACCCACATCAATACGCAGTCGGAATACGAACGCGTTATAGGTGTGCGTGACAAGCTGATCCACGCAAATAATGTGGTGTTTCTCTGCGTAGTGGTGTGGTGGATCGCCTGCCTGTGGATTGACGAGCCCGGAACTACATCTGCTGCGGAATCAGAAGCCGAGCCCGCCGGAGAATTGGAAGCTGAGCCTACCGAGAGCGATGCCCCCGAAGCCGTGGAAGAGTCACAGGAAGAGCCGGAGAACAGTAACCCGGGAACTCCGAATTAGGGCTGATCGAGCCCGTAGAGGGTGCGAACACTCGGCATATTCGTTCGGATTTTGTGGCCAACCGCCCTCCCGAGAAATTTTGTGGCGGCTTCGAAACGCTGCAAGGAGGCGGTTCTCTTGTCAAGATCGAGACCGAAGGCAGCCAGAACCTTGTCTTGTTCCTCGGGCGGCCAGTTTTGGAAGTCGTTCCACGCCTGGATATTGCCGGCCCTGACCGCTTCGTTGCCGCCATGGGCGAATTGCGCCAGCTGCAGCCAACGTTTGGTGAGGGCCTGCGCCTTTTCGGTTGCCGGGTCCAGATCGATGTCCGCTTCGATCTCGGCGAAGACTTGCCGCAAAGCCAGCATATTCTTCTGGCGGTCTTCGGCAGGCGTTTCGCGGGTGATGCGTTCTTTATCGAGCCAGGCTTGATCGGTGTAATACTTCCGCATTGAGTTCTCTTGTGGCTGCATGTCGATCACCTCGATAATTCTTCGAAGAATGGACGAGTCAGCTGTTTGCCCTGATTGAATGACCTTTTCCGCTGCTTCGATGGCAACGAAGGCGCGATCGATCAGCCTTCGCTTTTCGCCTAAAGCTTCACGTTGCACATGCAGGGAGTCGACCAGCGTCAGCGGTCCGTGTTTAAGCAGCAGCTTGATCTCTTTGAGCGGAATACCCAGGAACTTCAGTGCGGCAATCTGTTCCAGGCGTTCCAGGTCTTCCAGGCAATACAGGCGAGTACCGGAGCCTCCGCGCTGCGGCTTGAGCAAACCAATTCGATCGTAGTGGTGCAACGCTCGAACGGTTACCCCTGCCAACTTCGCAAATTCGCCAATCCGGTAGCTGCTCATCGCTCTCCGACCATAGTCGGGCCTGACGCAGGGTCAAGGTCAAGCGGAGAGTTGGTTTAATCGCGAAATTTGATCAGATGTGGCAGCTTGCCTGGCCGCGCTTTTCCAGGTAGCGCTGGTGGTAATCTTCTGCGCGCCAGAAAGTTTGCGCCGGCTCCACTTTGGTCACAATTTTGCGTGGCTTGTAGCGGCCATCGGCGTTGAGCTGCTCAATCTTGGCGCGCGCCTGGGCCTCTTGCTCCGGGGAATGGAAGAAGACGGCGGAGCGGTACTGAGTGCCCCAGTCCGGTCCCTGCCGGTTGAGCGTCGTCGGATCGTGAAGCGAGAAGAACGCGTCGAGCAACTGGTCGTAAGTCACTTTCTCGGGGTCGAAGTCGACCTCGACCACCTCGGCGTGGCCGGTCTTGTCAGTGCATACGTCCTTATAGGTTGGCCGGTCGAGCGATCCGCCCTCATAGCCAACGGCCGTAGCCGTCACGCCGGGGATCGACGCAAAGGCCGCTTCCACGCCCCAAAAACAACCCGCCCCAAATGTCGCTTTTTCTGTGCTCATATACCTTGAGATGCGCGAGAGAGGCTTCTGGCTTCTAGCCGCTAGCTTCTAGCCTCATTGTGCCAAAGTCGCAGGCCTCGTGTCAGCAACTAAGCTGGTTGACGCCGTCACGCAGCCGCAGCGGGCAAATGAACTCAATCGTGGCAGGAAGGAGCTGGGGGCTAGGAGCTAGAGGCTGAAAGCTTCTTTTTCACGTCAGCGGCGCCAGATGCTTGGTGTTCTGGTAGGTGTAGACGACTCGGTGAATCACGGTCATGGTCGAGAGCACGGCCAGGAGCCACAACACCGGGGCCATCACGCCCCAGTGATTGAACAGCGCGCCAAGCAGGATAAGTACGATGCGCTCCGGCCGCTCCATGAAGCCCACTTTGCACTGGCCGATCAGCGCTTCCGCACGGGCGCGCGTGTAACTGACCATCAGCGACGTGACCATGACAAAAGCCACAAGCACTACGTAGCGGAAGCGATTGATGCGCCCGTAGTAGACCAGAAGACCGAAGAACAGCACCACGTCCGAATAGCGGTCGATGACCGAGTCAAAGAACGAGCCGAAGACGGTGACCATGTTGATGCGGCGCGCCACGCGGCCGTCGACCATGTCGAAGATGCCGGCGCCGAAGATGACCAGGCCCGCGTAGAAAAACATGAGGTCGCCGTTGGTGGCGTTGGCGTGGCCAAACAGGAATGCGGCGACGATGTTGATGACCAGCCCGATGAAGGTAAGCGCGTTGGGCGAGATGCGGGTGAGCGCCAGCCCATGCACGATGCGGTCCAAAAGCCAGCCGCAGGCACGGCCAAAAGCGCTAGTCCAGGTCATTCTCGCTTCCCTGCTACTTTTCTTGGCCGGCGGCTGTTTCGTCTTCGCCGGCTTCGTCGTGGATCGTCGTCAGTTTGAGGATTTCCAGTTGGCGTTTGCCGTTGGGCGTCACAATGGTGGCCACGTCGCCCACCCTTTTGCCCACGATGCCCTGGCCAATGGGTGAAGTGGTTGAAATCAGGCCCTTGGAAACATCGGCCTCTTCGCTCGTCACAAGGCGGTAGATGAGCTCTTCGTCCTTGGTGGAGTCATAGACCACGACTGTCGATCCGAATCCGGCTTTGTCTCGGGGAATGTTCGCGAGATTCACAAGCGAAAGTTCCCCCATGCGTTTCTTGAGCTGGCCCAGCCGGGCATTTACGAACTCCTGCCTTTGCTTGGCCATGTGATACTCGGCGTTTTCCGACAGGTCTCCCAGTGCCCGCGCCTTCTTGATCTCGGCGGGCAGCTCTGTGGTCAGCTCGTACTCGAGTTGTTTTATCTCCTCGAGGAGCTGCTTTTTAATGGCTTCGGGCATCCCTGATCCGTAGTCCGGTGGCGGCGGGAAGGCCTGCTCCAGCCGCGTAAAATCAGCGTTCCTGAACCTCCATTATAAGGCAGGGACCAGGGACCCAGTGACAGAAGAGGCGCGCACGCCGCTTTGGGAACGTCGCACATTCAGTGTGCGTATTTGTTCGCAAGATGCGCAATTGTGTGGCTCAGATGTCGCTGAAAAGAAAGCTGCGGGTGACAACCGCTCTTTCGTCTCTATTGATTTTGTCTGCAGTGGTCCATGGAGCGCCCGCCAACAAAACGGCGGAAATCGACAAGCTGATGTCGACGATATACCAGCGAGGCCAGTTCAATGGCGCCATCCTCGTTGCGGTCCAGGGAGACCCGGTTTACCGCAAAGGATTTGGAAAGGCGAACTTCTCGGCGGGCATCGATTTCACTCCCGATACGCCATCCAATATCGGTTCTGTCACAAAGCAGTTCACGGCAATGGCCATCATGATGCTGGCTGAGCGCGGGAAACTCAGCTACGATGACCCGGTCTCCAAGTACATTCCAGAGGTCGCTCGCTCGGCGCATCTCACCCGGATCACTTTGAGGCAATTGTTAAACCACACTTCCGGCATTCCTGATTATGGCGATTTAGGAATTGACGACTCTGGCCTGGACCAAAATGGTCTGATTGCAGCGCTCCTCAAAAAGGAAGATCTACTCTCAGAGCCTGGGCTCAAATACCGATACAGCAATCCAGGATATGCCTTGTTGGCGATCGTGGCGGAAAGGGTCTCGGGCAAGCGGTTTGGCGAGCTTCTTGAGCAGGAGATTTTTGGGCCGCTCGGCATGATCGACACTTTCGTTTATGACGGCCCGACAAGGAAAAGTGCCCGGGCAGCCATTGGCTACGGCCAATTTGGGCAAGTGGACGACGGCGGCCCAACCGCGATTCCGGGCGATGGCGGCATCTATTCGACTGTCGATGACTTGTTCAAGTGGGACCAGGCCCTATACACAGAAAAGCTCGTGCGCCAGTCCACATTGGCCGAGGCGTTTACGCCAGGCAAAGTGCTGGAGGGCGCGTCGACCTACGGCTTCGGGTGGAATATTGATCAGGATGGCGGCAGCAAGTACCTCTGGCACACAGGGAGCAATGCCGGATTCAGAGCGTTTTTTGGTCGCAGGCTTGCGAACAAGGTCACCGTCATCATGCTGACGAACAGGGGAAACAGTAAGCGCCAGGACATAGACGCTGCTATCCAGAACATTCTGTCGGATAAACCCTATGTTTTGCCGAAGCAATCGGGTGCCGAGAAACTATACCGAACCATTCACGAATCGGGGATTCGAGTCGCTCTCGAGCAATACCGCGCTTTGAAGAGAAGCCACGACTTCGACCTCGGTGAATCCGAGTTGAATACGCTAGGGTACCAGTTGCTCTACGGAGACCGGCGCGTGAGTGACGCAGTCGCGATCTTTAAGCTCAACGCAATCGAACATCCCTGGTCTTCAAACGCCTTCGACAGTTTGGGCGAAGCTTATCGAGTAAATGGCGAGACGGATTTTGCCATCATCAGCTACAGATTTGCGATGCTGCTCGATCCTTCGAACGGGCATGCGGCTGGCGAACTTAAGGAACTGAGGCTCGGACGTGCATTTTGGCTCGCCTCGCTGACGATCTGCGGAGTTGGCGTGCTGATCGCTTTGGCAATTGTGTACCGGCGCAGACGCGACAAATCGGCCAGGCGCCATGATTCTGATCGTTGGAATGAAGAAAAACGTCGTTCGACTTCAGGTCTCTAAGCCCTTAGGTCCCTGCTTTTCATCCAAGAACGATTGCAGAATCAACGTCGCCGCAACCTGATCGACGACCTTCCGATGCTCTTGCCGCTCATGGCCGGCCTTGTAGAGGATCTCGTGCGCTTCGCGAGTGGTCAAGCGCTCGTCCCAAAAGTGAATGGGCAGGCCCGTGAGTTCGCCCAGCTCGGCGGCAAAGGCCTGGGTTTTGAATGCGCGCGGGCTCGAATCGCCGGAGAGATGCAACGGGTTGCCAACCACGATTCCTGCAACGGCAAACCGCCGGCAGAGCCGCGCCAGCGAACGCAGGTCTTCACGCCGGCTGTTGCGCCGCTCGAGCGTCAAAACGGGCTGCGCCGTGAGGCCCAGCTCGTCCGACACCGCCACGCCGATGCGGCGGCTGCCGACGTCCAGGCCGAGATAGCGGAGGTGTCCGCCAGATTCCACTTATGCTGCACCTCACATTCAGCTTACGGCCCAGCTTACAGCCCACCTTACAAACTTAATTCACCGTCTGCCCCGCATCGGCTCGCGGCTGGCGCGGCGGCGCTTTAATCCCGGTACAATCGAGGCAGGGGGGAACACCCAAAAGGAATCTTCGCGTCCCTATTCTTTTTCAGGGAAGGGTCCAAAACGGCAGGATGGCTCGACGCAGACGGAGTGGCGGCAAAAAGAAGGGTTCCGGCGCGGCAGGCTTCTTGCTGGTATTGCTGCTGTTTGGCGTGCTCGCGGCGGGGGCCGCGGCGTGGTTGATCTTCACCCCTTACGGGCCAGAGACGGAGACGTTCGTCGACATAGCGCCCGGCTCCTCCGCCGTGCGCATTGGGCGTCAACTCGAGGCGGCGGGCGTGGTTCGCACCCGGTACGCATTCGATCTGGTGCGCTGGATGCGGCACGGAACGCTGCACGCCGGAATGTACCGCTTCGACCATCCGGCTCCGGTCGCCGAGGTTTATGGGCGGATTGCCCGTGGCGACGTTTTTACCATTGCTTTGACGGTTCCTGAAGGGACAAACATCTTCGAGATTGCCGCGCGCGTGGAACAGGCAAAGCTGGGTACCCGCCTGAACTTTCTGGATGCGGCAAGAAGCCACACGGATCTGGTGGCCGATATAGATCCGGGCGCGAAGAGTCTGGAGGGTTACCTGTTTCCAGACACCTACCGTTTTTCACCGAACGTGACGGCGACCGAGATGGTAGGCGCCATGGTAAAACGCTTCCGCGTCGTGGCCACGCAATTGGGGTTAGGTGAGAATGTGCATCAGGTGGTTACAATTGCATCGCTTGTAGAGCGCGAAACGGCAGTGGATGCCGAGCGCCCGCTGGTGGCCAGTGTGATCGAGAACCGCCTGGCCAAAAACATGCCGCTCAACGTCGATCCCACGGTCATCTACGGACTTGAGGTGGCAGGGCATTGGCGGGGCGCAATCTACCAGAGCGATCTCACCCACGACACACCCTACAACACGTATCTGCACGCAGGGTTGCCGCCGGGACCTGTGTGCAACCCAGGCCTCCCGTCGTTACGCGCGGCCATGAATCCGCCCAAAACAAACTATTTCTACTTTGTGGCCGCCGGAACCAACGCACAGGGCCATTCGCTTTTCGCCGAAACTCTGGATGAGCACAACCGCAACGTGGCCAACTATCGCAAGGCGCAGAAGAAGGCGGGTGAGCGATGAAGCTTCTTGCTCGAATCGCCTGCGCTGCTGCGCCGGTTGTTCCGCTCCTGCTTTCCGGATGCTCCTACTTCATCCCGACCAAGCGTCATCTCCCCGTTCCCAAGGCTCCGGCTATTGTGCAAACAGCTACGCCGGACCAACTGGTCAAGCAACTGAATGAGCGCTGGGATGCGATCCGGACCCTGACGGCCACTGTAGAGGTTTATGCCACGGAGACGAAATCTTCTGAGGGCCTTGCGAAAGACTTTCCCTCCTGCCGCGGATATATCCTGATGCGCAAGCCGAAGATGCTTCGCGTGCTGGGGACGTATTTCGGCGTGAAGATCTTCGACATGGCCAGCGACGGCAGTGAGTTCACGCTCGTCATCCCGTCGAAGAACCTGGCCATTGAAGGCTCAAACAACGTCACCGAGAAGTCGGCGAATCCACTGGAAAATCTTCGCCCCGACTTTTTCCTTGATGCGATCGCAGTGCGGGGCCTGGACCCGGACGATGAATACATGGTGGCCAGCGACACCGAGACGGTGTCGGACGCCTCGAATAAGCACTTGTACTCTGAGCCGGAGTACCTCCTCAGCATCATGCACCATAAAAGCGGCCGTGAGCTCCTGCCTGCACGCACCATCACGTTCCACCGCGACGACATGCTTCCCTACGACCAGTATGTCTATAGCAGCGACGGCGTGCTGGAAACGCAGATCTTCTACAGCAACTACGCCACGTTCAGCGCCGGCAGGTACCCTTCGAAAGTTGTTATCAAGCGCCCGCAGGAGGGCATCGACATCACTCTCTCAGTGGTACGAGTAGAGGAGAATGTCGAGCTTCCCTCCAGCCAGTTCGACGTGGCGGTTCCCAAGGAAGACACAATCAGGAATTTGAAATAGCCGGGCCTTACCCTGCATGAGCGGTGCTACCGAAGTTCTACTTCGCGCCGTGATCCTCGAGCACCTTTGCCGCGTCGGGGTGCTGCTCGTTGATCGCCCAATGGAGCGCCGTGTTGCCGTCCTTGCCTTTGGCATTGATGTTGGCGCCCTTGGCCAGCAACAACTGCAAGACCTCGGGCTGGCCCATATCGCCCGCTTGAATGAGCGGCGTCCAACCATTCTTGTCTTTGGCCTCGATATTGGCGCCTTTCGCCAGCAGCAGCGTGACAACGTCGGTTTTGCCGCGGCCGGCTGCTTCAATCAGCGCTGTGTCCCCGTCGTTGGGATAGGCGCTGGCCTTGGCCTCGATGTTCGCGCCTGCGTCCAGCAGTGCTTGCACCGCATCGGCCTTGCCCTCATAAGCTGCCTCAATCAGCGCGGTAGCGCCATCCTTGTCTTTGGCCTCGATGTCGGCCTTCTTTTCGAGCAACAGCTTCAACACATCCACCTGGCCGGCGCTGGCCGCGCGAATGAGCGCCGTTTCTCCGTTTTCGTCCTTGGATTCGATGCTCGCGCCCTTCACGAGCAATAGCTCGACTGCCCCAAGATTGCCCTGGCTGGCCGCTTCAGGCATAGCCGGCCACTCCCGCTTGTCGCTTTCGCTGATCTTCGCGCCCCTCTCGAGGAACAGCATGACCAGATCGGTGTGCCCCATATAGCCTGCTTCGTGCAGCGCCGTTTGACCCTTGTTCCCCTTGGCTTCAAGGTTGGCGCCTTTCTCGAGCAGCAGATTCACTACCTCGGTGTGGCCTTGGTATGCCGCCCAGATCAACGGGGTCCAGCCCAGGTTGTCCTTGGCCTCAATATGAGCGCCTTTTTCGAGCAGCAGCTCCACTCCTGTCGCGTCGCCGTTCGTCGCGGCGGCGATCAGTTGATCGTCCACACTGAGGGTCGCCGGGCTGGCGGTTGCGGCAACTTGGCCCGCAGCAGCGGCGCAGACGAAGAACGTCAGGCCTGAAACCGCGAGTGCCCACAGCTGTTTCGTCATGCACGCCTCCGTGATCCCCGCTGACGAGTCACCCGCCCGCATCGCGGCTCGAATGTTGAATGAATTCTACGCGCCTTTCAGGAGAGCAGGTCGGCTGCGGGATGTCGCACAGACACGCCGCCGCCCAGTTGAGTAATCTAGGATGTCCGGATGACCCACGTCGGCCTTGGAGAAAGACATGCGCGCCAGTGCGATCGAGTTTCGTCTGCGGATGATGATTCAAATCGTCATCGTTTTCTTCGGATTCTGGGCGCCATGGCTGGGTGGATGGGACTTTGGGCGCAGAATCTCCACGTTGGAATGGCTTCCGCTTGAAATGAGCAGGCTGGGACTGGTCAGTTTCACCGTGGCCACGCCGATCGTCATTGTTCTCGGCGCGCTTGCGGCCCTCGCGGGTGCGCTGTTGCGCGTGTGGGGCGCGGCCTACTTGGGGTATAGCACGGTTCACCACGGCGATATGCAGGCCGGCGCGGTGATGGCCGATGGCCCTTACCGCTTCATGCGCAATCCCCTCTACCTCGGCGGCTGGTTCATGATGATTGCCGTGTCGCTTCTCATGCCACCCAGCGGCGCGCTTTTCACTGTCGTCCTGCTTACTGTCTTCTACCTGCGTCTGATCTTGGGCGAAGAGGCTTTCCTCGCCGGAAAGCTCGGTCAGCCCTATGAGCAGTATCTGCGCGCCGTGCCGCGCCTCATTCCCCGCTTGCGCTCCAGTTTGCCGCCCGCTGGGAATAAACCGCACTGGCTCACTGCGTTCTTCACTGAAGTGATGGCCATCGGCGCATTCTTTACCATGGCCGTTCTCGCCTGGTTTTACGACCAGCAACTCATGTTGGAAGGAATCCTCTGGAGCTTCCTGGCTTCGCTCTTGGCGCGAGGCCTGATGAAAGCGTGGATCCCGACGTTGGTGAGTGCGGCTGTATTCGGTGCTGCGTGGGGCTACTTCCATCTCAATTGGCCACGATCGATCCTCTTCGCCTTTGGCGCATGGCTCATCGTGCGTGCGCTCGTGCCGCGAAAAGAGCTCAAACCCGACGCCGCTTGATCAGGCGCGCTGCTTTCCCGTGCGCCCCAGATGCGTGAATCCGAATCCGTCACCGTACTTCAGTCCGTAGCCCAGCAGCCGGTCAACGCCGATGTGGTTGGCCCAAATCAATGCAAGAGGCAACGCGACGTACGCTCCGGGCAGCAGCGAGCAAAGTGCCAGCACTCCCGGAGCTACATACGTGTGGAATGCATTGTAGATGCGCGCGCCTCGGCAGGAACCGGCAAGATAGCCGAGCATCGACAAGTCAGGCGCAAGCCACAGCGCCGCGAACAGCCACCAGCTCGATCCCGTGTGCGCATAAAGCACGACCGCAGCAGTCGCTGCCGCCAATCCCTCAAGACGCAGAAGGAAGTGAATCGATGAGCCGCGCGCCGGAGTGGC
Organism: uncultured Occallatibacter sp.; assembly: GCA_964468605.1. Classification (GTDB taxonomy): domain Bacteria; phylum Acidobacteriota; class Terriglobia; order Terriglobales; family Acidobacteriaceae; genus Telmatobacter. The sequence goes on along the minus strand of CAYYKV010000026.1, from coordinate 202 downwards.
CGCAATTTGTTCAGTGACAGTCGAGACTGTTGTCATGACTCATTGGATGAGCCAGCAGGCCGCCAGAGTGCGAATAAATCCAGCGGAAAGACGGATCGCCAGAGAAATGAAAAAGGGGAGAGCGCGAGGCTCTCCCCTTTTTCCCGCTCGCTCTGGGGGAGGATTTACTTCTTCGGAGGCGCGATCACGTCCTTGGCGGACT
>CAYYKV010000025.1:0-24188 GCA_964468605.1 uncultured Occallatibacter sp. | reverse complement strand
TTCCTCAGCGAGGTCGGCCGCATTCGCGAGCTGGGCGTCCAGGTCGACGGCAATCTCTTCGTCTCCAACCGCGCGCAGGTCATTCTGCCCTACCACCGCATGATCGAGCTGGCGGCGGAAAGCGCGCCGGGACGCAAGAAGATCGGCACAACCAGCCGCGGCATCGGCCCAGCCTACGAGGACAAGATGGCCCGCAGCGGCCTGCGCGTCGTCGATCTGCTGCACACCGCCCTGCTCAAGACGCACATTGAGGCGGCCTGCGCGGAGAAGAACGCGATCGCCCACGCGCTCTTCGGCACTGACCCGCTCGATCCCGAAAAAATGTATGAAGAGTATGCCGCTGCGGCCGAGAAGGTGAGGCCTTTCGTCACCGACACCGGCCGTATGCTCAATGGCATACTGGCCAAGGGCGGCAGCGTGATGTTCGAAGGCGCGCAGGGCACCATGCTCGACATCGACCACGGCACCTATCCCTTCGTCACCTCGTCGTCGGCCACCGCTGGCGGCGCATCCACGGGAACCGGCGTTGGCCCCACGGCCATCGGAACCGTCGTCTCCGTCACCAAGGCGTACGTCACGCGCGTCGGCGGCGGCCCGTTCCCTACCGAAATTCACGACGCTGCGGGCGATCTGCTGCGCCAGCGCGGCAACGAGTACGGCGCGGTCACCGGGCGTCCCCGGCGCTGCGGCTGGCTCGATATTCCGCTGCTGCGCTATTCCAACCAGGTCAACGGAGCGGAGTGGCTCGTGGTCACCAAACTCGACGTTCTCGATGAGCTCGAAGAGATTCCCATTTGCATCGGATACGAGATCGACGGTAAGGTCACCGACGAAATTCCCGCGGATGTTCACGGGCTGGAGGCGATCAAGCCGCGTTACACCACGCTTAAAGGCTGGCGTCAGTCCACTGAGGGCATCACCGAGTTCGACAAGCTGCCGAAAGCCGCCCAGGAGTACCTCGCCTTCCAGGAACGCGAGAGCGGGGCGAAGATAGGCATGGTCTCCACGGGACCCGATCGCGGCCAGACCATCGTGCTGCCCGAATTTGCCAAGGCGCTGAACGCCATCACCTCCTAGTTCGGGTTCCCCGTCCAATTGAAGAGTGAGCGATGTACCAAATTGACAAGCGGCGCACGAAACCGGACATAGATTGTCCGTCCAGTTGCCTTTATGAGAAATCCATTTGACCAGCACACCGTTTCCGGAATACCGTGGACCCGTATGTCGGGACCTGCAAAAGTCTCCTTGACACCCGCTTGCCGCCGCCATCCGCGCGCCGGATGGGCCATTTGCACCGCATTGGCGCTAGCCATTTGCGCAATCCCGTCCATTGCAATGCCCCTGGCGCAAAAGCACGAAAGCCGCCACGATATCGATCAACTCGAGGATGAATGGCGTGACGCCGTCCTCAGTGCAAACACCAAAGTAATGGACTCGCTGCTCGCCGTGGATTACATGGGCATCACGGCATCGGGTACGCTGCAATCGCGTGATGAAACGCTGCAAAGCCTAAGCTCCGGCCGGCTCCATTTCACTCAGCTCGATGTTTCCGACCGCAAGGTCCGCTTCTACGGAACCACAGCAGTGGTTACGTCCCTGGCAAATATCCAGGCAACGACTCCGGACGGAAAGGTGATCGGCAGCTACCGCTACACGCATGTCTACGTGCGCGATGCTCAGGGGGACTGGAAGATTGTCAGCTTCGAGGCCAGCCGGGTCCGAGAGCTCGGACCCCATAAGAGGAACGAGTTACACTAAGGCACCTCCTGCAACTTATCCCCAATAGAATCATCTATTAAGGGAGTCAAAGGCCTTCGCGTTTCCGCGCTGGGGCGTGCGGGTCGCGTTTGCGCCCAACCGGCCTTGAAAAGGACGGGGTCCCGGGGTACACTTAACTTAATATAGGACTAAACAAGTCCTATATTGCGGGATGGAAAATCGAGCACGCCCGCTCGGTCCTGGGGACCGGAATTCGTGCCCAACCCTTGGAGGGTGAATGAGTTCAACTGTCGACACAATTCGCGGTCTCGCCGAGCAGGATTACAAGTGGGGCTTCATTACCGACATCGACGAGGACCGCGTCCCCAAGGGCCTCAGCGAAGACATCGTTCGCCTCATCTCGGCGCGCAAGGGCGAGCCCGAGTTCATGCTGGAGTGGCGGCTGAACGCGCTGCGCCACTGGTTCCGCATGGCGAAGGAAGAAGGAGCGCCAACGTGGGCCAACCTGACCATCGCTCCCATTGATTACCAGAACATCTCCTACTACTCGGCCCCAAAGAAGAAGCCGCAGCTCGAAAGCCTCGATCAGGTGGACCCCGAGATTCTGCGCACCTACGAAAAGCTCGGCATTCCCCTCAACGAGCAAAAGCTGTTCTCGGGCGTGGCCGTCGACGCGGTCTTTGACTCGGTTTCCGTCGCCACCACCTTCAAGGGCAAGCTGGCTGAGATGGGCGTCATCTTCTGCTCGTTCTCTGAGGCCGTCCAAAAGCATCCCGATCTGATCAAGAAGTACCTCGGCTCGGTGGTTCCACATACCGACAACTTCTACGCCGCGCTCAACGCCGCCGTCTTCACCGATGGATCTTTTGTCTACGTGCCCAAGGGCGTGCGCTGCCCCATGGAACTGTCCACCTACTTCCGCATCAACGCCGCGGAGACCGGCCAGTTCGAGCGCACCCTGATCGTCGCCGACGAAGGCGCTTACGTGAGCTATCTGGAGGGCTGCACGGCGCCCATCCGCGACGAGAACCAGTTGCACGCTGCTGTGGTCGAGCTCGTCGCGCTTGACAACGCGCAGATCAAGTACTCCACGGTGCAGAACTGGTACCCCGGCGACAAGGAAGGCCGCGGCGGCATCTATAACTTCGTGACCAAGCGCGGCAAGTGCCTCGGCGTCAACTCCAAGATCTCGTGGACGCAGGTCGAAACAGGCTCGGCGATCACCTGGAAATATCCGAGTTGCATCCTGCAGGGCGACAACTCCGTGGGCGAGTTCTACTCGGTCGCGCTCACCAACAACCGCCAGCAGGCCGACACCGGCACCAAGATGATCCACATCGGCAAGAACACGCGCTCGACCATTGTGTCCAAGGGCATCTCCGCCGGCCACGGGCAAAATACGTACCGCGGCCAGGTCAAGATCCTCAAGAGCGCCACTGGCGCGCGCAACTACACGCAGTGCGACTCGCTGCTCATCGGCGACCGCTGCGGGGCGCACACCTTCCCCTACATCGAGGTGCGCAACGCGACGGCGCGCATGGAGCACGAGGCCTCAACCTCAAAGATCGGCGAGAATCAGCTTTTTTACCTCCGCCAGCGCGGGCTGACGGCGGAAAATGCGGTCTCGATGATTGTGAACGGATTCTGCAAGACCGTATTTAAGGAGCTGCCCATGGAGTTCGCGGTCGAAGCACAGAAGCTGCTCGGCGTGAGCCTCGAAGGCAGCGTCGGATAGAAAAACACGAATCACGAGGAATTGGAGAAAAAGTCGGATGGCATTGTTAGAGATTCAAGATTTGCACGCCTCAGTCGACGGCCATGAAATTCTGAAGGGCCTCAACCTGACGGTAAACGCGGGCGAAGTGCATTCCATCATGGGCCCCAACGGCTCCGGCAAGAGCACGCTCGCGGCGGTGCTGGCGCGGCGCGAGACCTACGAGGTGACGCGCGGCCGCGTTCTATTCAACGGTAAAGACCTGCTTGAAATGAAGCCGGAAGACGCTGCGTGCGAGGGCGTGTTTCTCGCCTTCCAGTATCCGGTTGAAATCCCCGGCATTGGCAACGCGTACTTTGTGCGCTCGGCCATGAACGCGATCCGCAAGTTCCATGGCCAGGATGAGCTGGACGCGATGGATTTTCTGCCCCTCTACAAGGAGCGGATGAGAATTCTGGAGATGGACGACAAGCTGGTCAACCGCTCGGTCAACGAAGGCTTCTCCGGCGGCGAAAAGAAGCGCAACGAGATTCTGCAGATGGCCATGCTCGAGCCCAAGCTCGCCATCCTTGACGAAACCGACTCCGGCCTCGACATCGATGCGCTGCGCATCGTGGCCAAGGGCGTGAATGCCATGCGCGGCCCCGATCGCGCCTTCCTCGTCATCACGCACTATCAGCGGCTGCTGGACTACATTACTCCCGACTTCGTGCACGTCCTGGTCGATGGAAAAATCGTCCGCTCGGGCGGCCCGGAACTGGCGCTGGAGCTCGAAGACAAGGGATATGGCCCGGAAGCAGATGTGCCCCAGGCTTTGCCCGCATGAGCACAACGGCTAACAACACGGAAAACGAGAACGCAATGGCGACGGTGACTGAAGCGCTCGGTACATATCTCAGCTCCTATGGCGATCTGGCGGCCGAGCGGCAGGAGCGCGACCCCGTCTGGCTGCGCCAACTGCGCGAGGATGCGTGGCAGCGCTTCTACGCTAATGGTTTCCCCACCACTCACGACGAGGACTGGCGCTTCACCAATCTCGCCGCGCTGGCGCGGACTCCGTTTCAGCGCGCGGTGAAGGGTAGCGTCATCGTCACCGCCGAACAAATCGAAAAGTTTCGCGTGCCGGGCGCGGGCTGCCGCCTCGTCTTTGTCAACGGCCACTTTGCGCCGGAACTCTCCGAAGTCGGCGAGCTTCCCGGCACTCTCGAGATTTGCCCATTGGAGCGAGCCATCGCCAAGGCCATGGAAGGCGGCGCGCCCAACGGTATCGAGCCTGTCGGCTGCGCTCCTGAAGGCATTGAGCAGCACCTCGGCCGCTATGCCGATGTGCGCCGCGACGTCTTTTCCGCGCTCAACACGGCGCTGTGGGAAGACGGCGCGTATCTGCGCATTCATCGCGGAGCCGTCATCGAGCAGCCCATCCATCTTCTCTACGTTTCCGCCGGCGCCGGCGCGGCAATCATGACGCATCCGCGCACGCTCATCGTCGCCGAGCCAACCAGCCACGCGGCAGTGATCGAGGATTACGTCTCCATCGGCGAAGAGACCGCATTCTCGAACGCAGTCACCGAGCTTGTTGCCGGCCAGGATGCCATGGTCTCGCACTTCCTCGTCGAGCGCGAGAATCTTGCCGCCTTCAACGTCTCCACGCTGCGCCTCGAGCTGGCGCGTGGCACAAACGTTTCCTCGCACTCCATTCTTTTGGGCGGTGGCCTCGTTCGCAACAACGTCCATCCCGTCCTCGCAGGCGAAGGGGCGGAGTGCCTCATCAACGGCCTCTTTGTCGGCGCGGGTCGTCAGCACCTCGACAACTACATGCTGGTGGAGCACGCGCAGCCGCAGTGTTCGAGCCGCCAGTTTTACAACGGGATTCTCGATGATCGCGCGCGCGGCGTCTTCCACGGCCGCATCGTGGTCCACAAGGACGCGCAGAAGACCGACGCCAAGCAGACCAACCGCAACCTGCTGCTCTCCGACGATGCGCGCATCGACACTAAGCCGCAACTCGAAATCTACGCCGACGACGTCAAGTGCACGCACGGCGCCACCATCGGCCAGATTGAAGAAGAGCAGCTTTTCTACCTGCGCTCGCGCGGTATAGAAGAAACCTCGGCGCGCAACCTGCTGCTCTATGCCTTCGCGGCGGAGTGCCTCGACCGCATGAACGATTCGCCGGCCCGCGAGTTCGTCGCATCGCTCATCGCCGATCGGCTCACCGATCTGGCAGTGAATCATCAGGCGGTCGCCTCATCCGCGCCGATGAAAGAGGAAGCGCAAAGTTGGGAGGAAGTGGGATGACCACAGTCGCTCAGTCCATAGTCACCCCATCCGTTGTCCGCGGGCCGCAGCGCGGATCTGCGCCGAAAAGTTCCGCCGGTCTCAATCTCGCGAAGATTCGCGCCGACTTCCCCATCCTCGCCGAGCGCATCAACGGCAAGCCCCTGGTCTATCTCGACAACGGAGCCACTTCGCAAAAGCCGCAGGTTGTGCTCGATGCCATTGCGAACTACTACAAACACATGAACGCCAACATTCATCGCGGTGTTCATACGCTCAGCGTGCGCGCTACCGAGGCGCACGATGCGGCTCGCCAAACAGTGCGTAAATTCCTGAACGCCGCCGACACGCGTGAAATCATCTACGTCCGCGGCGCCACCGAGGCCATCAACCTCGTCGCGCAAACCTACGGCCGCGTCCACGTCGGCGCGGGCGACGAAGTCCTCATCACTGCCATGGAGCATCATTCCAACATCGTTCCCTGGCAGATTCTCTGCGAAGAAAAAGGCGCGCACCTGAAGGTCGCTCCGATCAACGATCGCGGCGAGCTGCTGCTCGACGAATTTGCCAAACTCGTCAACCCGCGCACGAAAATCGTCGCCGTCACGCACGTTTCAAACGCGCTCGGCACCGTCGTTCCCCTTCGTCAGGTCATCGACATCGCGCATCGCAGCGGCGTCCCCGTCCTCGTCGACGGCGCGCAGGCCGTGCCCCATTTCTCCGTCGATGTCCAGTCGCTCGATTGCGATTTCTACGCCTTCAGCGGACACAAAGTCTACGGGCCCACCGGCATCGGCGTTCTCTACGGCAAGCGTGATCTGCTCGAAGCCATGCCTCCTTACCAAGGCGGCGGCGACATGATCCGCTCCGTCACCTTCGCCAAGACCACGTACAACGATCTGCCCTTCAAGCTTGAAGCCGGCACGCCCGATATCGCCGGAGCTATCGCGCTCGGCGCGGCGCTCCAATACATCACCAACCTCGGCATGGACAGGATCGCCGCGCACGAAAGCGATCTGCTGGCTTACGCCACTGAAGCAGTCGGCGCGATTCCCGGCGTTCGCCTCATCGGAACCGCCCACGATCGCGCCGGCGTGCTTTCCTTCGTGCTCGACCACGTTCATCCCCACGATTTGGGAACGATTCTCGACCGCGAAGGCATCGCCATCCGCACCGGTCACCACTGCGCGCAGCCGGTCATGGATCGCTTCGGCATTGCCGGTACGGCGCGGGCATCCTTCGCCGTCTACAACACAAAAGAAGAAGTCGACGCGCTGGTCGCGGGAATTCGCGCGGCGCGTGAGGTATTTGCGTGAGCAGGGAAAACGGCGAACTCAGCGATCTCTACCAGGAAGTCATCCTGGAGCACAGCAAGGCTCCGCGCAATTTTCGCAAGCCGGCCGAAGCCAATCAGCACGCCGAGGGCTACAACCCTCTCTGCGGCGACCGCTGCACCGTCTACATCAACATGGACGGCGACGCCATTCGCGACATCGCCTTCCAGGGTTCCGGTTGCGCCATCTCGCGCGCTTCCGCGTCCATGATGACGCAGATCCTCAAAGGCAAAACCAAGGCCGAGGCCGCCAAGCTCTTTGAAGAGTTCCACGGCCTGGTCACCGGCAAAGAAGCTCCGCCGGAAACACCGGATCTCGGCAAGTTGAAGGTCTTCTCCGGCGTCTCCAAGTTTCCTGCGCGCGTCAAATGCGCCACCCTTGCCTGGCACACGCTGCAATCTGCCCTCGAAAACAAGGACGCGCCAGTTTCCACCGAGTAGCGCATTCACCGATTTACGCATTCACTCATTTACCCACTCAAATGACAGCTCCGGTCCCAACCCATTCAAACGCAGCGCCCATCGCCGGCCCCTTCCGCGAGGAGATGATCCTGCAGCAGTTGAAGACCGTGCGCGACCCCGAGATTCCGGTCGACATCGTTAACCTCGGCCTCGTCTACGCAGCCGCATCTTCTCCACTTGACTCTGGCGGCCGGCGCATCGACGTGCGCATGTCGCTCACTGCACCCGGCTGCAGCATGTCCGATGTCATCAAAGCTGAAGTTGAACAGAAACTCGCCGCGCTGCCCGACGTGCGCGAAGTCCGCGTCGAAATCGTCTTCGATCCGCCCTGGAATCCCGCCATGATGTCCGAAGGCGCCAAGCTCCATCTCGGCTTCGACTCCGGCTACGGAGTGGCGGACGCCAAGTCCGGGCCGTCAAACTCCGGATCGTCACCCTCCGGCCCTTTCAAAGTTCTTCGCTAGCCCTCAGCCGTCCTCTTCCGATCAGCGGTCCTCGTTGTCCTTCTCGCCGCCCAGCTTCTCCAACTGTCTGCGCCAGTCGAGCGAATCGACGAAGCCGCTCGAATCGCGCCAGCCCGGCTCGACGATCACGCGCAACTCGAGATAGACTTGCGTCCCCAGCAGCGACTCGATCTTCCTCCGCGCTCCCGTCCCGATCGCCTTAAGCTTCGTTCCGCCCTTGCCGATCAGGATCGCCTTCTGCCCCTCGCGCTCGCAGTAGATCGCCGCCGAAATTCCTGTCAGCGGTCTTTTGCCGGGCCTCGCCGCCGCTTCCGGCTCTTCGAACTGTTCGATCACCACCGCCGCCGCATACGGAACCTCTTCGCCGGTCTCGATCAAAATGCTTTCTCGAATCAACTCGGCCACCATGAACCTCAGCGGCTGGTCGGTGTACTGATCCTTCGGATAAAAGCGCTCGCCCTTCGGCAGCACGTCGACAATCTTGCGCAACAGCACGTCCAGTCCATCGCGTTTGCGCGCGCTCACCGGAATCACCTGCGCAAAGTTGTATTGGTGCGTCAGCGATTCAATCAGCGGCAGAAGCTGGTCCTTGCGCACCAGGTCGATCTTGGTCAACACAAGAAACACCGGGCAATCGAGCTTGCGCACGAGCGAGAAAAGAAACTCGTCCTCGCTCGCCCAATTGGGTTTGCGATCTTTCGATTTTGGGTCGCGAGCAGGATCTGAATCAAACTGGACCCTCCGCGTCGCGTCCGCCAGCACCAGCACAAGGTCACGCGCCTCAAGCGCCTCGTGAACCTCCTGCAGCATGCGCCGGTCGAGCTGCGATCCTGGCTTGTGTACTCCCGGCGTGTCCACAAAAACGATCTGCGCCGCGGGGTGCGTCCCCTTGTGCGCAGGCACTTCCACCACGCCAATGATCCTGTTGCGCGTCGTCTGCGGCTTGGCCGTAACAATGGCCACTTTCTCGCCTGTGAGCGCGTTCAGCAGTGTGCTCTTGCCCACGTTCGGCCGGCCGAGAATGGCGACGAATCCTGATTTCACGCCCGCACTGCTCCTGACTGGGTGTTACGAACTGAATGCTCAGGTCTCAGTGTAGGTCATCTCACATCGGCGCAGGCAGAGCTTCGCAAGCGGCTTTCCTCAGTGCTTCACCCGGCCGTGCATCCCTGCTTCAAGGCTACGCCGGTCGAGCCTCGGCAGCGCGCGCGCTACCTTGTCGGGAAACAGCACATAGTGCCTCGCCGCGATCAGCAATTCCGGCACCGACCACACGTCTTCCTCATCGGTCATCCAGTGCTGGTGGTCCAATCGACTCAAATCGACAGGCATCGAGTATGCGCGCAAAGTGCGTTCGCCGCGCAGGTTGTAGTAGTTCTCAAAGTAGCTCAGCGCAAGCTCGCGCAGCGTGCGGTAAATGGGCGCGCGAAAACGCAGCCCCGCAAAGTTCGACTTGGCTATGCCTCCCCACAGGCCACGCTCGCGGTAGAGCGCCACCACGTGGTCGTCGTCGCGCACCGACTCCAGGTCCATCAACAGCGGCGGTTTGCCGTTCACGCGCAGTGCGGCAGCGGCCACCAGCGCTCCCTCCAAACAATGTCCCTTGCGCTCTCGCAGCACGCGTGCAGGCGACCAGGCCGTATCCGCGTATTGGTATTCAAGCGCGTCAACAAACCGCTGGATTTGCGATGGCGACTTCAGCGCGCGCAGCGTCCGCAAATCAGCCGCAGAAAGATCAAAGCGCTTGCGCCTCAACCTCCCCATTCCGTCCCGCGACACTTTCCCACCCTTCCAGCTCAAATCCGCAACTCCAATCGCCAAGTTCCCGCGATTATACAAAATCGCAACGCAAATTCCGCCTCAGTCTTCCCGCGCTCAAGAATCGAGCGTTCCTGCGGTGCTTTTTCGGGGGTTGATATCATCGGCGCATGATTCCGGAGGGTGAAACAAAACGTCTGATTCTGCGCCCGCTCGCGCTGGCCGACGCGCCGCAGATCCAGGAACTCTTTCCGCATTGGGAGATCGTGCGCTACCTTGTGAACAGCGTGCCGTGGCCGTATCCCCCAGACGGCGCGGAACATTTCATCCGCGACATCTCTCTGCCGGCGATCGACCGCGGCGAGGCCTGGCACTGGACGCTCCGGCTCAAGACCGCGCCCGGCCAGATCATTGGCTACCTCAACCTGCGCAAGGGCGAGAAGGACAATCGCGGCTTTTGGCTCGGCCTCGCGTGGCAGGGTCAGGGACTGATGAGCGAAGCCTGCGTGTGGGCCAATGACTTCTGGTTCGAGCAGCTCGGCTTCCCATCGTTGCGCGTGGCCAAGGCCGTTGCTAACCTCACTTCTCGTCGGATCTCAGAGAAGCACGGGATGCGTCTGGTCGGCGTTACCGAAAAGGACTACGTCTCCGGTCGCCTGCCCTCGGAGATTTGGGAGATTACTGCCGAAGAATGGCGTGCATGGAAGGTGCGCTGAGCGCTTCGATTCAGGCGACCTACCCTGCTCACGATGTGATGGCCCTTGCGATCAGGTATGGGTGGGCATGGTTTAATCTCTATTGGCTGCACTGCGAATCATGCACGGGTGATCGAGAAACGACTGCGTCCCGCAAATCACTGGCTGTGTGGGCATAAGCGAGGGTCGATTGAGTCTCTGGTCCGAGTTCGTCAATAACAAGCAGCGAACAATCCACAAGTGGAAGCACTACTTTCCCGTCTACGAGGCTCACTTCAGCAGGTTCGTCAATCGTCCCGTGACCTTCCTTGAGATTGGATGCGGCCGGGGCGGGTCAGCACAGATGTGGAAGCGCTACCTCGGCCCCCATGCGCTGATCGTTGGAATTGACGTAAACCCAGAATGCAAGACCTTCGAGGAAGACCAGATCAAAATAAGGATGGGCAGCCAGTCCGACACGAGTTTTCTAGGAGATGTCATTGCGGAATTCGGAACGCCAGACGTAGTCCTCGACGACGGCAGCCACCAGATGACCGACGTGGTGGAAACTTTCCGGTTTCTCTACCCGCGCACCTCTCCCAACGGCGTGTACCTGGTGGAGGATCTTCATACAGCCTACTGGGACGAGTTCGGCGGGGGCCTGAAACGCGAGGGCACATTCATCGAAGTCTGCAAAGGGCTCATCGATGAACTAAACGCCGATTGGACCAGGGATGCGCTGCCGGCGACCGAGTTCACCCATTCCACCTTATCGATGCACTTCTACGACAGCATGGCCGTTTTCGAGCGAGGCCGGCGCCTGCCCCACAGCGACGTTCGAATCAGCGGGAGGGCAGCCATCCTAAAAGGCCTGATTCGCTAGCTTCTTCACGCATCCTTCGGGAACGGCAGCCGCGCCGTCGGCGGAAACAGGCGCACTCGCTCCACCAGTCTTCCCGTCGAAGCCACAATCTCGACGCGCAGACCGAGCGGTTCGAGCGTGACTACCTCGCCCGCCTTGGGAATTCGTCCCACAATCTCGCTCACCAGGCCGCCGACCGTCGTCGCTTCATAGTCCTCGCCCAGTTCCACAGGCTCGCCAATCACGTCGCCGAGCTGATCGGCAGGAAAGCTGCCGGGAATGAGCCACGACCCCGAAGGCTCGCGCTGCGGCTCCTCGATCTGCGTGTCGATCTCGTGCTCGTCGCGGATATTGCCGACGATCTGTTCCAGCAGATCCTCGATGGTCACGAGACCCGCGACGGCGCCATATTCATCGATCACGATTCGCATGTGCTGCTTCTCGCGTTGCATCTCGCGTAACAGCTCGTACCCGCGCTTGGTTTCAGGAACAAATGCCGCGGGGTGCAGAATCGTTGCAACTGTCCGCGTCCGTGCTTCGTCGTCTGTAATTTGCAAAAGGTCGTGCGCGAAAGCGAGGCCCTTAATGTTGTCCAGCGAGCCGGAATAAACCGGCACGCGCGAGTAGTTCTGTATGCGGAGCATCTCGAGGAAGTGCTCAATCGTGGTGGATTCGGGAACGGCAAAGATCTCCGGTCGCGGCGTCATCACCTCGCGCACCAGCATGTCGCCGAATTCGACCGCCGAGCGAACCAGTTCGCGGTCGCTTTGCTCAAGGATGCCTTCCTCTTCGCCGGCCTCGATCAGTGCTTCGACGCCGGGAGCGGGCTCTTCTTCTTCTGGACCAGCCGGCGCTTCGGCTAGCGCGGCGACGGAAGAGAAAAATCGGATGAATACCGTGACCGGCGTGACCACCCACAGCAGCAGGCGGATAAGCCAGAGCAAGCGTGCCGCCCACAGGCCGCGGGTGCGGTTGAAGAGCAGCGAGGGAATGAACTGGTAGGCGAAGATGACGACCAGCACCACGGCAAGAATGGCCTGTGCGATCTCAAGAGTGGTGGGTGGACCGGGGTGCGTAGGGCGAATGAAAAGCAGCGCGCCAAAACCAAGCGAGATCACGCCGAGAGCGAGTTGTTTTAGAACGGAGGCGCAGAGTGCGGCGTGTTCGCGGCTCAGGCCAAGATGCGGCTCAATCCGCACCTCCCACGCGTCCAGATTTTCCTGCACTTCGCGGCTCAGAATCTTGCCGTACTCGGAGTAAACGCGCTGGATGTATGAAGCCAGTGTGGCGACCCCAATGAGCGCGACAAGAGCTGCGATCTCGAGCGGAGTCATGATTTGCGCCTCCGCATCTTCGTTCGCTCGGGTGCCGACCTCTCGATCAGACCCTGCGGCAGGCCAAGCTTCGCGCGCAGTTGCCGCTCGCGCCGCCGCATTTTGCCGGCGTCGGTTTCGTGATCGTAGCCCGCCAGGTGCAGCAGCCCATGAAGAATGAGGACCCGCAACTCAACACCGAGCGCATGCCCCTGCTCCGCAGCTTGCTTCCGCGCCGTCTCCACGCTGATGGCCACATCCCCTGCAGCCCGCTCCGCGGGCTTCGTGTTTTGGAGCGGTTTGGCGGGGAACGAAAGTACGTCGGTCGCTTCGTCTTTGCCGCGAAAGCGCCCGTTCAAATCGCGGATTGTTGCGTCGGTGGTCAGCAACACCGTCACCTGGCCGCTGAGACCGACGGCATCCTGCGCCTGCGTGAGAAACCGGCCCAGCGTGCGAGTTGATGGAAGAAGGAGGGTTTTCAGCGGTTTGGACGCATCGGAGCGCCTCGCATCGGCGGAAGCCAACGCTCGGTCAGGCTCCAAATCTGGATCGAGGAGAATCATCGTGCAGGGTGCCGCCGTGCGGAACGGCTCCGCGATGAATTCGATTCTACGTGAGAGGTCCTGCTACTGTGGCTTCGCAGGATGCTTCGCCTGCCCTTCGGCGCGCTGTTCGCTCTCCTGAGCGCCAACCTGAATCCCGTCGCCCATGGTGAGTGGAAGCTCCTGCTGCCGCGGTTTCGCGCTCTCATACGCGCGCACCACGCGCTGAACCAGCGGGTGGCGGACCACGTCGCCGTCGTCGAAGTGGCAAAATGCGATGCCTTCAACGCCGTTTAGCACGTTAATCGCGTCCAGCAGCCCTGACTTGCGCGGATTCGGCAAATCGATCTGCGTAATGTCGCCTGTGATCACGGCCTTCGAATTGTTTCCCATGCGCGTCAGGAACATCTTCATCTGCTCGACCGTTGTATTCTGCGCCTCGTCCATGATGATGAACGCGTCATTCAACGTGCGCCCCCGCATAAACGCCAGCGGCGCTACCTCGATGATGTTCTTTTCGAGCATCTTGTCCACGCGGTCGGGATCGAGCAGGTCATAAAGCGCGTCGTAGAGCGGGCGCAGGTATGGATCTACTTTCTCCTGGAGTGTGCCCGGCAAGAAACCAAGACGCTCGCCGGCCTCGACAGCCGGCCGCACCAGTACAATTCGCCCAATACGCTTGGCGTTGAACGCGGCCACGGCCATTGCCACGGCGAGATACGTCTTGCCCGTGCCCGCCGGGCCCACGCTGAACACCATGTCGTTCTGCTCGATCGCCTCCACGTAACGCCGCTGGTTGATCGAGCGCGGCTGCACCGTCCGCTTGATCCCGACTGACCGCTGCTTACCCGCCTCGGCAACTGAGCGCAGCGTCGCCACGGGATCGGCAACAACCAGGCGCAGCATTCCGTTCAGCTCGCCATTGTGCGGGTTAATGCCCTGGCGGCGTAGCGTTTCAAAGTCCTCAAAGATGCGCTGCACGCGTACCAAGCCCGGTTCCGGGCCTTCCACGTGCACGGCGTCGGAGCGCAGATCGATCTGCACTCCAAGCGAATCTTCCATTAGCCTTAGGTTTTCATCGCGGGTCCCGAACAGGGGCTCAAGATTGGGCGTGATCTCCAGGGCGATCTTCAAAGGGCTCTACGTCCTCCGGGACGGTGATTGAAGGTTGTCCGGCAGCGGTCATGTGGGGCCGTTGCCGGCGGGTTGGCAAGTAAGTTATCGGCGATTGGCGCGGAACTCACAAAAACCGGCCGATTTGACGGCCGGCTTTGCAGGCGCGCGCTCTGACAGGGCAATTCAAGGCAAACGGCTTGTTTTGTAGGGAGACTGTGTCCGCGAGGCAAACCCAGGTCCAGCTTCCTGGTGGTCTTGCGGAACCGCGTCTTGGAGTTGAATGCCAAATCCGGTATTGCGAGAGTAGCGCCAGTCGGGCGGCGCGTCAACCGGCGCAACATTACTTTTGATGCATTGGTTGTCTTGGCAGATACCTCTGAGGTCACCGCGGCGCCATCCGATACACTGCATTCAATCTCAGGCCGCCCCGGAGAAGCCAGCGCATGTCCGCACTCTATATCGTTGTTCTCGTATCCATCGCCGCCACACTGCTGGCCGTGGCCGTCTTCCGCACCCTCCGGGTCAAGACCAAGGCCGACTACCTGGTCGCCGGCCGCTCGCTCCCCGCCATCGTTCTCGTCCTCACGCTGCTCACCTCGTGGATCGGTGCGGGCTCGCTCTTTGCCGGCGCTGAAAACGCCTATAAAAACGGCTTTGCCGCGCTTTGGCAACCGGCCGGCGGCTGGCTCGGGCTTTTGCTCATCTATTTTATTGCTCCACGGGCGCGCAAGTTTGCCCAGTTCACGCTGCCTGACCTGCTTGAAGTGCGCTACAACCAGACCGCTCGCGTGCTCGGCACCATCGCCATCCTCTTCGCTTACGTCGCCATCACCAGCTATCAGTTCAAGGGCGGCGGCAATGTGCTGCATCTCATCTTTCCCGGTAGCGTCACGCCCGAGCTGGGCACTTACATCATTGCCATGTTCGTGATCGTCACCACCGCCACGGCCGGCATGTCGTCTGTGGCATATATGGATGTGGCCATCGGCTCGCTGGTCACGGTCATCTGCATCATCGCCACACCCATGCTCTTCCTCAAGGCCGGCGGATGGGCGGGTCTGCACGCCGCGTTGCCGCAAACTCACTTCGAGGTTCTGGGCAACCTCACGCTTCTGCGCGCCCTTGAGTTCCTCGTGCCCACCATGTTGCTCATGCTGGGCAACCAGGTGATGTACCAGAAATTCTTCTCGGCTAAGAGCGAGCGCGACGCGAGCATCTCCGTCGTCGGCTGGATTCTGGGCACTTTGCTGCTTGAAACGCTGATCGTAGCCATCGCTGTCTTTGGCTCGGCGCTCTACCCCACCGGCGAAGTCGCCCGCCAGCCCTACGAGATCATTCCCTATACGGCGCGTCACGGACTGCCCGCGTTTATGGGCGCTCTGCTGCTCGGCGCGGTCTTCGCCAAGGTCATTTCGACAGCTTCGAACTATCTCTTTTCCCCGGCCTCGAACCTCGTCGAAGACGTTTTCGTACGCTACATCGCGCCGGGCGCCTCGAATCGGCGAGTCCTCATCGTCTCGCGCCTCGCGGTGGTGCTGCTGGGCTGCTGGGCACTGTATCAGGCCATCTATGCGCCCAGCATTCTTGAAAAGATGCTCTACGCCTACACCATCTACTCCGCCGCGGTCACCCCCGTGGTCCTGGCCGCGTTTTATTCAAAGCGCGCAACGGCCTGGGGCGCGGTAGCCGCCATCGCTTCCGGAACGGTCGTGACTCTCGTCTGGGACGCACCCGGCCTCAAGCAGCTTCTCCGCCTTCCCGCACTTCTCGCGGATCGCGACGCCATCTTTCCCGCGCTCTTCGCCGCGGTCGCCGCGCTCATCGTCGTCAGCTTGTTCACGGCCAAGCCGACAGTCGAGCAGTTGGCGAAGTTTGCGGACTGAACGTTCGCCCACCCCGGCCAGGAAAATACTTGTTCCGCCCGTGCGGCGCCGCCTTACACTGTCCGTGTCAATTCCTTACCCGTATGCCGGTTGCGCAATTGACCCTCGAGATTCGCATCGAGCACGCCAAGTCGCTTAAGGACAGGCGGCAGGTGGTTCGCTCGCTCAAGGATCAGTTGCGGCAGGGCTTCAATGTCTCCGTAGCGGAGCTCGACGAAGCTGTCGTATGGCAGTCTGCCACGCTGGCCGTGGCCGCCGTTTCGCGCTCGCGCGATTATCTCCAGGGCCTCATGGAAGAAGTGGAGCGCGCCGCCCGCCGCATGACTGCCGAGCTCGGCGCCGATCTTGCCGATTCCTTCTGGGAGTATATCGAGAGCTAAGAACGCGCCGATCGGCCCCCAAGCGCCGCGGTCCCACCGTGCTACGCTGGGTCTTGATCCCCGGAGAAATCCTTTGCAGTCTGAGCGTTTCGTCATTGCCGTCTTCGAGTTTGTTTTGCTGCTTTTCTCGCTCAGTTTTCATGAGTGCGCACACGCCTGGATGGCCTCGCGCCTGGGCGATCAGACGGCGCGGTTGCAGGGTCGGATTACGCTCAATCCGTTGGCCCACATCGACCCCGTCGGGACCCTGCTTTTTCCAGCCATGGTGATCTTTGGGCCGCTTATCGGCTTCAGCATTCCCTTCATGCTGGTCGGCTGGGCCAAGCCCACGCCCGTTATCACCCGCAACTTCAAGAAAATCGTGCGTGACGACAATCTGACCACGCTGGCGGGGCCAGTTTCGAACCTGATTCTGGTTCTGTTGGCTCTGGCGGGTCTTACCATAATGGCCCTCACCATGCCGAGCGGCGGAGCAATGGTGCGGTTATCTTTCGCTGTCGCATTGGGCTTTGCCGAGGCGACCGGGGCACAACCGGTTGCACTGCTCTTCTCGCTCGCCATCCTCATCAACTTCTCGCTATTCTTCTTCAATCTGCTGCCCATTCCGCCCCTCGACGGCAGCCGTGTTGTGCGCAATATGCTCCCCTACAACGCGGTGCAGCAATACGACCGCATCGGCGGCTGGATCAGCTACCTGCTCATGATCTTTGTGGGGGGCTTCGTTCTGCGCCTGCTGCTCACGCCTGCTCTGGTCCTCGTGTTTTCATTCCTTTTGCGCCTCTGATTCCCGCCGTCCGCTCCCCGCTCTGCCGCTACAATGGAATCAGGTTTTTGAGCGCTTTTTTGAGTGAGCGGCGGCTTTTCTTTGCTCGCTGCAAGGACGCCTCCGAAGGCGTCACCGAGGACCACAGGAGAATTGACGCGCCCCATGCCCGAACCCCTCACTCCGTCGTCCCGCCCGCGCGTTCTCAGTGGCATGCGCCCAACGGGAAAGCTCCATTTGGGCAACTACATGGGCGCCTTGGCCAACTGGGTCAAGCTCCAGGACAAGTACGACTGCTACTTCTTCATCGCCGACTCGCACGCCCTCACAACCGATTACGCCGACACCAGCCAGATCGCGCCCAACACCGTCGAGGTGATGCTCGACTATCTCGCTGCCGGCCTCGACCCCGAGCGCAGCGTTCTCTTTTTGCAGAGCCGTGTACTGCAACACGCCGAGCTGTTCCTTGACCTTGCGATGATTTCACCGCTCGGCTGGCTCGAACGCGTGCCCAGCTACAAGGAGATGCAGGAGAACCTCTCGAGCAAAGACCTCACCACCTATGGATTCCTCGGCTACCCCGTTCTCATGGCCGCCGATATTCTGCTCTATCAGCCTGACTTCGTTCCCGTGGGTCAGGATCAGCAGGCGCACGTGGAGTTGACCCGCGAGCTCGCCCGACGCTTCAATGGGTTCTACAAGCTCGGCGATCGCGAGGTTCTTCCCGAACCCAAAGTCCTGCTCACGCCCTCGCCGAAGCTCCCTGGCACCGATGGCCGCAAGATGTCGAAGAGCTATGGCAACACCATTCTCCTGAGCGACCCCGAGCCGGTGGTGCGCCAAAAACTGAAGACCATGGTCACCGACCCCGCGCGCGTCCGCCGCACTGACAAGGGCGATCCCGACAAATGCCCCGTCGGCGACCTGCACAAGGTTTTCTCCTCCACCGAGACAATGGCCAGGGTTTATGAAGGCTGCCGCTCGGCGGGGATCGGTTGCATCGAATGTAAAGGCTGGGCCGCCGACTCGCTGGTAAAGGTGCTCGAGCCGATCCAGCAGCGCCGCGCTGCGACAACAGAAGATCAGGCCATCGAGATTCTCAAGGCTGGTTCACGCCGCGCTGCGGCCCGCGCCGAGCAAACGATGATCCAAGTGCGCAACGCCATGCAAATGACGTTGACGACCGTCACGCCCGCATGAGACAAACGCGGAAACGCGCCGGATGAACGGCAGGAACGAACCACGGGGGCAATCGGGGTTGGTCGGGTCAGGAACGTGCAAGTGATGCAAGAGAAAGTCCCGTGGTGGCGTTGGGCATTCGAGTTTGCGCTGAGCGGAATCCGCTCCGGTTTTGGGCTCTTCCACCGCAACGGAAAAGTTGAGGCTGGCCCAGAGACGAATGCGGAACGCTTCGTCGCAGCGCCTGAGAGCGTTGAGGCCGAATGGATCGACGTGAAGCCCGTTGAAGTTGAGACGATGGGGGTCGAATCGAACGCGCAAGAAACGGCTGAGCTCGAAGGTATCCTTAGGACCGAAAGTAGACCCGAGTCCGAGATCGGCCTTAGGCACGAGAATAGACAGAGCGAGGTCGAATCAGGTACGGGAGAAGCCGCTGAAATCGAATCTGAAATCGCGTTAATCGAGCCGGATGAACCCGCAGAGCTTGAAGCACCCGAAGAAGAGATTGCGTTGACGAATGCATCCCCACAACCCGATGAGAGCGCAACCGGGCGCGCGCCCGAACCGCCCGCCGACACGGCAGTTCCAGCGCCAGGCCCATCCGCCGAGCTACCCTTCGACCCGCCGTTGGCTGCCGAATCGCACATCGCGGAGCCCACCACCGCCGAGAAAGTTGCCGCGGCGCTCAAAGCTCGCGGTGCAGATGCCGAGCAATCGCCTTTCTCGGTTTTCGTAGGCCAGATTTACGACGGCCCGCTCGACCTGCTGCTCGACCTCATCCGCAAGCAGGACATCGACATCTACGACATTCCCATCGCCAAAATCACCGCGCAGTTCCTGGCCTACGTGGACCATCTGCGCGCCAGCGACATGGACGTAGCCGGCGACTTCATCTACACCGCGGCGTTGCTCATTCACATCAAGAGCAAGATGCTGCTGCCGCGCTCGCCCGTCGGGCCGGAGGAGTCTGCCGAGGATCCGCGCCGCGAGCTGGTCGATCGCCTGCTCGAGCACGAGCGCTTCAAGAACGCCGCGCAGATGCTCCACGATAAGCAAATGCTCGAAGCCAACACCTGGACCAATCCCGGCGTGCGCGAGTTCCGCGAGGATGCGGGAGCGGAGCCCGAAATCGCCGCAGACACCACCGATCTCGTGCGCATCTTCCGCGACATTCTGGAGCGCGCGCGCAACCGCCCCATCATCAACGTGGAGGAAGACTCCGTCACCGTTGGCCAGATGATCCGTTTCCTCACCCGCCGCCTCACAATGGAAGACAAGCCCGTGGCCCTGCGCCGACTGCTCAGTCACACGCATTCCGAGCGCGCGCTTATCGCCATGTTCCTGGGTCTGCTTGAGCTGGTGCGCCTGCAGGCCATTCTGCTCCGCCAGGACCGCCAGTTCAGCGAGATCTTCGTCAAGAAAAACACCGGGTTCGAGGCCGTGGTGAACGAAGGACTTGCCGGCGCCCACGACGACTGGCGCTGATCGCGCCTGCCGGATTGTAAACTGACCTTGATGAATTCCATTCCCCGAAAACTGCGAGACATCGCGCTCGGCGTGGCGCTGCTGCTGATCGCCGGGACCGCAACTCTCCGTGCGCAACCGGCTCAGCAGCCCTCGCCGGAGGCCGAGCTGGCGCAGGTTCCGTTGCCCGAGCCTTCGGCCAGTGCTCTTCCGTTGCCTGAAGATCGCGGCGCTGCCGATCTTGAGCAGACTCTGAAGCGCCTCGGCACCACGGCCAGCGTGCTCTTCATCGTTGCGCATCCTGACGACGAAGACGGCGCGCTCATGACGTACCTCTCTCGCGGTCTCGGTGTACGCGTCACGCTGCTTACTCTCACGCGCGGCGAGGGGGGCCAGAACGCGCTCGGCGCCGAAAGCTACGATGCGCTTGGCCTCATCCGTACCAACGAGCTCCTCAAGGCCGATCAATATTATGGCGTGCGGCAACTTTGGGGTACTGAAGTCGACTTCGGATTCTCCAAGACACAGGAAGAGGCCTTCTCAAAATGGGGCCATGATCGCGTGCTTTATGACGCGGTGCTGGCGGTGCGGATGGTTCGGCCGCAGGTTATCCTCTCGACTTTTGTCGGCGGCGTGAGCGACGGGCACGGTCATCACCAGGTCTCCGGGGAAATCGCGCAGGAAGCTTTCAAGGCCGCGGCCGATCCCAATGTCTTTCCCGAGCAATTGAAGAATGGTTTGGAGCCCTGGCAGCCGCTCGCCGTTTACTCGCGCACTCCATTCGCCCCCATCACCAACGGCCAGATGCTCGACTATGCTACCGGCAAGTGGGCGCCGGCGCGTTTCCGTAATTACCTCACCGGTGAGTGGATCGAAGGCGCACTGCCGGCGGACGTGACGGTTCCCGTCGGCACATGGGACGCAGCGCTAGGCCGCACCTATGTGCAGATTGCGCGCGAAGGCTGGGGCGAGCAAAAGTCGCAGTATGGTGGCGCCGATCCCGCGCTCATCGCCCCGGATTCATCGAGCTACCACTTGTGGGCCGCCGCACCGTCGGCGGCTGCGGTCGGGGCGGAAAAAAATGATGCGAGCCTGTTTTGGAACGCGAAGGTTCACATCGCCACCGGTATCACGGGTCTCACGCGGCTGGCAGGAAGCACACCGCCCAAGTGGCTTACGGACGGCCTCGGCCAAATCGAGAGCGGCCTGAATGCATTTACAAGCGACTGCAAGAACCAGAGTGGCGTTGATGCCGCGCACAACCTCGCACCGGTCTATCGCCAGACGCTCGACCTTTACACGCGCGTGAAGGCAAGCGATTTTGACGCTGAAGCGAAGGCAGGACTTGAACTCGAACTCGGCGAGAAGATCGAGCAGTTTCAAACGGCGCTCAGGGATTTGCTTGGCCTCGACCTGGTTGCATTCACGACAAACGGCGGCACGCAGGGTTTCGGGGGGCGCGGCGCATCGGCCGATGAGACGGTGCGAAGCGTGTGGCCGGGTGAGAACTTCAGCGTTCGCGTACATCTCGCGCAGGGATTGGACGCGGCGGAGCTGACTCGAGTATGGCTCGTAAGCAGCGATGGAGCCTCATGGAAAATCGACCAAGCCGATGGACCGATCGACGCAAAGCAAGCCGCGGCTCCGGCGAGCGACAAGGTCTTTCACGTGCGGGTTCCCGACGACGCGACGCCGACCGAACCTTACTTCACACGGGCCACCACCGAGCAGCCCATCTACGACCTTTCAAATGAAGCCTGGCGCGAGCGCTCGTTCGCGCCCTATCCAATGTCAGCCTGGGCGGAGTTCACCTTTGATGGCGTTCCCATCCGGATTGGGCAGCTGGTGCAAACGTTAGCTCGGGTCAACGGGGTCGGCGGCGTCTATCAGCCGCTAGTGGTCACACCGGCCATCGGCGTGCGCGTCGAGCCGGAGGCGCGCATTCTTCCGCTCGATGGTTCGGCGCTGCCGGTCAATATTACGGTTCACGCCGAGCACGACGCCGAAGGGTTCGTCGTGCTCCAGTTGCCCGAAGGCTGGCGCGCCGATCCCGCACGGCGCGAATTTCATTTAAAAGACGCTGGCGACACGGAGCCTCTCGTGTTTTCGGTTACGTCTTCCGGCGACGTCGCTGCCCGCGCCTACACGATCAAGGCGATCGCGCACGTCGGCAATCAAAGCTACTCGATTGGTTGGCAGAGCATCGGCTATACAGGCTTGCTTCCCTATAACCAGTACGAGCCCGCGGAGCTTCGTACGCGCAAAATCGACGTAAAGCTGCAGCCGGGGCTGCGCGTGGGCTACGTGATGGGAACAGGCGATCATGTTCCCGAGGCCATTGAGGCGCTTGGCATCACGCCGCACCTCCTCACCGACGACGAGCTTGCCACCGCTGACTTGTCGCAGTGGAACGTTCTGGTCGTCGGAATTCGCGCGTACTCGGTGCGCCCGGCGCTGGCCGCTGCCGAAACACGCCTTGAGCAGTTTATGGAGCGAGGGGGGACGGTCGTGGTGCAATACCAGGGCAACACGTTTCCTGCGCCGCTGCCGGTTGCGATGGGCCGCTTTCCCGAGCGCGTGGTAGACGAGCAGGCGCCGGTCAAGCTCCTCGATCTCTCAAACTCGCTTCTCACCTCGCCCAATCAAATTACATCCGCCGATTTTGACGGATGGTTCGAAGAGCGTGGTCACGGGTTTCTCGATCACTGGGACCCCGGATACACGGCGCTCACTGAGACCGCCGATCCGGGGCAGGATCCGCAACGAGGAGGGCTCCTCGTCGCGCACCGCGGAAGGGGAACCTATATCTACGTCGCTTACGCGCTCTATCGTCAGTTTCCTGAGTTAGTACCGGGGCCTTACCGCCTTCTGGCCAACTTGCTCAGCGCGGGCAAATGAAGAAGGCCGGCGATGAAGCCGGGCTCTCTTGCATATTTCGACGACGAGATGCAGTACAACACTAGAAAATCAGCCGCGCTGTCATCACAAGGTTGTGATTGTAAGTGTGGAATTTGCTGGTCGCGATCTGCATCCCCGCGCCAAACGCAATCCCAGGCCGCGCCTTGGGATCGGCTGGGTGAAATGCGCACTTGCCGATGATCATCCCGGGGGTGAGGAACTCCTGAGTCTTCCCGTCATTCGTTCCACCCTTGTAGAACGTGGCGTTGCTCTCTATCTCCGGCCAAAACAGCTTGGCCAAACGATACTGTGCCACAGTGTTCCACAACAAAGGCCGTCCCGAGGTCGTCGTAGCCGGGGCACCCGTCGGCAGGGTGGCACCTAGCGATGTCTGCACGTCGAAGTTCCCAAATCCCTTGCCGCCGCCCACGTTCGGCTGCACGCTGGCATTGGTCGAGCCGTTCTTGAAACTGCCGGTGGGCACCGTGGTCAGCACCCATGCGCTTAAGGTATATGCCCCGTGCGTTTGGTTACCGCTGGCGATCCGGTACTTCAGCAGGAATGAGAAATCTCCCCAGCCATCCAATGCCTTTGAGTTGTGCTGGATGTATGGGGGCAGATTCGCCGCCAGTTCGGTGTTAGCCCAGGGAACCAGATTCACGCCCTTGCTGTTGTCGTAGTTCCACGTGTCGGTAAGAGCAGGTGTTACCTGCCTCGTAAAGTCGGTGCGCGCCACCTGGATGAGCCCGGTGTAGGTGGTGACCAGTGGAACCGCCCAGGCAGGCTGTTTGGCTTGCGTGGCTGACGTGCGAGTCAGCCATTGGTTGAAGAATCCGTTGGGAGCGGGACCTGGCGGGCCGCTCTGCGCATGCACACTGGCAGACGCCAGCACGATTAAGAGGGAAAGGGGAAGCTTTCTCATGGTAATGACAGAGCATGACGGACGGGACGGTGAACCGGCAACACACCATCGGACTAGTTTTCCCTCAACCAAACGGACGAGCGGAAGGACGGAAGCCCAGTCCTTTCCGCAGGGGAAAAGTCTTCAAAGATCTTTATTTCAAATACAGGAGTTAGCCTCTGAGTCAATGGGACTTGGGCCGCGTTTTCTTCTTTAAAAGAATGTGAATTCTTCAAATCTTAACATTGCTCTGCGAGTCTTGTATGTGGAACGAAAAGGGAGGTCTGCCGGCACGAAGATCCATCGGTGACCACTCCCCTGGTTTTTCGCGCCGATGGGAATACCGCAGATCTTTCTAATCATGATTGCGTCCGGGATGCAGCAGTGAACTGCGTCCGTTGTGTACGAGGGCGCTGCCACCTACCAACATAATCCCAAATGAAAAGAGAGGCATAAATGAAATTGACATTGAAGGCGGCTGCCGCG